>DASVRK010000038.1:0-27626 GCA_036388655.1 Allosphingosinicella sp. | reverse complement strand
GCCTTTGGCCTGGCCGGTCGGGCTGGTCGCGATCCTCGGCTGCATCTATCTGTTCCTCAGCCTGCCGCAGACGACCCAGATCTATTTCCTGATCTGGAACGTCATCGGGCTGGTTTTCTACATGCTCTACGGCAGCCGGCGCTCGGCTGCGGGGGCTGCCGGACCTGGGATTATAGTCGATGAACCCCGTAAGAAGGGAGTCCGGGAAAATGATTAGCCGCCCCGACGGCAGCACCTCCCTCGCCATTGCGTGGATTTTATTTGCGGCCTCGCTGCTCTTCGCGCTGGTCGCGTACTCGATGGATGTGACGACCTATTCGGGCATCGACCCCGGCAAAGTAGCGCTTCAATTCGCACTTTGGGTCCTCGCCGGTGCGCTCTTCCAGCTGTGGCTGGTGTTATGGGCGGTTGGATCGATCGTTCGAGCGTTGTGGTTTTTGCCAGGGGAACTCCAAAAGCAACCGGAGGCGCCGCAAGCGGATCGCTTTGCTGCCTCTCCTACGCCACAGGAAATGGAAGGACAGGTTTGCGGCTGGTGCGATCGCCGCGTTCGGGAACCCGGCTTGCCGTGTAGTGAGGCCACGGAAGAACAACGTCGCGCGGCCTTCAAGGCGATTCAGAATCCCATGTGCCGCGCACGATTGCAGGAGCATGGCTATGGGGAACCCGCTGCGTGAGTTCGGTGATTGTAGCGCGGGCGACGCTCTCCCCTGCTCCTGACGCACAGGCTTTCGACAAGCCCAGGCGCGTGCGGGCTCGGCGACTGTCCTACCTCGAGGGAGCTTTGCCGCACCAGACCCAGATCTCCCTGTTCTACGGCAGCCGGCGTTCGGCTGCGGCGCATGGCTGAGGCGCGGCCGGTGCTGGCGCGGCTGCCGGCGCGGCCCGCCGTGATTTTGGTGTGGCTGTGCTCGGCGCCGGCCACGGCCGCGCCGCCCGAGGAGGAGAGCGGCGACTATATGGCGGTCGCGGCCGAGACCTTCCGAGTGGAGCGCGGTTGCGGCCCCGTCGGCGAAGGGCAAGACGATGAGATCGTTGTCTGCAGACGGCGCGACAACGAGAAGTACCGGCTGCCGATCCGCGAGAACCGGTTCGACCCCGGCGGCGCGACGGACAGCGTGTCGCGGGAGCGCCACAGGCTGATCGAGGAAGGCGATGCCGGGATCGGCTCCTGCTCCACGGTCGGGCCGGGGGGCTATACCGGCTGCTTCCCCCAGAATATCAAGCGCCGCCAGCAGCAGGAGGGGGAGTGATCGCGCGGGGGATCGCTGCCGTCGCCGCGGCTTTGCTGTTTGCCGGCGGGGCGGAGGCGGCGACGCAGTGCGTGCGGGCGGTGATGAAGGGGGGCGAATTGGTCCGCTGATGGTGGAAACCGCCCGCTTCGACCGCGCGCACCGGCTGCGCAACATTATCGGCGGATCGGCCGGCAACCTCGTCGAATGGTATGACTGGTACGTCTATTCGGCCTTCACCCTCTATTTCGCGCCGGTCTTCTTCCCGGCTGGCGACCGCACCGCCGAATTGCTGAGCGCCGCGGCGGTGTTCGCGGTCGGCTTCCTGATGCGGCCGATCGGCGCCTGGGCGATGGGCATCTATGCCGACCGCAAAGGGCGCAAGGCGGGGCTGACGCTGTCGGTGGCGTTGATGTGCGGCGGGTCGCTGCTGATCGCGGTGACGCCCACTCATGCCGCGATCGGCGCCTGGGCGCCGGCGATATTGGTGGCGGCGCGGATGCTGCAGGGGCTCAGCGTCGGCGGCGAATATGGCGCCAGCGCCACCTATTTGAGCGAGATGGCGGGGCGGGAGCGGCGCGGCTTCTTCTCGAGCTTCCAATATGTGACTTTGATCTCGGGCCAGCTGATCGCGCTCGCCGTGCTGATCCTGCTGCAGGCGGTGATGAGCGAGGCGGCGCTGGAGGCGTGGGGCTGGCGGATCCCGTTTGCGATCGGGGCGGCGCTGGCGGTGGTGGTGTTCTGGATCCGGCGGCGGCTGACCGAGACCGAAAGCTTCGAGAATGCGCGCGACGGCGGCGCGCCCAAGGCGAGCGGCTGGGGCCTGTTCCGCGACCATCCGAGGGAGGCGCTGCTGGTGATGGCGCTGACCGCGGGCGGCACGCTCGCCTTCTACGCCTACACGACCTACATGCAGAAATTCCTGGTCAACACGTCGGGCTTCAGCCGCCAGACGGCGACGCAGGTCACCGCCGCGGCCCTGTTCCTGTTCATGCTGCTGCAGCCGGCGGCGGGGGCCCTGTCGGACCGGGTCGGGCGGCGGCCGCTGATGATCGGCTTCGGGCTGCTCGGCCTGTTCCTCACCTATCCGATCTTCCGCACGCTGGAGACGGTGCGCGACCCGTTTCTCGCCTTTCTTTTGGTGTTCGGCGCGCTGCTGATCGTCACCGGCTACACGTCGATCAACGCGGTGGTGAAGGCGGAATTGTTTCCCGCCCACACCCGCGCGCTCGGCGTCGCCTTGCCTTATGCGCTGGCCAACACATTGTTCGGCGGCACCGCCGAATATGCCGCTTTGTGGTTCAAGGATGCGGGGGTGGAGCGGGCTTTCTACTGGTATGTGACGGGGATGATCGGGCTGTCGCTGATCGTCTATTGGCGGATGCGCGACACGCGCGAGCACAGCCTGATCCTCGAGGATTGAACGGAGCGGCGGGCGGCGCGTTCGGGGGGCACGGAGGCAGCACGATGATCAAACGGCTCGGACCCAATCGCGACGCCCATTCGCCGGACAATCCAGGCTCGCACGGCGCGGCCGGCGACCTCGCCCGCGGCGACCCGGAGGCGATGGACAAGTTCAACGGGCGCGAGAGCGGGCTCGGCGGCGGCGATTCGGGCGGCGGCGCCTATCCCAACCCGCATACCGGCAAGTCGGCCAAGAATGGCGGCTTCATGGGCCATGGCGGCCAGACCGAGATGCCCTATCATGGCGGCGGCCAGCTCGGCGAGCAGGAGACCGGCGGCAACGAGAATGCGCCGGCGAAGAAGACGGGCAAGCGGCAGGATTGAGGGGGGCGCTACGGGGTTTAGCGAGCAGGTTTGATCTGGCCGGTGCCGCGCTTCGGTGCGATAATGCGGACATGGGCGAGGGGCGGAAGCGGGAGCGGATGACGTCGGCGGGCGCCGCCGCCGCGTTTCACCTGTTGCTCGGTTACGCGCTGATCGGCGGCCTCGGCGTCGAGGTGTCGCGGCAGGCCGAGGAGCGGCTGAAATTGTTCGAGGTGCGCGAGGCGCCGCCGCCGCCAGAGGTGAAGGCCGCTCCTGCTCCCAAGCTTGAGAAGGCGACAGAAGCCGCGGCCGCCCCGGCCGCCCCGGCCGCGTCGCCGGTGCTGGCGCCGCCGCCGGAGGTGCGGGTCGAGGCTGCGCCGCCGCTCCCCGCCGCGCCGGTGGTGGGATCGGGCGTGGGCGTCTTGGCCGGAAGTTCGAGCGGGAGCGGCGTGGGGACGGGCAGCGGCGGCGCCGGGAGCAGCACCGGAAGCGGCGGCGGCGGCGGGGTGGCGCGGAGCGCGCGGCTGATCGGCGGGGCGTTGCTCGATTCGGATTATCCGCGGGCGGCGCGGCGGAAGCGGGCCGAGGGCGTCGTCTTCCTGAGCTTCAAGGTCGCGGCGGACGGCGGGGTCAGCGACTGCATCGTCACGCGGTCGAGCGGCCATGCCGAGCTCGATGCCACCACTTGCCGGCTGATCGAGCGGCGTTTCCGCTACGCGCCGGCGCTGGACGCCGAGGGCAAAAAGGTGCCGGACCTGGTGGTCGGGCGCCACGCCTGGTGGATCGGGCGGCGCCGTCCCGGTGGAGCGGGAACCGAGGGCAGGAAGTAGCGGCCTCAGGCCTGCCGGAGCCAGCCCATCAGTTCGCCGAACGGAATGACCTGGTTGAACGAGACGCCGCACAGCCCCTCATGCGACCAGCGCACGACGCCGGCGAGCGGGCGGAAGCCTTCGAGCGTGAGGACGATGTCGGTGCCGGGATCGAGCGGCTGATCGGTGTCGAGCTTGGCGCCGCCCTGCGAAATGTCGCGGGTGCTAACCCAGTGGGTGCGGGCGCCGGCGCGGAGCGTGCCCATGCGGTCGACCTCGACCCGCGGCAGCCGCGGCCGCCAGCCGCCGTCGAGCGCGTTCTGGCTGGCGAGCAATTCCTCGACGTCGATGATCTGATCGAAGGCGATGCCGATATTGCCGCCCTTGATCCAGGAGACGCGGCCGGCGATCTGCTGGTTGGTCTTGAGCTCGACGGCGACCGCCTTGCCGAGGTCGAGCTGCGAATAGACGTGGGCCATCAGCCCGCCCGCCGAGATGTTGCGGATGAGGCAGAGCTCGCGGGCGCCGTCGACGATCAGGGTGCCGACGCGCAAGATGGTCATGTGCCGGGTATCGCGGCGGCGCTCCTGCGGTCCGGGCGCCTCGCTCGAGAAGGAGAAGGTGGTCTCCTCATAGGCCAGATTCATCGCACCATCCCTCCCGCGGCGGCCGCGCAGCATCCCCCGATGTCCCTCGCCGCAAAGCCTAAAATAGGGGCCCAAGCGTTTAAGAAGCCTTACGCGCCCACCCGCGAAGCTACGGCATCGCCCGACGAGGGGGCGAGGGGCGGGGGCGGGGGGCGCGCGGCCGCCTTCACCGGTTGCTTACCACTTGTCGGTTAATGCGAGGCGATGAACGCTTTATCCAGGATCGATGCCGTGACCGCCGCCGACCCGCGGCCGCGATCGGCGGTGAGCGTCGGCGTCGGCGTCGCTGGCCTCGCCGGCCTCGGCGGCTGGGCGATATTCGCCGGCAGCTACGGCCTCGACGGGCCGGGCTATGCGATGGTCGCGCTCGTCGCCTGCGGGCTGCCGATGGTGTTGTGGTCGCTGCTGGTCGACAAGGTCCACCGCAGCCCCTCGACCGGGATCGACTGGGACTCGCCGCCGCGGCCGCTGCGCGAGAGCGCCGACATCAGCCTGGCCAAGATCGTCGGCCTGTGGGGCATCTGGGCGGCGATCGCCTTCCTCTATTGCGTCGGCCGCTGGTATTGGGACGGCCAATATCTGTTCGCGATGCAGGCGCTTGCGGTGGCCGCGCTGCCGATGCTGATCCTGTCGGTGCCCTATGTGGTGTGGCTCGACCGGCGGCTGAAAGAGCCGCGCGACGGCGCCTGGCATTTCGGACGGCTGATCATCGGCCGCACCGACGGACTGGACCGCGAGCTGCTTTACGATTTCTTCCGCGCCTGGGCGGTGAAGGGCTTCTTCCTCGCCTTCATGATCTCGATCGTGCCGGGCAACTGGACCGACACGGTCCGGCCCACGCTGTCGGACATCCTCGCGAGCCCGGTGACCCTCACCCACTGGCTGGTCGGCGCGATGTTCCTGATCGACGTCGCCTTTGCGACGGTCGGCTACATGCTGACGATGAAGCCGCTCGACGCCCATATCCGCTCCGCCAACCCCTATGCCGCCGGCTGGACCGCCGCGCTGATCTGCTACCCGCCGTTCATCCTGATGAACCCGGGCGGGCCGCTCAACTATCAGCAGGGCGCGGGCGAATGGACGCACTGGTTCGCAGGGTCGCCGCTGGCGCTCGGCGTCATCGGGGCCGTGCTGGTGCTGCTCACAGCTTATTACGCCTGGGCGACGGTGGCGTTCGGCATCCGCTTTTCCAACCTCACCCACCGCGGCATCCTCACCCACGGCCCGTACGCCTGGACCAAGCATCCGGCCTATGTCTCCAAGAATCTGTTCTGGTGGCTGGCGACGATGCCGTTCCTGGCGGCGAGCGGGAACCCGGTCGACGCGGTGCGCAACACGGTCGTGCTCGGCCTCGTGAGCGGGGTCTATTATTGGCGGGCGCGGACCGAGGAGCGGCATTTGATGGCCGATCCGGCCTATCGCGACTATGCCGCCTGGATGGAGCGCAACGCGCCGCTGCCGCGGCTGCTGGCTCGGATCAGGCGGCGCCCGGCGCCGGAGCCGCTGGCGGCCGAATAAAGGTTCAGTCGGGCAAAGCGAGCCAGCGCGGCGCGGCGGCCGCGGGGGCGGCGGCCGCCATTGCGGCAGGCGGCAGGGCGGCGAGATCGTCCCAATCCTCCTCCTCCACGTCCATGTCCATGAAGTCGCGGGCGCGTTCGGGTTGCGGCAGCGGCGCCTCAACCTCGATCGCGGCTTGCGGCAAAGGCGCCTCTTCCTCCTCGATCCCAGCAGGTGGCAAGGGCAGCTCGTCCTCCACCGGGGCAGGCGGACCGGGCTCGATCGCCGGCGCGGGCGGCTCATCCTCGGACGGGGCGATTTCCGGCGCGGCCTCGAAGGGGATCGGCTCGGGTTCCGCCGCGACCTTTTCCGGGGGCAGTGGCTCCGGTTCGGTTAGGAGCGGCTCGGCCTCGGGAGCGGCGTCGAAATGGACCGGGTCGGCGACCTCTCCCCAGGGGAGCGGCTCCGACTCGGCCGCGGGCGGAAGCTCGGCTTCGGCGGGCTCGGGCGGATCGGCAGCCTTGGCCGGCAGCGGCTGCCAGACGATGCGATATCCGTGCGGGACCTTCCAGCGGCCCTCGCCGGTGCGGACGATGTCGCGGCCGCAGCGTTCGCAGCGGCTGAAGCAATAGCCGAGGTTCCACGTCGCCAGCCCGGCGTCGGGCGCGTGGCCGGCGAGCGCGCACCAGAGGCGCATCTCAAAAATCGAGGTCGGCGAAATCGTCATAGACCCGCTGGGGGCCGACCAGCGCGCGGCAGCGGCCGAGCGCATGATCGAGAAAGGCGCGGCGCGCGGGCACGTCGCGGTCGTAGAGCGTGATGAAGTCGCGAAATTTGTCGATCGTGCCGGTCTGCAGCATGAAGCCGGGCAGGGTGGCGCGGAGCTCGCTCCCCATCAGCACGTCGCGGCATTGCATGTAGCGGACCGCGAACTTGCGGTGCTGGGGCGGCGAGGCGGCGACGGTGTAGAGGATCGCCTCCAATTCCTCGAAGGCGGTCGCCGGAGTGAGGTCCGGCTCGGGCGGGACCACGACTATGGTCATCTGCTGGGAAAGCATGTCCGCCTCTTCCGTAGCCGCGACGCCCCAGATCGTCATTCGATGACGATCACCGCCGGCTCGGCCTCGAGCTTCGGCTGGAGCTTCGCTTCGGCCTTAGCCTCGACCAGCTTGAGCCTGGCGTCGGCGCTGGCTTCGGGCGGGGCGTTGCGCTTCAGCGTGCCGTCGACGATCGCGCCGTTGGCGATGCGGAGCCTTTCGTAGGAGACTTCGCCGGTGACGCGGGCGGTGGCTTCGATGGCGAGGTCGCGGGTGACGATGGCGCCTTCGACCATGCCCGAGACGCGGACGCGGTCCGCATGGATGCCGCCGTTGATGATGCTGCTTTCGCCGAGGATCAGGGTGGAGCAGCGGACGTCGCCCATCACCCGGCCTTCGATGTGGAGATCGACCGAAGCCTCGATATTGCCGGTGATGATGATGTCGGCGCCGATCATCGACATTTGCGGCCGTTCGGCCTTGTCGGCGGCGCTGTCGGCCTTGGGCGGAGACGGGACGGAGTCGGGTGAGCGCACCTGGAAGTTCTGCATCGCAAATTCCCCTTGTCGTCACTGCCCGGACGCGGCCGATCGGGTCAGCGCTAGAAGAACAACGATATCTTGACTTTAGCCGTCTCTCAAAACGCTTTCTGGGGCGTCAAGGCGACCGCCCTGAACTGGGACACGTCTTGGCAAGCGGGTTAAACGGGGCTGCGTGCGGCGGCCGCGACTGGTCGAGCCTCGTCTTATGGCCGGTTCGACTTGGCGGCTCAGTCGGGCAGCGGGGCGGGTTCGGACTGGACGAGGCGCTTCGACAGGAACAGCTTGAACAGGATGAACACCGCCCCCGCCGCGGCGGCGAAGCCGGCGTGCATCAGCCAGAAGGTGGTGGCCGGCATCGTCTCGAGCCAGCCGCCGACATAGCCGACCAGCCCGTTGGCGGCGACGAAGGTGAGATAATAGATGCCGATCACGGTGGCGTTCACGGCCTTGGGCGCGACCTTGGCGAACAGAGCGAGGCTGACGGGCAGCATGTGGGCGAAGCCGATGCTGTTCAACAGATGGAACATGACCGGCCAGAACAGGCCGATCTTCTCGCCCTCGGCCGTCGTCGAGGCGGCCATGAACAGGCACAGCATGCCGCCGATCGAGAAGACCGAGCCGATGATCATCTTGGTCACTTCGTCGGGCTCGCGGCGGCGCTTGCCGTACCAGCTGTAGAACAAAGCGACGATGGCGAGGAAGCTGACGCTGGTGATCGCGTCGAGGGTGATCAGCCAGCTGGTCGGCAGCCGGGTGCCCATGAAGGTGAGGTCGAACTGGCGGTCGCCCCAGACCAGATAGGCGTTGAAGATCTGCTGGTTGGGGAGGAAGCCGATCGCCATCACCGGGATCAGGAGGAAGAGCGCGATGAGGGCGCTCCAGTCGGTCGCGGTGAGGCGGGGGCGCTCGGCGCGGGCGCCGGCGCCGGCGCGGCGGTCGAAATGCTCCTCGGGCAGATGCTTCTGCCCGGCAATGTAGACGCCGAGGCCGATCAGCATGCCGACGCCGGCCGCGCCGAAGCCCCAATGCCAGCCGACCTGCTCGCCGAGCGTCCCCACCACCAGCGGCGAGACGATGACGGCGGCGTTGATGCCGAGGAAGAAGATCTGGAAGGCGGTGGCGCGGCGCAGATCGTCGGGGCCGTAGAGCGCGCCGACCTGGCTGGCGATATTGCCCTTGAACATGCCGTTGCCGAGGATGAGGCAGAGCAAGGCGAGCAGGAAGCTGGTCTCGAACGCCATCAGGAAGTGGCCGGCGGCCATGGTGATCGCGCCGAGCATGACGGTGCGGCGCTTGCCGAGCACGCGGTCGGCGAGCAGGCCGCCGAGGATCGGCGTCAGATAGACCAAGGAGGTGTAGGTGCCGAAGATGGCCGAGGCGAGCTTCTGGCCGTCGATATCGCCGTAGAGGCTGCGGAAGGCCTCGAAGCCGGCGATATTCTCGACATGGCCGGGGAGCAGCAGCTCGTTGACCATGTAGAGGACGAGCAGGGTCTGCATGCCGTAATAAGAGAAGCGCTCCCAGGTCTCGGTGAAGGCGAGGTAGCCGAGGCCCTTGGGGTGGCCGAGGAAGGCGCGGTCGTTGCGGTCGTTGCGGTCGTTGCGAGCGATGTCGAGCTCCGGCGTCGCTTCGGCCAAGGTCATGCGCGCATCCTCCCGTTCGTTCCGGGGCCGCAGCCTATCGGCAAATGCGGAGGATGCCAGCGGTTTTCGGGGGAGGGGGTGCTGTTGCGGGGCGCGGGCCGGCGGAGCGTGAGGGGGAGACCGTAAACCGCTCATCCTGAGGAGGGACTGAGCCCCGGCGAAGGCCCGTCTCGAAGGACCGGAACCGTGCGTCCTTCGAGACGCCGCTTCGACAAGCTCAGCGGCTCCTCAGGATGAGCGGGAAGGTCCCGAAGGACTCGTGCACGGTCAGGCGCTCAGTCCCGCAAGGTGAAGCCGATGCGGAGGGTCACCTGGTAGTGGGCGACGCGGCCGTTTTCGACGTGGCCGCGGGTTTCCTTGACTTCGAACCAGCGTATGTCGTGGAGCGAGGCGGAGGCGCGGGCGATGGCCTTTTCGATGGCGTCCTCGATGCCGGTGGCGGAGCTGCCGACCACCTCGATGATCTTGTAGACATTGTCGTTCATATCGCCTCCGCTCGCTTGGGCCTCGGCATGACAACCAGCCTGCGCGCGGATCGTTTCAGCCGCCCTTGCGCGGCGGCGAGGGGCGGATAGGGTGAGCGCGCCTGTTCCAGGAGTGACCGATGCGCCGATCCTTCGTCCTTGCCGCCGCTTTGGCGCTGGCCGCCCCGGCCGCGGCCGCGCCGGCCAGCGATTTCGGGCAGCTGCTCGAGGACCATTATGCCTGGCTGCTGCGCGAGAGCCCGGTGCAGGCGACGGCGCTGGGCGTGCGTGACCATGATGCGCGGATCGACGATTACAGCCCGGCGGCCCGCGACCGGCGGGGGGAGGAGGCGCGGGGCTTCCTGGCCCGGCTGAACGCGATTCCGGCGGCCGGGCTGAGCGCGGCCGACCGGACCAACCGCGCGATCCTGAAGCGGATGCTGGAAGAGCAGATCGAGGCCAACCGATACGGCCAGCGCACGATGCTGTTCACGACCTATTATGGCTGGCACCAGGGCTTTGCCGGCATGGCTAATGGGCTGCCGTTCCGCACCAAGGCGGATTTCGAAAGCTACCTCACCCGGCTCGGACAATATCCGAAGCTCAACGACCAGGCGCTGGCGGTCACCGCCGAGGCGGTGCGCGGCGGCTATGTGCTGCCCTGCTCGGTGCTCGGCAATTACGAGAAGGGGATCGCCGGGGTTATCGCCGAGGATGCCGCCAAGTCGCGCTTCTTCGAGCCGTTCGCGGGCGAGCGGCCGGTCGACGTGAGCGCGGCCGAATGGACGCAGATGCAGGCGCGGGCGCGGCGGATCATCGCTGAGGTGCTGAACCCGGCTTATGCCAAACATGCCGCTTTCTACCGCAGCCAATATGCGCCGCGCTGCGCCAAGGCCGACAGCATTTCGGCGCAGCCGGGCGGGCGCGAATATTACGCCTTCCGGGTGCGGCAGGAGACCACCACCGACCTCACGCCCGACCAGATCCATACGATCGGGCTCGCCGAAGCCAAGCGCATCCGGGCCGAGATGGAGGCGGTGGCGAAGCAGGCGGGGTTCGCGAGCCGCGAAGC
Organism: Allosphingosinicella sp.; assembly: GCA_036388655.1. Classification (GTDB taxonomy): domain Bacteria; phylum Pseudomonadota; class Alphaproteobacteria; order Sphingomonadales; family Sphingomonadaceae; genus Allosphingosinicella. The sequence continues at coordinate 16,916 of DASVRK010000038.1, read as the reverse complement.
CTTCATCCGGGAGCTGCGCACCAACCCGCAATATTATGCCAGGACGCCCGAAGAGCTGATGGAGGCGAGCGCGCGCGTCGCCAAGGCGATCGACGGCAAGATGCCGGCCTTCTTCAAGACGCTGCCGCGGCTCCCCTACGGCATTCGCGAGATACCGGCCGAGATCGCCGAGGGCACGACGACGGCTTATTACGGCTCGGGATCGCCGGAGAGCGGCATTGCCGGCACTTATTATGTGAACACATCGAAGCTCGACCAGCGCCCGCTGTGGGAGATACCGGCGCTGAGCCTGCACGAGGCGGTGCCGGGGCATCATCACCAGATATCGCTCGCCCAGGAGCTGGAGATCGCGCCGTTCCGCCGCAACTTCACCAGCTTCACCGCCTTCACCGAAGGCTGGGGCCTTTATGCCGAGAGCCTGGGCGCGGCGATGGGCCTTTACGACACGCCGGCCAAGAAGATGGGCCAGCTTTCTTACCAGATGTGGCGGGCGGCGCGGCTGGTGGTCGATACCGGCATCCACGCCAAGGGCTGGGACAAGGCGCGCGCGGTCGCCTTCATGCGCGAGAATAGCGCGCTGTCGGAGGCGAATATCGATGCCGAGGTCAACCGCTATATCAGCTGGCCGGGCCAGGCGCTGGGCTACATGATCGGCAACATCCGCATCCGCGAGCTGCGCGCCAAAGCTGAAAAGGCATTGGGCGCCCGGTTCGACCTCCGGCGCTTCCACGACGCGGTGCTGCTGCAGGGTTCGGTGCCGCTCGACGTACTCGAGGCGCAGGTCGACGAATGGCTCGCCGCGGAGCGGGGGAGGTCGTGAGGGTGACCGGTGGGACTCGCACTCCGTTCGCCTTCTCGTCCGGTACGGAAGGGGAGGAGAGGGCTTCGACAGGCTCAGCCCGAACGGTTTGGGGCTTGGGCTCAGGTGCCGATCCGCGCCGGCGCTCGACAGGAGGAAATGGAATGCGCGGGATATTGATCGCTCTCTTGCTGGCCGGGAGCGCGCCGGCCGCGGCGGCGCCGGCGGACGATCTCAAGCGACTGCTGGACGAGCATTGGGCCTCGACGATGCGGGAAAATCCGGTGTTCGCGACCCTCGTCGGCGTGCGCGACCACGAGGGGCGCGTGCCCGACGTCAGCCTCGCAGCGGCCGACCGTCGGACGCGCGAGGCGCAGGCTTTGCTGGCGCGGCTGGAGGCGATCCCGGCAGCCGGGCTGAGCGCGGCCGACCGCACCAACCGGGCGATATTGAAGCGGATGCTGGAAGAGCAGATCGAGGCCAACCGGCACGGGCAGCGCATGATCCTCTACAGCAACAGCGGCGGCTGGCATCAGTCGACGGCGGACATGGCGAGCGTGCTGCCGTTCCGGACCGCGGCCGATTACGACAGCTATCTGAAGCGGCTCGAACAATATCCGAAGATCAACGACGAGGCGCTCAGCATCACCGCGCGGGCGGTGAAGGAGGGTTATGTGCTGCCCTGCGCCGCCATGGCCGGGCACGACAAGACCATCTCAGGGACGATCGCCGGCGCGCCCGACAAGTCGCGCTTCTACGAGCCGTTCACGCGCGCCAAGCCCACGGACGTCAGCGCCGCCGACTGGGCGGCGATGCAGGGGCGGGCGCGGACCCTGATCGAGGCCACGCTCTACCCCGCCTATCGCAAGCATCTCGCTTTCTACACCAGCGAGGTGGCGCCGAAATGCGCCAAGGCGGTGGGCGTGTCGGCGCAGCCGGGTGGGCGCGATTATTACAATTTCCGCATCCGGCAGATGACCACCACCGGCCTTAAGGCCGACGAGATCCACGCGATCGGCCTCAAGGAAGTGGCGCGGATCCGGGCCGAGATGGAGGCGGTGGCGAAGAAGGCGGGCTTCGCGACCCGCGAGGCCTATATCGCCGACCTTCGCACCAACCCCAAATATTATGCCAAGACGCCCGACGAGCTGATGCGCGAGACGGCCTATGTGCTGAAGCAGATCGACGGCAAGATGCCGAGCCTGTTCGGAAAGCTGCCGCGGCTCCCTTACGGCATCCGCGCCATCCCGGCCGAGACCGCCGAAGGCACGACGACGGCTTATTACAATTTCGGATCGCTCGAGAACGGCATCGCCGGCACTTATTACGTCAACACCTCGAAGCTCGACCAAAGGCCGCTGTGGGAGATACCGGCGCTGAGCGTCCATGAGGCGGTGCCCGGGCACCATCAGCAGATCGCGCTGCAGCAGGAGCTCGACCTTCCCAACATGCGCAAATATCTCGCCTTCTTCACCGGCTTCGTCGAAGGCTGGGGGCTCTATTCGGAGAGCCTGGGCGAGGAGATGGGCCTTTACGACACGCCGGCCAAGGAGATGGGCAAGCTGTCCTACCAGATGTGGCGGGCGACGCGGCTGGTGGTCGATACCGGCATGCATTCCAAGGGCTGGAGCAAGGAGCGCGCGGTCGGCTACATGAAGGACAATACCGCCCTATCGGAGGCCAATATCGAGGCGGAGGTGAACCGCTACATTTCCGACCCCGGCCAGGCGCTGGCCTACAAGATCGGCGAGCTCAAGATCCGTGAGCTGCGGGCGCGGGCGGAAAAGGCGCTGGGCGCGAAGTTCGACCTGCGCGAATTCCACGATGTTGTGCTGGGGCAGGGGGCGGTTCCGCTCGACGTGCTCGAAGCCCAGGTCGACGAGTGGATCGCGGCGGAGCAGCGGGCGTGAGGCTACGTCAGTAGGCTCGTCATGCCGGACTTGATCCGGCATCCCGCTTCTTCGCTCCAAGGCAGCGAGAAGAAGAAGCGGGACCCCGGATCAAGTCCGGGGTGACGGGGGGGATCAAGTCCGGGGTGACGATGATGGTCAACTCCGGCGTAGCGATAATGATCAAGTCCTGAGTGACTTCAATCACCCCCCCTCCTCAGCGCTCCGGCCCTTCCGCTTCCTCGGCTTCGCGGGCGGCGCGGTGGGCGTTGAGCATTTCGGTGGTGCAGCCGGTATGATGGCCGGGGCCGACCGGCTCGCAGGCGCCGGGGCCGGTCATCGCGCGGGCTGGCTCGTCGAGGCTGCGGGCGCGCTCGGCCCAGCTTTCGTTGTCGGGATCGTCGTCGTCCGTCTCGTCGCGAACGCCCTCGGGAATGCGGTAGCGCTCGGTCTCGGGGCGGCGGGAGCAGACGATGATTTCGTCGCCGGTGCTGCGCGGGCACGGATCGGTGCCGTAGACGATCACCTGGCGGACTTGGCGCCGTTGCTGGTCGGCCGGGCTTTGGGCGGAAAGCGCACTGGCCGCGACGGCGGCGAGCAACGGGGCAGCGAGGACAAATTTCACCTTCGGCCTCCCTTCAGGAGATGAAGGAGAGAAGGACCGAAGCCTTGTATTTGTTCCATATTACGGGCGCCGCCGCCGCGGTCCAAGGCGGCGCTGCGGCTATTCGCCCCGCGCGACCGCTTCCGCTTCCTCGGCCTCGGCTTCGGCGTCGATCCGGCCGAGCCGTTCCTGGCGGGCCTGCTCGACCAGCCGGTTCCAATTGACCGATTCGCGGCCGGCGCGCTCGGCCCGCGCCTGGCGGACCAACTCGGCATAGCAGCCGGTGCCGCCGCCGGGGCCGACCGGGGTGCAGCTGCCGATGCCGGCGCGGCCGACATATTGAAGCTCGCTCGCGCGGTTGGTCCAGCTCTGGTTGGCGGGGTCGTTGGGGTTGGCGCGCAGCTCCTCGGGGATGCGGAAGCGATCGCCTTCGGGCTTGCGCGCGCAGACCACGATCTCGTCGGCGCTGCTTTGCGGGCAGGGGTCGTCGCCATAGACGATCAGCTGGCTGACCTTGGCGTCGGTCGGCCCGGCGGCAGGGGCGGCCTCCTGCGCGGCGGCGGGGCCGGCCAGCAGCAAGGCGGCGAGGAGCGTGTATCTCATGGCTCAGATCCTCTTGGAAAGTTCGATCGCTACGCGGCAGCCGGCGCGGATGAAAGCGGAAAGCACGGGATAGCCGAACGTGTTTTCGGCGCCGGCGGCGAGCGCGGTGTCGCGATGCTCGAGCTCCTCGGCCTGGAACTCGGTGATGGTGGCGGAAAGGTCCGGATCCTGGTCGCCGAGCGCGCGGAGCTGATCGGCATAATGCTTGTCGATCTCGGTTTCGACCGCGGCGGTGCAGGCCATCGCCGCGTCCGGGCCCATCAAGGCGGTGACGGCGCCGAGCGCGTGGCCGGCGACGTTCCAGAACGGCTGCAGGATGGTGGGACGGATGCCGCGGTCGGCGAGCAATTGGTCGAAATGGTTGAGGTGCCGCTCCTCCTGCGAGGCCATGCGGGCGATGACGCGGGCGGCGGGGTGGCGGTTGCCGAGCACGGCGAGCTGGCCCGCATAGATGCGGGTGGCGCCATATTCGCCGGCCTGGTCGACGCGGATCATCGAAGCCACGTCGGCGCGGTCGTCGCCCGGGCGCCAGTCGGAGCGCCGGTCGGTCATGCGGCGGCCACTCGGGGTCGTTTGAGGCTCAGCCATAGGATCACCAATGCCGATCCGATCGACACGATCGCGTTCCAGCCGGCCATCGAGACGCCGAGGAACGAAAATTGCACCTGATCGCAACGAACGAGCGGGTTGGCCATAATATCCGCCAATATGTCCGCCGACGAGCCGCCGGCGGCGCTGGCGGTGCATTGGGTGAGGCCTTCGAAGATGCCCGCCTCGACCCCGGCATGGTAGACGCCGATCGCGCCGCTGGTGAGGATGGCGAGCGCCGCCAGCCACACGAAGCTGCGGCCGCGGTCGGCGGCGCCGCGTATGGCGAAGGCGACCAGCGCCAGCGCCACGGCGGCATAATGCGGCCAGCGCTGCCAGTGGCACATCTCGCACGGGTGGAGCCCGCCGAGATATTGCGAGCCGAGCGCGCCCGCCAGCAGCGCCGCGGGCACGATGAGGGCGAGCCAGCGCGCCTTGTCGAGGGCGGTCAGAGGCGAAGCCTTTTGCGGCACATGCGATTTGGACCTCTTGCCATATTGCTGACCATCGTTCCGGCGCTTCGCGCCGCCCCTCCACCGCGCTTTGCGCGGTCCCCTCCCCTGCGAAGGCAGGGGAGGAATTTTGTTTAGCGTGAGCCGGCCTTGGGCTGGCCGGCGGCGGCCTGCTGGACCTTGCCGAGCCGCGACAGCGTCTGGAGCGCGTAGTGGAGCTGGAAGTCCTCGACACCCTGCTTCTTGAGCTGCTCGGCGGTGGCGGTGAAGCGCGGATCGGGCTTGCCGTCGTCCTGGACGACGTCATCCTTGACCGCGATCTCGTTGACGAGGTGGCGGCGAAGGTCGGATTCGCGGAACACCGGCCGGTCCTTGTAATCGGGGTCCGAAAGCTGCGGCACCGCGATGTCGGGCGTGATCCCGCCTTCCTGCACCGACTTGCCCGAAGGCGTGAAATAGCGGGCGGTGGTGAGCCGGAGCGCGGTCTGCTCGGACAGCGGCAGCAAGGTCTGCACCGAGCCCTTGCCGAAGGTGCGCTCGCCCATCACGATGGCGCGGTGATGCTCCTGGAGCGCGCCGGCGACGATCTCGGCCGCGGAGGCCGAGCCGGCGTCGACCAGTACGATTACCGGCAAGCCGTGGGCGGCATCGCCGGGCCGCGCATAATAACGTTCGATATCGCCCTTGGAGCGGCCGCGCTGCGAGACGATCTCGCCGCGCTCGAGGAAGGCGTCGCTGAGGCCGACCGCCTGGTCGAGCAGGCCGCCCGGATTGGAGCGAAGGTCGAGAATGTAGCCGAGCGGGCGGCCGCCGAGCGATTTCTCGATCGCGTTCATCGCGGCCAGGGTGGCGTCGGTGGTGGTCTTGTTGAAGCTGTTGACGTTGATCACGCCGACCCTGTCCTTGATCTCCCACTTGACGGCGGGAAGCTCGATGATGGCGCGGGTGATGTGGACGTCGAACGGCTTGTCGCGGCCGGGCCGGACCACGGTCAGCTTGACGGTGGTGCCCGCGGGGCCGCGCATCTGGTCGACGGCCTCGTCGAGCGTGCCGCCATAGACGAGCTTGCCGTTCAAATGGGTGAGATAGTCGCCCGCCTTGAGGCCGGCGCGGAAGGCGGGCGTGTCCTCGGTCGCGGCGATCACCTTGACCGCCCCGTCCTCCAAGGTGACGTTGAGGCCGAGGCCGCCATAATTGCCCTCGGTCGTCGTCATCAGCGACTTGAAGCCCTTCTCGTCGAGATAGGAGCTGTGCGGATCGAGGCTGGCGAGCATGCCGTCGATGGCGCCGCGCAGCAAAGTCTTGTCGTCGACCTGCTCGACATATTCGGAGCGGACGCGGTGGAAGACGCTCATGAACTGCCCGACTTCCTCATAGGTGTCGACGTCGACGGCGGCGAACGAGGTGGCGGCGGCGGGGATGAGGGCGACCGCGCTGACGAGAGCGAGCGGGCGAAGGATGTTCTTGACCATGGGGAAATCCTGCTGACGGGAATCGACTATGTAGAGGCTTTTTAGAAGCTCGAAAAGGAACGCAGGGTTAACCGCCGTTCATCCGCCCGCAAGTTCGGAGCGGATCGTCGGGCGCTTGGCGGGTCGGGGCGCGCGCGGCGCATCAGGCGGAGATCAAGGGGGCGATCGGGAACGGCCGGCCCTGGCGGCGCAGCTCGACCGTGACGCGGGGCCCGCCGCGCCCGGTGCGGCCGATCGGTGCGCCGGCCGCGAGCGCGTCGCCGCGCTTGGCCTGGAGCGCGCCGAGATTGGTGATGAGCGTGGTCCAGCCATTGCCATGCTCGATGATGACGATCCGGCCATAGCCGCGGAACGGCCCGGCATAAGCGACGCGGCCGGCGCGCGGCGCGACCACGGGGCTGTTGGCGCGGGTCTCGAAGGTGAGGCCGCGGGCGTGGACGCCGGCGTCGGAAAGCTCGCCCATGCCTTCGACCAGCCGGCCCTGAACCGGCAGTCGGTAGGGCGGAGCGGCGGCCGTTGCGGCGCCGCCGCGCGCGGGCTCGGGCGTTCCCGGGCGGAGCGCCGGGCCGGGCAGCTCGGCCAGGCGGGCGCGGGTGCGGGCCTGGTAGCCGCGAGTGTTCATCAAAGCGGCGAGGTCGCGCGCTTCCTCGCCGAACGCCAGCGCCCGGTCGGATTCGAACAGAGCGGACTGGCCGAGGCTTTGCGAGCGCTCGCGCTGGCGGGTCTCGAAACGGGCGAGCTCGACGCGGCGGCCGCGCAGCGCCTCGCGGCTGCGCATCAGCTCGGCGACTGCCGTCTCGGCGTGGCGGCGGAGCGTGTCGCCGCGTTCGATCTCCTCGCGAAGGCCCGCGGTGCGGGCGCGGATCACCGGCAGGGTCGAGGCCAGCACCGAGCGGACGCGGATCACCTCGTCGAGCGAGCCGGGCTGGACCAGGGCGAGCGCGGGCGGGCGCCGGGCCATGGTCTGGAGCGCGGCGGTGAGCCGGACCACCGGGCCCTGCCGCTCGGCCAGGCGAGCGCGCTGGGCGGCGCGCAGATTCTCGATGATGCGGATGCGAGTCTCGGCGGCGGTGATGTCGGCTTCGGCGGCCTCGATCCTGGCCGCGAGCGCGGCGGCCTCGGCGCGGGCGCGGGCGGCTTCGCTTTCGGCCGCGTCGGCCTGGCGATCGAGCTGGCGGGAGCGGAGCGCCGCCTCGTCGGCCTGGCGCTTGGCGAGCGCGAGCGAAGCGGCCTCGGAGGCGGCGCTGGTGGCGGCGCTCTGGCCACGCGCGGCCGCGAAGCCGCCGGCAAGGGCGACGAGGAGCAGAGCGGCAAGGAGCGGGCGCCGGGCCATGGCGCTAGCCTTCGCGATGATAGGGGTGGTTGGCAAGGATCGATGTCGCGCGCCACAATTGCTCGGCGAGCATCGTGCGGGCGAGCAGGTGCGGCCAGGTCGCTTTCCCGAAGGCGAGCAGCAGGTCGGCGGAGGCGCGGGCGGCGTCGTCGAAGCCGTCGGCGCCGCCGATCAGGAAGCGCGCCTCGCGCCTGCCGTCGTCGCGCCAGCGCTCCAGCTTGGCGGCGAAGGCCGCCGATCCGAGCTGCTCGCCTTTCTCGTCGAGCAGGATGGTGACGATATTGTCGGCGGGCGCGGGCGGCTTGCCGCCGCTCTCGGGCAGCTCGGTGATCCGGGTCGGCCAGGCGATGCGCTTCAGATAGCGCTCGACCAGCTCGGCCTCGGGGCCGCGCCCGATCCGGCCGCGCGCGATGATGTGGAGCAGCATCCGAGGCCTAGCTGGTCATCTCTGAGATACCGGCATGGCGAAGGCGCCGGGGACGGCGGCCGGCTCAGGCGCCCGCGGGGGCCGCGGCGGCCTTCTCCTCGAAGGCCCACATCCGCTCCAGATTGTAGAAGCTGCGCACCTCCGGCCGGAAGAGGTGGACGATGACGTCATTGGCGTCGATCAGCACCCAGTCGGCGACCGGCAGGCCTTCGATGCGGACGCTGCGGCCGAGCTCCTGCTTGATCCGCTCGGTAAGCTTCTGCGCCATCGACGCGACCTGGCGGGTCGATCGCCCGGAGGCGATCACCATGTGGTCGGCGATGGTGGACTTGCCGTGGAGCGGGATGGTGACGACTTCTACGGCCTGGTCGTCATCCAACGAGCGAAGCACGAGATCGTGCAGGGCTTCGACATCGTCATGGGCTCCGCCGTCACGGGGAGCGGGGGCTGGTACGGGCAATGTGCCTCCTTGGGTACAAAGGCCGCCGCGTCACGCCGTCGCGGAGCGCCTTCGGGTTGAACGATTTACCGGCCGTTTGGTGCCAGTCGGGCTCGGCAGCGCGCAGGGCGGTGGCGGAAGTCGGGTCGGGCGGCAATTTGAGCAGCACGAGCGCCGGCGGTCTCCACTCCGTCCACTTGCGAGCCTGGCCTGCGGGCCGGACGAAGCGGCGCAGCCAGCCCAGCGCGCGTGCCGCGTGGGCGGCGCCATCATATCCCGGCCGGGCGACGACCGCAATCGGCACGGCGGCGGCAATTTTGCGCCAGTCCTTCCAGCGGTGGAACTGGGCGAGATTGTCGGCGCCCATCAGCCAGACGAACTCGCGGTCGGGGAAGCGGCGGCGGAGCGCGCGGATGGTGTCGACCGTATAATGGGTGCCAAGCTCGCGCTCGACAGCCGTCACCCGGACCCTGAGGCCGCGGGCGGCGCGGCGGGCGGAGGCGAAGCGCCGCTCGAGCGGGGCCATGCCGGCGGCCGGCTTCAGCGGATTGCCGGGCGAGACCAGCCACCAGATCTCGTCGAGCCCGAGCGCGCGGGCGGCGTGGAGGCTGAGCTGCCGGTGCCCGCGATGGGCCGGATTGAACGAGCCGCCGAGAAGGCCGATGCGGTTCAAAGCCGCCGCCAGTCTTCCCTGGCGTTCCGCACCCTCGCAATGACGATCTCGTGACGGACGGACGTGTGGAGGAGGATGCAATCCGCCCGTTTGCTCATCGCGCGATTGTAGGGCATTACGAGCTTCGCTTCAACGCAGGGCGGCGGCGTGAACGGGGTGGAAGGTCTAGGCGAGGCGGTGACCGGCGGGATGATGGCCCGGGCGGTCGAGCCGCAACATGGCGAGGGCGGCAAGCATGCCGGCGCCTGCCTCAATTGCGGCACTCCGCTGATCGGCGATTATTGCCACGGCTGCGGCCAGCAGGGCCATATCCACCGCAGCCTCGCCGCCTTCGGCCACGACATCGCGCACAGCGTGATCCACTTCGAAGGCAAGATCTGGCGGACCCTGCCGCTGCTCGCCTGGAAGCCGGGCGAGCTGACGCGGCGCTATATCGACGGCGAGCGGGCGCGGTTCGTCTCGCCGATGGCGCTGTTCCTGTTCTCGGTGTTCATGATGTTCGCCGTGTTCAGCGCCATCGGCGGCCCGTTCGATTTCGACGAGGGGCCGGTCGACCGCGGCGAAGCGGCGCGCGAGCTGAGGACGGAGCGGACCGAGATCGCCGAGCAGCTCCAGACGCTCGAGCGCGAGCTCGCCCGGTTGCGCGCGGCCGGGCAGCCGACCCGCGCGGTCGAGATGAGCATCGAGACGGTGCGCGCGCAGGTCCAGACGATGGACGCCACCGCCCGCGTGCTCGCGTCCGGCACCCAGGAGGAAGTCGAGCAGGCGGTGGGCGGCATTCCCGAATTTTCCCGCGAGGAGATGATCGGGATCGAGACCGGCTGGCCGCGGCTCAACAAGGCGATCGAGAAGGCCAACGAGAATCCGTCTCTGCTGTTCTACAAGATCCAGACCAACGCCTATAAATTCTCGTGGGCGCTGATCCCGATCTCGGTGCCGTTCGTCTGGATGCTGTTCCTCTGGCGGCGCGGCTACAAGCTTTACGACCACACCGTGTTCGTCACTTATTCGATCTGCTTCATGACGTTGGGGCTGATCGCGCTGAGCCTGTTGCGGCCGATCGGCTTCAGCGAGGCGGTCGCCGGCATGCTGATGACGTTCGTGCCGCCGATCCACATGTACCGGCAGCTGCGCGGCGCCTATCGGCTGTCGCGGTTCAGTGCGGGGTGGCGGACGCTGGCGCTGCTGATCGTGGCGCCGATCGCGGCGACCTTCTTCTTCCTGCTGCTGCTCGCTTTGGGAGCGTTCGCCTGACGGTCAGGCGGGGCAGGGATATTTGCGGATCATCAGGCTGCGCAGGCCATCGCGCACGCGCATCCGGGCGCGCTCCGCCGGCGGGATCGCGCGGAAGTGCGCCAGCAATTCGGTGCTGCCGAGCGCGCCGCCCTTTTCAGGCGGGCAATAAGCGGGCTTGCGGCCGGCCTTGCGCGCGGCGAGCCGTTCGGCGCGAAGCTGGCCCGCGGACTCGCTGATTTCCTTCTTGAGCAGGCCGACGTCACTCGAGAACAGCGCCATCGCGCCCTTCTTCTCGAGCGCCTCGGCCTTGGCGAGGAATTGCGGCACCGGCATCATCTGCGCGGACGCCGCGCCGAGCGGAGCCGCAGCCGCGAGCAAAACCACCATCAGACGGACCATTGTTCCTCCCCCGAGCATGAAAACGGGAGCCGGACAGCGGACCGGCTCCCGTTCATCCATCGCAGGTTCGCCGCTCATTGCAAGCGGTTAGCCGGATCAGGCGCCTTGCGGGGCGGGGTCTCCGAACGGCCCGCGCGGCTTGCGCGTGCTCGGGATCGACGAGCCGGCGGTCGGCAGGGCGGGGCGCTTGTTGGAGGGGTCCTCGCGGCCGATATCCTCGCCCCGGATGGCCCGCTTCGATTCCTCGCCGTTCAGCGTCTCGAATTCGAGCAAAGCGGTGGCAAGGCGGTGGAGCTCGTCGAGATGGTCGGTGAGCACCTTGCGCGCGATCCCCTCGGCCTCTTCGATCAGGCGGCGAACCTCCTGGTCGATCAGCTGGGCGGTCTCGGCCGAGACCGACTGGGTGCGCGAGACGGAATGGCCCAGGAACACCTCGTCCTGGTTGTCGCGGTACCTGAGCCAGCCGAGCTTTTCCGACATGCCATATTCCATCACCATTGCGCGGGCCATGTCGGTGGCCTGCTGGATGTCGTTGGAAGCGCCGGTGTTGAGTTCGTCCTCGCCATAGATGATCTGCTCGGCGATCCGGCCGCCGAAGCAGAGCGCGAGCCGCGCCTTCATCTGCTTCATCGACATCGAATAGCGGTCGCGCTCGGGCAGGTTCCAGGTCACGCCCAGCGCGCGGCCGCGCGGGATGATGGTGACCTTGTGCAAGGGGTCGCAGCCGGGGACGTGGAGCGAGACCAAGGCATGGCCGGCCTCGTGATAGGCGGTCGACTTCTTCTCGTCCTCGGTCATGACCATGGACTTGCGCTCGGCGCCCATCATGACCTTGTCCTTGGCCTCCTCGAACTCGCTCATCGCGACGAGGCGCTTGCCCTTGCGCGCGGCGAGCAAAGCGGCCTCGTTGACGAGGTTGGCGAGGTCGGCGCCGGAGAAGCCGGGCGTGCCGCGGGCGATGGTGCGCGGGTCGACGTCGGGGGCGAGCGGCACCTTCTTCATGTGCACCGCGAGGATCTTCTCGCGGCCCTCGATGTCCGGGCGCGGGACCACGACCTGGCGGTCGAAGCGGCCGGGCCGAAGCAGCGCCGGATCGAGCACGTCGGGGCGGTTGGTGGCGGCGATGATGATGATGCCCTCGTTGGCCTCGAAGCCGTCCATCTCGACCAGCAGCTGGTTCAGCGTCTGCTCGCGCTCGTCATTGCCGTTGCCGAGGCCGGCGCCCCTATGACGACCCACCGCGTCGATCTCGTCGATGAAGACGATGCAGGGGGCGTTCTTCTTGGCCTGCTCGAACATGTCGCGGACGCGGCTCGCGCCGACGCCGACGAACATCTCGACGAAGTCCGAGCCCGAAATAGTGAAGAAGGGCACGTTCGCCTCACCCGCGATGGCGCGGGCGAGCAAGGTCTTGCCGGTGCCGGGCGAGCCGACCAGCAGCGCGCCCTTGGGGATCTTGCCGCCGAGCCGCGCGAATTTGGTCGGGTCCTTGAGGAAATCGACGATCTCCTCCAGCTCCTCGCGCGCTTCGTCGATGCCGGCGACGTCGGCAAAGGTCACCTTTCCGTGCTTCTCGGTCAGCATCTTGGCCTTGGACTTGCCGAAGCCCATCGCGCCGGAGCCGGCATTCTTCTGCATCTGGCGCATCACGAAGAAGGCGATGCCGAGGATCAGCAGGAAGGGCAGCGACTGATAGAGGAGGATCAGCCAGACGCTGGTCTGCTGCTCGGGCTGGGCTGAAAAGGCGACGCCCTTCTCCTTCAAGCGGTTGACCAACTGCGGGTCCTGCGGCGCATAGGTCTGGAAGGCCTCGCCGTTGGTGAGCTGGCCGGAGATCACGTCCTTCTGGATGACGACCTGCTTGACCGAGCCTTCATCGACCCGGTTCAGGAATTCCGAATAGCCCATCGCCTCGCCCGCCGCCTGGCGGCCGCCGCCGTCGATGATCTGCACGAACAGGACCAGGGCGAGCAGGATGCCGGCCCAGATGAACAGGCTCTTCATCCAGGGGTTGGTGGGCCCTGCCGGGTCCTTCTCGGGGCGGTTCGAATTGTCGCTCATCGTCTCTCCATCGAAGTGGTATTTCGATGGCTACCCGCATGGGCCCTTCGAACGTCACTTCCCTTTGCCGCCCCAAGATAGGCGCTGGCGCGCGGCTCGACAATGTAGCCATTGCGGGTGAACGGCCGATAAATGGGTCGGGCCGCCGTCGCTGCGGCCTTGGGAGCGCGGGCGCTTGCGCTGGAAGTCGCTCTCTGCAACCAAATGCGTGCCATGGTCGTGAAGATGCCTCTTCGGCGCCGATCGTCGCTGCTCCTGCTTGCCGCCGCGGCCGGAGCTGGCGGGCAAGCCGTCGCCCAGCCTCCCGCGCCGCCGCCGGCGCGGTGGGTGGTGAATGCGGGCGAGAAGAAGTGCGAGCTGGTGCGGGCTTCGAACAGCGGCAAGGAGCTGGTGTTCCAGCTGGGGATCGAGCCGGCGACCGAGGCGCCGACGCTGATGGTGCCCGCCCCGAAGGGGTGGCGGGGGCCGGGCTCGATGCCGGCCGAAGTGGCGCTTTCGCCCCGAGGGATACGGATCCCGGCGACCGCCCTTCGGCTGACGCTGGACAGCGGAACGGTGCTGAACATCCACGGCTTGCAGCCGGCCTTCTTCGACCAGTTCGGCGCCGCGAGGGGCATGGCGGTGAAGGCGGGCGGCCGGGAGATGGCGTCCGCGAATTTCGGCGGAGCGCGGCCAGCGGTCCGGGCGCTGCGCGAGTGCCACGACGGCCTGCTCCGTTCCTGGGGCGTGGATCCAAAGCTGCTGGCCTCGCTCCAGCGCAAGCCGCAGCCGCTCAAAAGCCGGGCGGCGTTGTTTCTGTCCGGCGATTACCCGATCGCGGCGATCAACCGGGGCAGCTCGGGGATAAGCGTGGTGCGTTTCACGGTCGGCACCGACGGCAAGCCTTCCGGCTGCGTCACCGTGTCGCCGAGCGGGGATGAAGCGCTCGACCGCGCGAGCTGCGCCATCATGCTGAGGCGGGGGCGCTACGCGCCCGCGATCGGCGCCGACGGCAAGCCCGTGGCCGTGCCGCAGGTCTATAGCGTGGTGTGGGTGATCCCCACGGGGTGAGGCGGTTTACGTCGCGTCGCCCTCTCCGCCGCCCGCGCCTTGAGTATATCCGCCGGCGGGATTGCCACCCCTAGGCCCGGCGTGGCATTATGGCCGTTCGCGCCGCGCCCGTACGAAGGGCGCCGAGAGCGCCCGCCGGTAACCTTTGCGCAAGCTTGGGAGGCCTAAGACGGCGGCGCTACGGGCCTGCGGGGGGAGAATGATATGCCGGCCACGATCAAACCGGTGCTGACGGGCAACCCGGATATAGACGGGCTGCTCGAGGTCAACAAATGGGCGGTGCAGTCGCTGAGCTTCGGCTTCCCGACCGCCGGCTCCGCCTATAGCGGCGACTATGCCGCCGGCGGCGAGCCGTCCAAGAATTTCGCGGCCCTCACCGCCGCCCAGCAGGATGCCGCGCGGGCGGTGCTGGCGAGCATCGCGTCGGTCGCCAATCTCAGCTTCACCGAAATGACCGGCGCGGCGGCGGGCAAGGCCGACCTGCGCATCGGCCGCACCGACGGCACGCTGGCCGGCCACGCCTACACGCCGAGCGCCCACCCGGCCGGCGGCGACGTCTGGTTCGCGCGCAGCGGCGACTTCGCGCTCGCCGCCGCCCCGGTCGCCGGCAGCTATGCCTTTGCCGCGATGCTGCACGAGATCGGCCATGCCGTCGGGCTCAAGCACGGCCACCAGGCCTATACGGTCGCGGTCAACGGCGCCGCCCGCCCGACCATGAGCGCCGCTCATGACAGCATGGAATATTCGGTGATGACCTACCGCTCCTATGTGGGCGGTCCGGCCAACGTCTACAGCAACGAGGCGGCGGGCTTCGCGCAGACCCTGATGATGTACGACATCGCCGCGCTCCAGCATCTTTACGGCGCCAATTACGCCAGCAATGCCGGCAACAGCGTCTACGGCTGGAATCCCGCCACCGGCGAGATGAGCCTCAACGGCGCCGGCCAGGGCGCGCCGGCCGGCAACCGCATCTTCATGACGATCTGGGACGGCGGCGGCGTCGATACCTACAGCTTCGCCAAATATACCACCGACGTCACCGTCGATCTCAGGCCCGGCGAGTGGAGCACCGCTTCCACGGCGCAGCTCGCCAAGCTCGGCGTCGGCGAGGTCGCCCACGGCAATATCGCCAACGCGCTCCTTTACAAAGGCGACGCGCGCTCGCTGATCGAGAATGCCGAGGGCGGCAGCGGCAACGACCGGCTGAGCGGCAACGACGCCGCCAACGCGCTCGATGGCGGCGACGGCAACGATCTGCTCGACGGCAAGCGCGGCGGCGACGTCCTCACCGGCGGCGCCGGCAACGACATCTTCATCGTCGATCATGCCGGCGACCGCCTCGGCGAGGCGGCGGGCGGCGGCACCGACACGGTGCGCAGCTCGGTCAGCTTCTCGCTGGTCCGCAGCCAGATCGAGCATCTGCAGCTCACCGGCCGCGCCGACGCGGATGCGGGCGGCAACGGCCTTGCCAACCGGCTCACCGGCAATGGCGGCGCGAACCTGCTGAGCGGCGATGCGGGCAATGACGCGATCGCAGCCGGCGCCGGTGCCGACGGCCTGTTCGGCGGCGCCGGCAGCGACCGCCTGACCGGCGGGACCGGGGCCGATTCCTTCCATTTCGATGCGGTGCTGGGGCGCACCAATGTCGACCAGATCCTCGATTTCGGGACGGACGACACGATCCGCCTCGATCGCGATATTTTCGGCGCCATTGCGGCCGACGGCACGCTCGCGCGCAGCCTCTTCCGGCTCGGAAGCGTGGCGGCGGACCGCGACGACCGCATCCTTTACGATGAGGCGTCCGGCAAATTGTTTTACGACGCCGACGGCAACGGCGCGGGCGCGGCCAAGCTGTTCGCGCAGCTCGCCCCCGGCACCGACCTGACCAACGCGGATTTCGTCGCCTACATCTGAGGCGGCCTCGCGTCTCCGGGGGGTTTCGCCCCGCAGCTATCCTGCCTAGCATGGGCATTGAGCGGGGAGAGCGACGGGATCGATGATGGCGACAGCGGCACCCGAGGCTTCCGGCACGGTCGCCGAAGCGCTCGCGCACGGGCGGCTGCTGCTCCGGCGCGAGCCGCGGCTGGCGGCGATGCAGGCCCGCGAGATTCTCGCCGCCCGCCCCGGCGATGCGGCCGCTTTGCGCCTGCTCGGGGCCGCGCTTCGCAAGGCCGGTGACCAAGCCGAGGCCGAGCAGGCGGAGCTGGAGGCGATCGCCGCCTCGATCCGAAACCCCGATTTGATGGCCGCGGCCGAGGCGCTGGTGGCGAACGATCTGCCGGTTGCGGAGCGGATCCTGCGCCCGCACCTCAAGGCAGACCCGTTCGACGTCGCCGCGATCCGGATGATGGCGGAGCTCGCCGCCCGCGTCGGCCGCTTCGCCGACGCCGAGCATCTGCTGCGCCGCGCGCTCGAGCTCGCCCCCGGCTTTACGGCGTCGCGTGCGAACCTCGCCACCATCCTCTACCGGCAGAACCGGCCGGGCGAGGCGATCAGGGTGCTCGACGACCTGCTCGGCGGGGATCCCGCCAATGCCGCCCACCAGAATCTCAAGGCGGCGGCGCTCGGCCGGGTCGGCGGCTATGAGGAGGCGATCGGCCTCTATCGCGACGTGCTCGCCCAGCATCCCGAACAGCCCAAGGTGTGGATGAGCTACGGCCATGTGCTGAAGACGGTCGGGCGCCGGCAGGAGAGCATCGAGGCCTATCGCCGCGCCATCGAAATCGCGCCTGCTCTGGGCGAAGTGTGGTGGAGCCTCGCCAATTTGAAGACGGTCAGGTTCGGCGAGGCGGACATTGCCCGGATGGAGGCGGCGCTCGCGGGCGACGGCCTCGACGATGACGACCGCCTCCATCTCCATTTCGCGCTCGGCAAGGCTCATGAGGATGCCG
>DASVRK010000037.1:0-6535 GCA_036388655.1 Allosphingosinicella sp. | reverse complement strand
CAAAGTCGAGAGGAACACTTCGAAATATTCGGTGCGCGACAGCGGCCGCTGCGTCACCACCGAGACCTTGCCCTGCACCGTCGGATCGATGACGAAGGTGCGCCCGGTGACCCGCGCCGCATCCTCGATGAACGCGCGGATGTCGGCCTCGCGCAGGTTCAACACATATTGCGACCAGGCGGGGGTGACCGCCGGGGCGGCCAGCACGAGCGCCAGCGCGATGCCGAGCCCGCGCCTCACTGGCCCGGCCTCACGCGGACCGGCATGACCCGTCCGTCGCGCTCGACCTGAACGGTGACTTCGCGCTCGCCGCGGAACTGGTTCGCCATCGACCGCGCCTGATCGGGCGACGTAATGCGCCGCCCGTTGACCGACAGGATGACGTCGCCCGCCTGGAGCCCGGCGGCGCGGAGCGCGTTGCCGCTGCCCTGCGGCTGGACGGTGATGCCGGTTATCTGCGACCCGTTCATCCGCGGCTGGAAGCGCGCCTCCGAAGCGAGCGATCCGCCCGGGCTCGGCGACGGCGCCGGCGGCGGCGCTACCGGAGAGCTGGGCGGCGAGGCCGGAAGCAGCAGGCCCGTCGGCGGAGGCGGCGTCGCCGCGCCGCTGTCAGGCCCCACCACGTCGGCGCTCGGCGACTGATCGAGGAACAGCTGCTCGGTCTCGCCATTGCGGGTGATGGTGACATTGTCGAAGGCGACCGAGGTCAGGGTGACGCCGGGGATGATCTCCTCGCCGACCGCGAAGCTGCGCTGGGTGCCGTCGGGCGTGCTGATGATCGCCGAGCCGCGGCCCGAGGCGCGGTCCTCGCGGATGCCGAACAGCTTGATGTTGAGCGAGGTGACGACCACGGGCGCCGCCTCGCCGCTGAGGCGGAAGAAGGGGTCGAACTCGCCGAGCAAGGCAGTCGACGTCTGCGGCGGCGCCTGCAGCGAGCTGCCGGCGCGCCAGTTGCCGACCGGGTCGACAGGCGTGACGATCGTCCAGACGAGCCGCGCCGCCTGCACCGCGAGCAGCGACAGCAGCGCCAGTTCAAGCGCCGTATATACCGTCGTTCGCGGCACCCGCCGCAACAAGCGGCGCGCCCGCGGGTCCAGAGCCAAACGCATCGATTACTCCCCGCCACCGAGTCCCTAGGGACCCACCATGACACGCCAATTGAAGATTTGTGACAGGAATCTGACGGCGCGTCGCCCATTCACCCGAAAAATCGCCTGTTTCCGTGGTGTTGGCCTGAGCCCTGCCCGCTCCCGCCGGGCGGTGCAAGCAAAAATCCGCTGCAATGGCGAAGGCGGGGCGCTAAACCCGCGCCATGGAAACAGCCGCTCTCATCGACCGCTCCTCGGGCGTCCAGAAGGTCCCCTCCCCCAAGCTCGACCTGTTCATCAAGCGCGGCTTCCTGTCGCCGGACGAATGCGCGTCGATCATCCGGCTCATCGACTCCCGGCGGCGCCCGTCGACGCTGTCCGACGACCTCGGCGACACGCTGTTCCGCACCAGCGAGACGTGCGACCTCGACCGCGGCTTGCCGGAGGTGGCGGCGCTCGACCGCCGGATATCCGATTTCGCGGGCATCGACCCCCGCTTCGGCGAGCCGATCCAGGGCCAGCGCTACGCGGAAGGGCAGGAGTTCAAGGCGCACACCGATTATTTCGAGCCGAACGGACCCGATTTCATCCGCTTCTGCTCGGTCGCCGGGCAGCGGACCTGGACGGTGATGATCTACCTCAACGAACCCGCCGCCGGCGGCGCGACGCGGTTCAAGACCATCAACAAGACGGTCCAGCCGGAGACCGGCAAATTGCTTGCCTGGAACAATATCGGCCCCGACGGGCGGCCGAACGTCAACACCTTGCACCATGGCATGAAGGTGCGCAGCGGCACCAAATATATCATCACCAAGTGGTTTCGGGAGAAGCCGTGGCGCTGAGTGCGGAGGGGGCGGTGTTGAGATGCCCCGCCTCGGCCGTCGCGCCTGCGGCGCGGGCTGGGCCCCGGCCTTCGCCGGGGAACGCTTTCTGTCGGGTTTGAAAAGGTTGGGCGGCGCCTCTAGGGAATAGCGCCGCCCGGAAGCTGACTAGAAGGTCACACCTAGACCCACGCTGAACGTCCGGCCAAGATCGTAAGTATTTAGGTCAATCCGGCTGGCGTTCAGCGTCTGATATTCCTCATAATTCTCGCCGAGCAGGTTGCGCGCCTCGAACTTGAGCTCGACCGCCTTGCCCATGATCTCGACGCCTTCGCGCATCACGAAGTCGAGCCGCAGGCCCGGCTCCTCGATGAAGTCGGGCTGACCGGAGGGGCCGCGATTGGTGACGCGCCGCCCGGCATAGCTGAGCAGCAAGGTCTGCTGCGACAGCCGGTCGGTATTTTCGAGCCCGATCTGCAGATTGGCGAGGTGGCTCGACTGGCCAGTCAGGCGTTCGCCGTCGGTGAACAGGTTGGACGCCGGCACCGCCACCCCGCCGCTGCCGACCGGGATGGTCGTGTCGCCCTCGGCGACTTTGATCTTGGAATCGGTGTAGGTGTAGTTGCCGATCAGCACGAGCCGGCGCGGCGCGAAGAAACCCCCGCCAAGCCCGTCCAGCGGGAAATATTTCTGCGCCTCGATCTCGAGCCCGACCAGGGTCGCCTCGGGAGCGTTGGCGAAGGTGGTGAAGAATGTGCCGCCCTGCTCGAACGCCACGGACTCGATCGGGCTGTCGATCTTCTTGTAGAAACCGGCCAGGCTCAGCCGCTGGTCGCGTCCGAAATACCATTCGTAGCGGGCCTCGGCGTTGATCAGCTTGCTGTCGGTCAGGAACTGGTTGCCGAAGAAGGTGCGGTCGGTCTCGATGTCGAGATATTGCTGCGGCGCCAGCTCGCGGAACTGGGGCCGCGCGATCGTCTTGGAGGCATGGAACCGGAGCTGCATGTCCTCGGCCAGGATCCAGGTCAGGGTCGCCGCCGGCAGCAGGTAATTTTCGTTGATCTCGGTCGGGACCACGCTGTTGCCGCCGATCCCGAACAGGTCGATCGGGTTGACCCGCTGGCGGCCGTCTTCATAACGCACACCCGCCTGGAGGCGCAGGCTCTCGGCCAGCTCGCCTTCGGCCTGAGCATAGCCGGCCACCACCTCGAGATCGGCCTCGTAGGCGGCCACGCCGGCCGCGCTCGATACGTCGCTGAGGACGATGTCGTACGCCTCGACGTTGAAGTCGGAGAGGAGGTAATCCGGCCGCTCCTGCGCGACCGCGAACGGCAAGGGCGAGAGCGCGGTGTAGCGGAACGCCCGGCGTTCGGCGGCGCGCTTGTTCTTGTAATAATAAGCGCCGGCCGAGACCGTGATCGGACGCGTCGTCGGCAGCTCGTAAGCGAGGTCGGCCGCGCCCGACCAGACGTCGTCGCTGAGGTCGCTGAAGGCGATGCGCGCGAACTGGCCGGGGCCGGTGAGGTTGTTCACATAATCGCCGGCGGTCTCGTTGTAGCGATAGCCGATCGAGCGCTCATAAGGCGATTCGCGCTGCGAGTTGGCGTAGGTCGCACGGATGTCGAGGCTGATCGGGTCCCAGTCGAACTCGCCGACGAACTGGGTGTCGATCAGCTGCCGCTCGAACCAAGCGGTGTTGCCGATCTGGATCGGCTCGTCGCCGACGTTGATCTCGTCGGTGCCGGCCTGGATGCGCGCTTCCTTGATGGTGTCGCGGATGTACAAATTGGTCCAGCGCAGCTGGTGCTCGCCCCATTCCAGGCCGAGGCCGAGCAATGCATTGACCACGATCCGGTCCTCGGTCGACAGGAAGCGGTAATCCTGGTCGGGACGGAGGATCTCGCCGCCGTCGTCGCCGACCGCGACGCCGCCCGACAATTGCTGGAGCCCGCTTTTGGTCTGCCAGGTGTTGCTGTAGCCGGCCGCGGCGATGACTCCGAATTCGAACTCGCCCATGTTCCAGGTGTTGCCGGCGCTGAGGTTGACCGCCCAATTGGGCGGCATGTGCCGGTTGCGCTGGATGAGCGTGGTCGGCGCGTTCACCAGGCTGCTGGTGAAGCCCTTGACCTGCTCCTCGGTGAAATTGGGGCCGATGATGATCGGGTTGCCGCTGTCGAGCGCTTCCTTGAAGCCCTTGGGACTATCGCGGGTGCCGTTGTCGAAGCCGGTCCAGTCGGTGTCGCTGCCATAATAGGTATAGCCGAGCTCGTTGGTGGTCTCGGTGTCGATGCCGATGCTGGCGCCGATCGTCAGGAAGCCCTCATTGGGCATCGAGCGGGTGGTGAGATTGATGACGCCGCCGCCGAACTCGCCTGGATAATTGACCGAATAGCTCTTCTGCACGACCGAGCTCGCGATCACGTCGGTCGGGAAGATGTCGAGCGGCACCACCCGGCGCAGCGGCTCGGGCGACGGCAGCGGCGAACCGTTGAGCAGCGCCAGCGAATAGCGTTCGCCGAGGCCGCGGACGTAGACGAAGCGGCCGCCGACGACGCTGAGGCCGGTGACGCGCTGGAGTGCGCCGGCGATGTCGCCTTCGCCGGTGCGGGCGATGTCTTCGCTCGACAGCACCGAGATCACTTCCGGCGTGCGGCGGATGCTGTTCGGGATCTTGGTGCCGACGACGACGATCGCTTGGTCGTCATTGTCCGCTCCGGGCGCCGAGATCTCGATCTCCTGCTCCTCGGCCGGCGCTTCGGCCTCGGCGGGATCGGCGGCCGGATCGGCGGCGGCGCCGGTGCCGGCGGGCGGGCTGGCGGCCTCGGACGTGGTCGGCGTCTGCGCGAGGGCGGCCGGCGCGACGAGCGCGGTCGATAGCAGGAGCAGGCTCCCGAAAGTGGCGAAATTGGTCATGGCGGAGCCCCCGGTAATCACGTGCATCAAGGGGCGGCGGCCGAAGCCGCCGCCCATAGTGTCATTGGGTCGATCAGGCTGCGGTGGCGGTGTTCGCCGGGGCCTGGGTGCACGACATCGAATTCGCGCCGAGCCCGCAGGTCCAATTGTGCCACCACGTATCGGCGGCGTCGCGGACCGCCCCGATATAGTTCACGTCTTCGAAGAACGGGTTAACCGTCGAAGCCCGGAAGGCGGGGCGGGCGCTTTCGTTCGGGCCGTTGATGAACCCGTTCTGCAGCGTCGACTCGCCGTTCGCGACATTGTTGGACCCGCTGTTGAAGATCTGCGCGACCTGCTGGGCGGTGACGTCGGTATCGTCCTCGAACGGAGCCGTGCACGACAGATAGACCGATTCGAACCGCGGCGGCCCTTCCTCGTCCGGGCCGGCGCCGGCCGCCTGGGCGGTGCCGTTGCCGTCGATGTCGATGCAGGTCGGCGCCCGCGCCACCACCGAGTTCAACAGGCTGAAGTCCATGCCGCCGCGCAGCAGGATGGCGCTCGATTCGCCGCCGCTCACCATCGTCGCATTCGCGATCTGGATGTTGGTGCGCGGAGCGCGATTTTCGTCGCCCGAGCTTTCGCCCTCGACGAGGTGGTCGCCCGCCGAGTTGCGCTGCCGGACGATCGCGAATTGCAGCGCGCCCTTATAGCCGGTGTCGATGTCGAGGCTGTCGTCGTCGGCGCCGGTCACGACGACGTATTTCTGGTTCACCCGGCCGCCGAACCATTCGATGCCGTCGTCCGAGCTGTTGTGGATCTGGATATGGTCGATGGTGGTGCCGCGGCCGACGCCGGCGAGGGTGAGGCCGTTAAGCTCGTTACCTTCCGAGACTTCGAAGCCGGGGTAGCGGATCTGCACGTAGCGCAGCCGGCCGCTATTGTCCGACGGCGAGGCGCCGCCGAAGAAATTGTCGCCCGAAGTGCCTTCGACGGCGCCCTGGCAGTTGGCGGAGCCGGGTTCGACGCCCTCGCCGAGGCAGTTGGCGGTCGGCGCGCGGCCGAGAATGACGACGCCGCCCCACAGGCCGATCGAGCTGCCTTCCGCCGTGCCTTCGACATTCTGGCGGCTGGTGAAGATGATCGGCTTGGTCTCGGTGCCCTCCGCGAAGATCTGCGAACCGCGGTTAACGAGCAGGAAGTCCGCGCCGGACGAGCCGAACATGACCACGCCGGCCTCGACCGTCAGGATGCCTTGCGCGCCGCCGGGAGCCTGGCCGTTGCCGCCGAGGTCGCGGCCGACCTGGACCTGGCCGTTGAGCGAATAGATCACGCCCGGCAGGTTCCGGATCGTGCGGGCGCCGGTGATGGTGCCCGAAATCTGGCAGTTACGCTGATTGTTGATGACGCCGACATTGTCGGTGCCTGCCGGGCAATCGGCGGCGGGGCCCTCGCCGGGGGTCGGCGTCGGAGTGGGGGTCGGGGTGGGAGTCGGCGACGGCGTCGGGGTCGGGACGACGATCACTCCCTCGCCGGGCGAGGCCACGTCGTCCGCGCCCCCGCAGGCGGCGAGCGGAATGACGGTGCTGGCGAGCAGGAACGTGCGCAGGAAAGACATGAAGGAACCCCCTTGTTCGTACGAGACTCGGAGCCGCCCTGTGCGAGTCCGTTCTTCTGATGGGGGGAGCTAGGCTGATTCTGTGATAGTAATATTACATGAGGACGATGTTTGAA
>DASVRK010000036.1:0-18246 GCA_036388655.1 Allosphingosinicella sp. | reverse complement strand
CGCCTGGACTTCGGCCCGCTCGACCGCTTCGCCGAACGCCCCTTCGCCTTCGGTCTTGACCCAAAGCTTGTCGATGTCGCCGCCATACCAGGCCTGGGCGTCCCAGGAATAGCCGTCGCGGCCGTCGCGGAGTTTCGCCTCGAGCTGGTCGAAGAGGACCTTGTAGGTCTTCATGCCGCCATGCTCCTCGCGCATGCCGGCGCGGGCGGCGGCCATGGCGTCGCGACCGTAGACGAGGTCGGCGGCATCCTCGGGCCCGCTGAGCGCGGCCGGCGGGGACGGGGCGACGGGAGGGCCGGCGTCCGGCGCGGGGGCGGCGGCGGCATGGGGATCGGCAGGGGCGGCGGGCATGGCGTGCCCGGCGTGAGGGTCAGCCGGGGCGGCTGGCTCGGCAACCGGCATGGTGTGATCGGCATGAGGATCGGCCGGGGCTGCGGGTTCGGCGGCCGGCATGTTGTGGCCGGCGTGTGGGTCGGCCGGGGGAGCGGGCTGTGCGGCCGGCATGTTGTGCCCGGCATGGGGGTCGGCGGGAGCGGCCGGAGGAGGAGCGTGGCCGGCATGCTGCGCGAGCGCGGGCGCGGCAAAGGTGGCGGCGAAGGTGGTGATCAAGAAGAGGTGCTTCATGCGGCGGCTCCGGCCAGCGGGCGGACCTTGACGACGCGCATCATGCCGGCGTGCATGTGGTAGAGGAGGTGGCAGTGGAAGGCCCAGTCCCCGGGGGCGTCGGCGGTCATGTCGAAGCTGGCCTTGCCGCCGGGCAGAACCATCATCGTGTGCTTGACCGGATGGTTGCCGGCATGGCCGTTCACCACTTCGAAAAAATGGCCGTGAATGTGCATCGGGTGGGTCATCATGGTGTCGTTGACCATCGTCACCCGCACCCGCTCGCCGCGCTCGAAGCGGATCGGCTCGGGATTCTCGCTCAGCCGCTCGCCATCGATCGACCACATGAAGCGCTCCATATTGCCGGTGAGGTGGATCTCGATCGCCCGCGTCGGCGGCCGCGTGTCGGGGTTGGGATGGAGCGAGACGAGATCGCGATAGGTGAGGACCTTATGGCCGACAGTCTCGAGGCCGATGCCGGGATCGCCGGTGCGGTCGACCGGATTGGGGGCGATCATGTCGACGCCGACGCCGACCGGGAAGGAGACCTTGGTCTTGTCGCGCATGTCCATGTTCGAATGGTCCATGGCGGGCGCCGCCGCCCCGTGACCCGCGCCATGGCCCATGGCCGCATGGTCCATGCCGCCCATGCCCATGTCTTTCATGGTCAGGGTCGGGCGCCGGCGCAGCGGCGGGACGGGGGCGGTAAGGCCGAGGCGGGGGGCGAGGGTGGCGCGGGCCATGCCGGAGCGGTCGATCGTTTCGGCTACGAAACTATAGGCTCGATCCTCCGCCGGGCGGACGATGACGTCGTAGGTTTCGGCATTGCCGATCTGGAACTCCTCGACCTGGACCGGGCGCACCGGATTGCCGTCGGCGGCGACGACGGTCATGGCGAGGCCGGGGATGCGGACGTTGAAGATGGTCTGGGCGGCGGCGTTGACGATGCGCAGCCGCACGCGCTCGCCCGGACGGAACAGGCCGGTCCAATTCTCGCCCGGGCCGTGGCCGTTGACGAGGAAGGTGTAGGCGGCCTCGGTGACGTCGGCGATGTCGGTCGGGTCCATCCGCATCCGCGCGAACATGCCCCGGTCCTCCGCGCTCATGCCGCTGCGCTTGCCCAGCAAAGTCTCCTTCTGCCGGTTGAAGAAGCCGCCTTCCTGCTTGAGCTTCGAGATGATCCGGTGCGGGTGGAAGAAGCTCCAGTCCGAGAGCACGATGACATGCTCGCGGTCGCTGGCGATCGGGTCGGCGCCCTTCGGATCGATGATCATCGGGCCGTAATGGCCCATCTGCTCCTGCAGCCCGGAATGGCTGTGATACCAATAGGTGCCCGACTGGACGATCGGGAATTCGTAGGTGAAGCTGCCGCGCGCCGGGATGCCTGGGAAGCTGATGCCGGGGACGCCGTCCATCTCGAAGGGGACGAGCAGGCCGTGCCAGTGGATCGACGTATCCTCGTCGAGCTGGTTGTCCACCCTGAGCCGAAGCCGCTGGCCCTCGCGCAGCCGCAGCAAAGGGCCGGGCAATGTGCCGTTGATGGTGATGGCGTGGCCAGTGCGGCCGCCGACCGCGAACGGCGTGTGGCCGATGCGAAGCGCGATCTCCTCGCCCGAAAGGGTCGGAAGCTGCGGGACGAGGCCCGGCGTGCCGGTCTGGGCCCAGGCGGGGTAGAGGCGCGCGAGGCCGAGGCCGGCCGCGCCGAGCGCGCCGGCGCGCAGCAAATCGCGGCGCCCGATAGGCTGGTTCATGTCGCCAATCCTGTGGAGGAGGACGCGTACTTTCCCGCGGGAAGGTGCGCGTCCCCCGTGTACCGCTTAGTGGCGGCCCTGACCGTGACCGGCCTGGCCGTCCTTCTTGTCGGCGCTCTCGCGGCAGCAATCGGCGGTCTTGCCGTCCTTTTCCTCGCAGCAGCCGGGCATGTTGCCGGCCGCGTCGGGCTTGCAGCACGCGCCCTGATGCTTGGCGTGCGGATCGTCCTTCTGGCCATGGTCCTGGGCGCCGTGCCCGGCATGGGCGCTGGCGGCATGAGCGGCGTGGCCGCCATGGGCGGCGTGGGCGTCGGCCGGGGCGGCCTGGGCGAGAGCGGGCGAAGCGATCATCATCGCGACCACGGTGAGCAGCATCTTCATGTTGGGTAACTCCTGGAAATCTGTTGAAGGATCAAATTTCGGGAGCGGTTCGGGGAGGCGGCGTTTCGCGTTCGGGGTCGAGGCCGGCGAGGCGGCGGGGCAGAAGCGGGGCGGCGGGATCGGGCGCGAGGCCGGCTTGAGCAGCGAGCGGCGCGACGGCCGGGAGGAAGGCGGCGCAGGCGCTGGCGCAGCTCAGCTTCAAATCGGCTTTGCGCTTCTCGTCGGCCGGGGCCGGCATGCCCGCGCAGGGGCCGTCGGCTGCTGCCATATTCATGGCGGCACCGTGGTGCGGCATGGCGGCGGCGGCGCCGTTCGCCATGCCGAGCGGGGCCAGCAGCAAGCCGAGCGCGATCAGCAGCGAGGAAAGGAGTCGGGCCATCGGCGGTCTAGATAGCGCCGCGGCCATGAGCTTGCAATGAACGGGGGCAGGGGGTTAGCAGCCGTGCGGCGCCTGTGCCGGCCTGCCGGGGAGATCAGATGAGACTTTGGCTCTTCGCACTCGCGCTTGCGGCAGGCAGCGCGGCCTTTGCGGTGCCGCCGGTGCCTCCCGGCGCGCCGCCGCTCAGCATTGGCGACACCCACCGCATCGTGTCGGCGCCGCTGGGCGAGGCGCGGGTCGTCAATGTGGTCCTGCCGGCCGGCTATGCGAAGGCGCCGGACAAGCACTATCCGGTCCTCTATCTGATCGACGGCGGGATCGAGCAGGATCTGCTGCACGTCGCCGGTGTGCTGCACCTCGGCGCGGTCTGGGGCCGCTCGGGCGAAGCCATCGTCGTCGGGATCGAGACCAGGGACCGGCGCAAGGAGCTGACCGGCCCCACGACCGATGCCGAATTGCTGAAACGCTATCCCACGGCCGGCGCTTCGGCCGCGTTCCGGGCCTTCATCCGGGACGAAGTGAAGCCGCTGATCCGCGCCAGCTACCGGACCAGCGGCCGCGACGCGGTGATCGGGGAATCGCTGGCGGGCCTGTTCATCCTCGAAACCTATTTCGACGAACCGGCGCTGTTCGACGCCTATGCCGCGATCGATCCGAGCCTGTGGTGGGACGGGGAGAAGCTGTCGCGCGCCGAGGCGGCGAAGATCGACGCCCCGCAGCAAGGCCGCCCGGTCTACCTCGCCATGGCCCGGGAGCAGGCGGAAAAGCCGGCGGCGATGAAGCGGGTGACCGGCGCGATTCGGGACGCGGGCTCACCCTGGTGCCTCGCGTCGCGGCCGGACCTCCTCCACTCGACCATCTACCAGCAGCTCACTCCGCAGGCGCTGCAATTCCTGCTCCCGCCCAAGGCGCCGCCGGCTCCCGAATTCGGATTCACCGTGTCATGCTCGGAATCGTCTTCGTCCCGCGCCAATTAGTCGCTCAGCGCGAAATCGACCCGGACGCGAACCTCGGACGTGTTCACCCCGGCGCTGAACGGCGCCGATACCGGTGGCGGCGCGACGCTTTGCGCGGTGGCGTCCATCGCAACCCCGCGCCCATAGGCCGGAGGCATCGCGCCTTCGCCGCCATCGTAGATCGCCAGGACCCGGGCGACCTTCAGCCCGGCCGCTCCCGCATAGGCCTCGGCGCGCGACCGGGCCGACTTGTAAGCCGCGGCATAGGCCGATCGCGACGCCGCTTCGGGATCCGAGACCCTGAGGTCGGGCCCCGACATGACGTTGGCGCCGGCTTCGGTGACGGCGGTGACGGCATCGCCGACCTTCGTCATGTCGTGCAGCTTCACCTCGACCACGTTTTCGGCGCGATAGCCGCCGCGGTCCTTGCCATATTCGATACGCTGCAGGCTGAGGTTGCGGGTCTGCAGATCGTCCGGCTTGACGCCGAGCCGGGCGAGGGTCGCGGCGACGCGGTCCATCTTCTCGCGGTTGGCGCGGGCTGCATCGCCCGACGTCGCCGCCACCGAGACAACTCCGAGCTGGAGCCGCGCCTCGTCCGGTCGCGTATCGACCCTGCCGGAGGCGGCGACGCTGAGCAGCGTCTCGTCCGGCTCCACGCCGCGCGGTTGAGGCGGTGATTGGCAGCCGGCAAGAGCGGCAAGCGATACGAACGCGACGAACTGACGCATGGGGATACTCCCGACAGGTGAATGATACATTGTACCACGCACAAGCGGCGGAAGCAGCTACAATATCGGGGCTCGGCCGGGGGATATCCGTGGAGGCGGCGGTCCCCTATGGGACGTGGGAAGATCGATAGCGACGGCGGGATCGGATGCAGCTGAAACAGTTCGACGCGCGCCATTTCCTCTCCGAGCATTGGCAGAAGAAGCCGTTGCTGATCCGCAATCCGTGGACGGCTTGGGCCAACCCGCTCGAGCCGGACGAGCTGGCCGGCCTCGCCTGCGAAGAGGAAGTCGAGTCCCGCCTGATCCTGACCATTGGCAATACGTGGAAACTCGAGCATGGACCGTTTCCCGAACGGCGCTTCGAGCAACTGGGCGACCGGCCATGGACGTTGCTGGTCCAGTCTGTCGACCGGCTCGTGCCGGAAGTGGCCGCGCTCCTGCCGCCGTTCCGCTTCCTGCCGAACTGGCGCATCGACGACATCATGGTGAGCTACGCCACCGACGGCGGCGGCGTCGGCCCGCATTTCGACAAATATGACGTGTTCCTGGTCCAGGGCCTCGGCAGGCGCCGCTGGCGGATCGGCCCGGATTGCGACGCCAGCACCGCGCTTCGGCCGCACGACGATCTCCGCCTGCTCCCCGGCTTCGAAGCCAGTGACGATTGGGTGCTGGGGCCCGGCGACATTCTCTATGTGCCGCCGGGGGTGGCGCATGAGGGCATCGCCGTCGGCCACGACTGCATGACCTATTCGATCGGGTTTCGCGCGCCCTCGTCGTCCGAGCTTCTCGCCGGGTGGAGCGAGCATCTGCTCGAGCCGCTGCGGGACGATCCGCGCTACGCCGACCCGGATCTCGAGGAGCAGCGGAATCCGGGCGAGATCAGTGCGGAAGCCATCGCGCGTCTGCATGCCATGGCGACCGCCAGGATGCTCGACGCGGCCGCCTTCGGCCGCTGGTTCGGCCGCTACAATAGTTCGCCCAAGCATCCCGAGATGGACCGGGCGCGGGAAGAGCCGATCGAGGTCGATGAGGTGCGCCGGTTGATCGCGCGAAGCCTGCCTCTGCGCCGCAGCCCCGGCAGCCGCTTCTCGTTCCTTCGGCAGGAGGATGGATCCGTGCTCCTGTTCGCGGACGGCGCCAGTTTGGACTGCGACGGGGAGACGGCCCGGGTCGCCGAGGAGCTTTGCGGAAGCGACTGCGCCCACGTCGATCCTGCCCTCGCGGGATCGGACGCGGTGGTGACGCTGGTGGCGGAGCTTTTGAACCAGGGCAGCGTCGAGTTTGGCCACGCGGACTGAAGGGGCAGGGCCTTAATGGACGGGCACCTCGCGCCACTCGCCGGGTGCCAGGCCTTCGATCGTCCAGCCGCCGACGCTCCACCGCACCAGCCTCAGCGTCGGATGGCCGACGGCGGCGGTCATCCGGCGCACCTGGCGGTTGCGGCCCTCGCGGATCGTCAGCTTCAGCCAGCAATCGGGCACGCTCCGGCGGAAGCGCACCGGCGGGTCGCGCGGCCACAAAGCGGGCTCGGAAATCCGCTCGGCCTCGGCCGGGCGGGTCATGCCGTCCTTCAGTTGGACGCCGCGCTTCAGCCGTTCCAGGCTGTCGGGCTGGGCGTCGCCCTCGACCTGGACGAGGTAGGTCTTGGGCAGCTTGAACTTCGGATCGGCGATCCGCGCCTGCAGCCTGCCGTCGTCGGTCAGAAGCAGCAGCCCCTCGCTGTCGCGGTCCAGCCGCCCGGCTGGATAGACGGCCGGCAAGCGGACGAAGTCCGACAAGGTCGACCGCGCCGCCCCGCCACCGCTGTCGGTGAACTGGGACAGCACTTCGTAAGGCTTGTTGAACAGGATCAACCGCGGCACGCGCTTCTTCCCCGGATCACACTTGCGGCCAAATTGCCTTCGCGCGGCGGCCGATCCAAGCTCCCGAACGGCACCGCAGTCAAGGCGGTGGTCAGGTTCAGCGACACCAAGTCCAACCAGCGGTTGTTGCCCCCGCGCCGGCTTCAGTCTTCCTCCAGCGAGATGGCGGTCGTGAACTTGATCGAGCGTTTGACGAAATGCGTTTCGTAGCGCCGCACCAGCGGCATCTGGGCGAGCGCGTCGGTGAAGGCGTTGAAGTGAGCCATGTCGCGAACCGAGACGACGAGGAGCACGTCGGAGGTTCCGGTGATTTCCAGACATAGCTGGACGTGCGGAGATGCCCTGAGGATGCGGCGCAACTCGTCGGCTTGCGAGGGATGATGGCGGTCGAGCTGAACGTTGACGATCGCGCTGGTGAGGCGAGAGCGCAGCTTCTCGCCGAGCACGACGACCTCGGCCGCGATGATCCCCTCCCGCCACAGGCGCTGCACCCGCCGGTTGACCGCCGAAGGCGACAGGTGAAGCCGCTCGCTCATCTGCTCGGAGGTGAGGCGGCTATCCGCCTGAAGTATCGTCAGCAGCGCCCTGTCCAATGCGTCCATGGGCAGAGAATGCATGGAAGGCGCAAAGCTTGCAACATTTTCGCGTAGCGGCCCGCGAGGAAGCGTTCCGCGCGCGCCCGCCCTGTATATGATTTCAGGGAGGCGGCGCGGCGAGGGCGCCGTGGCGGCAAGGATGGCGGGCGAATGATGACGACTTTCCGACTGCGCTACGTGCGGACGCGCCTCCTGGTCGCGGCGGGGATTGCGATTGCGGCTTCCGCGGGAATTTGGGTGCAGAACGTTCAGGCGGAACCGCCGCTCGCGGAACAGTCGCTGCACAAGGTGGTCGAGGAGATGGCCCGCTCGCTCGAGCGATATTTCCTCGATCCCTCGGCCGGCCAGGCTTATGCGCGCGAGCTGCGGCAGCGGCTGGTCTCCGGCCGCTATCGCGGGCTGGCGCCGGACAAGTTGGCTCAAATTGTCACGGCCGATCTCCAGAAGATACGGGCCGACGGGCATCTGCGGCTCAGCCCGCCGTCGCGCCAGCCGATGCTCGGCGCGCCTTCGGCGTCGGCAGCCGAGCAGCAAAGCGCCGAAACCGGAATCGACAAATCGGGGTGGCTGGCCGACGGCGTCGCCTATATCGGCTTCGAACTGTTCCCGGCCTCCAAGGCGTCGCTGGCCGCGGTTCGGGAGTTCCTGGAGACACACGCTTCGGCGCGCGTGCTTATCATCGACGTGCGCGCCCATGGGGGCGGCTATACGGACGAGTTCGACCTCCTCGCCTCATACCTTTACGACCGACCAGCCGAGCTCATCTACGAGGACACGCGCGAGGCGGCATTCCGTGCCAGGCCGGATACCGCGACGCTGAAGCGCCTGGCCGGGCCGCCGGGATTCGTCAGGCAAGTCCACCTTGCCGCGCCGAACGCGGCGCCGACCGGCCTTCGCGGCGCCAAGCTTTTCGTTCTCACCTCCGGTTACACCGGCTCGGCGGCCGAGCATTTGACGCTCGCGCTGAAGCGGACGGGACGGGCCACGATCATCGGCGAGACCACCGCCGGGATGGGACATTTCGGCCGGGTGGTCGAATTGCCGGAGGGCTTTTCTGCGTTCATCCCGATCGGCCGGCCGTTCGACCCGCAGACCGGCGTCGGCTGGGAGGGGATCGGCGTCAAACCGCATGTCGAAGTGCCGGCCCAAAAGGCGCTCGAGACGGCGCTGCTTCAACTCGGCCTGCCCCGGCAACGAGCGCAGGCGCTCGGCGCCAAGTGGATGCCGCGCGGGGACATGGAGCGCGTCGTGCCGCTGCGGGGCGGCGGCTGATCGTCTAGCGCGAACCGTTCCGCAAGAAGCCTGCCGGGCCGGCGGCTGGGAGCAGTCCGCTACGGCTTGCCGTTTCTGCACCATTTCTCCTTCACGCCGGCATCAAGGGTGCAAGGCGCCGTGGCATATGGGATGTTCGATTTCTCAGTCGATCAGGAGGCGGGGTTATGGCGGGAAAGATGGGGCACGCGGCCGGCGGGAGCGGCTGGAGGGTGGCGGCCTGGGGCGGCGCGGCGGGAATGCTGCTGCTGCTGCTGCTGGCGATGCAGGTCAGCAAGGAGGTCCAGTGGGATGCGGCCGATTTCGTGCTGTTAGGCACGATGCTGGCCGCGGCCGGCGGCGGCTATGAGCTGGCGGCGAGGATGTCGGGCAACTGGGCGTATCGGGCGGGCGCCGGCCTCGCGCTGGCGGCGGCGTTCACGCTCGTCTGGATCAACCTGGCCGTCGGTGTGATCGGGAGCGAGGATAATCCCGCCAACCTCGTTTACGGCGGGGTACTCGGGGTGGCGCTGGTCGGCGCGCTTGCCGCGCGCTTCAGGGCTGAGGGAATGGCGCGGGCGATGGCCGCGACGGCGCTCGCCCAGATGGTGGCGGCACCGATCGCGATCGCCGCCGGACTCGGGCCGCTGCCGGCCGGGGCGGCGTTGGAGCTGGCCGCGCTCAACGGGTGCTTCGCAGCGATCTGGCTCGGATCGGGTTGGCTGTTCCGGAAAGCGGCGCGGGAGCGGGGCTCAGCGCCCGCTCAAGGTTCATCGTCACCCCGGACTTGATCCGGCTCTCCCTTCTTCAACTCACGATCGGCTCGGAGAAGAAGAAGGGAGATGCCGGATCAAGTCCGGCATGACGAAGAGAACGTTTAGCCCCGGCCGCTCAGGCGACGGCGAAGAAGTCGAGGTGGGTGAGCGGCGTGTTGATATCGACGCGGGCGATCAGCACCTGGGCCGCGCCGCCGAAGCCATCGACGTCGTAGAAGATGCGGCCGGTGGCGGTGTCGAAGACGATGCGGTCGCTGGCGTCGAGCGCGGACGTCCCGGCGACAAAAGCCGAGGAGGCGAGGGTACCATTGGTGCCGATGCCGGTGAAGATCGTCCGGTCGAGCACGATCACGTCGTCCGTCACCGAGAAATCGAGGATGTCGTCCCAATTGTTGACCGGATCGAGCGCGGTGTCGAACCGGAACTGGTCGGCGCCGGCGCCGCCGGTCAGCACGTCCTTGCCGCCGCCGCCCGAGATCCGATTGTTGGCGGCGTTGCCGGTGATGCCGTTGCGGTCGCCATTGCCGGCGCCATCGATCGCCTCGTTGCCGGTCAGCGCCAGATTCTCGACATTGGCGGCGAGCCTGTGGGTGACCGAGCTCGACACGCGGTCGGTGCCACCGGCGACGGCCTCGATGACCCGGTCGCCGCTGGAATCGACCACGTAGCCGTCATTTCCCGCGCCGCCCACGAGCCGGTCCGCGCCGCCCTTGCCATCGAGCTTGTTGTCCCCGGCATTGCCGGTAATGGTGTTGGCGAGGATGTTGCCGCTGCCGGACCCGGCAGTGCCGACCAACGTCAAATTCTCGACGTTGGCGGCGAGAATGTGGTTGATCGAGCTCGACACGCGGTCGATGCCGCCGTCGAATGCCTCGGTGACCCGGTCGCCGGCATTGTCGACGGAATAGCCGTCATTGCCGAGGCCGCCCGCCATCGCGTCGAGGTCCGCGCCGCCGTTGAGGAGGTCGTTGCCTTCGTCCCCGAACAGCCGGTCGTTGCCGGCGCCGCCGCTCAGCACGTCGGCGCCGTTGTTGCCGTCGAGCAGCTCGGCGGCCGCGCTTCCGGCGAAATTGTCCACCCCGGCCGAGCCGAGCAGGTTGACGAAATTGTCGATGCCGCCGGTGCCGGTCGCGGCCCCGGTAGCGAGCTTGACGACGGTTCCGCCGGTTCCGAACACCCGGTAATCGAGCGTGTTGACGCCGCCCTGGCCGTCGGCGATGCCGGTCATGGCCGAGCCGTCCTTGATCACCAGCCGGTTGTCGCCGGCGCCGAACTGGATGGCGAAGCCGTTGCCGCCCTTGATGGTGCCGTCGTTGACGATGACGTCGGCGAGCAGGCTGACGATGCGGATGCCGGTTCCGGTGAGGCCCTCGATCAGGCCCTTATTGTCGACCGTCGTCAGGAAGAACGCGTTGCCCTGCGAGGAATCGTCGATGAGGATGCCGAGGCCGCCGCCGCGGATGATGCCGGCCGCGAGATTGTCGATCGATCCGCCGCCGGCGGCGATGCCCTCGGCGGTGTTGAACAGTCCGTCCGACCCCGAACCGCCGGCCGAGACGCCGTGGATCAGGCCGCCGTTGAGGATGGTCGCCTTGCCGTCGACGTCGATGCCGTCGCCGTCGCCGTCATTGATGCCGTCGGGCCCGCCGCCGTCGAGCTCGCCGACGGTGGTGCCGTTCTTGTCCGACCCGACCGAATTGGAGAAGGAGCCGATGATGGAGCCGTAATTGGTGATGGTCGCGGTTCCGTCCGAGCCGACGCCCGACCCGTTGCGCCCCTCGAGCGTGCCTCCGACCGAGTTCAGGACGGTGATGACCGAGCCGATGCCGGCATTGATGCCGTGGCGGTCGCCGATGATGGTGCCGCCTGAATTGTTGGTGACCGTCCCGGTCGCGTTCACCTCATATTGGAGGCCGTCGGCGCCCGAATAGGTGTCCACGCTGCCGCCGTCGATCCTGCCTTCGTTGGTGACGTTGCCGATCGAGCCGAAGCGGATCGCGTCGTCGGCCTCCGCCGAGATCGTTCCCGAATTGTCGAGCTCGACGGTGAAGGTGCCGGTCGAGTTGGCAAGGTCGAGCGCCTGGCTTTGGAGCGAGCGGATAGAACCGGCATTGTCGATCGTCAGCAGTCCGGCGGCGAGCGTGCCGGCTTGGATCTGGATGGCGTCGCTGCGCGCGTAGATGGAGCCGGACGAGGCGTTGGTGATGGTCGCGTTGAGAGTGTCGCCGATCCCGCTCTCGAATCGGATCGCGCGCGGATCGCCGGCGTCCCCAAGCGCCTCGATGGTGCCGAAATTGGTGATCACCGCCCCGTCGGTGGGAGTGGTGAAGCGCACCGCCTGCGCGTTCGCGGTCACGGAGAGCGATGCGCCCTGCTCGACGAGGAGCGTATCCGCCCCGCCCATGGTGATGCGGTCGCCCGAAACGGTGTGCGACGGAATGACGTAATCGGCCATGACGGGCTCCTCGTGTCGCGGCCGGCCGCGCCGATCTCCGGACCGGCGACGCGCAAAACCGCCATGCTGCGAGCACCGCAGCGGCGTATCCAGGAGAAATCGAAAGCCGGCTGGTCCGCCCCGGAACGCCGCCTCCCCCGAAGCGAATCGCGTCCCATCCCGTTGCTTAAGGCCGGAAAAGCACGGCGTCCAATCAATATAAGAGGCCTGAACCGAGGCCGTGGTGAAGGCTGGCGCGAGATGACCCGAGGAGCAGCCCTAAGTCGCTGACAAGAAATTATTTCCGCCCTCTATCCCCGCCATTGCGCACGGCTCGCCTTCTGCTTCGCGGCTGCTGCCGCAGGGCGCTGCTTTACGACGCGGCATCTAGGGCAGCCGGGGCAGACTGGAAAAAGCGTGTTGGCTGTGTTGTTCATGCAATACACCCTTGACACTAAGTCTGCTGCAGAGTATCTAAGATATAACTTAAGGAGGAGGAAGATCATGCGGGTTCGGTTCGGGCATGGCTGCGGCGGGCGCGGCTTCGACATTCCGGCGGCCATCCTCGCGGCCGGCATGGGCCGCGGCGGCTGGGGGCGCGGCTGGGGCCAGGACGAATGGGGCGCGGAAGCCGGCGGCTGGGGCCGCGACTCGCGCCGCCGCCGCCGCTTCGATGCCGGCGAGCTGAGGCTGGTGCTCCTGAAGCTGATCGCCGACGAGCCGCGCCACGGCTACGACCTCATCCGCGCGATCGAGGAGCTGACCCACGGCAGCTATGCGCCAAGCCCGGGCGTGATCTATCCGACCCTGACCATGCTCCAGGACATGGGCCTGATCGAGGAAGCCGCTTCGGAGGGCGCGCGCAAGGCGTTCGCCGCCACCGCCGACGGGCGCGCGCATCTCGCGGAGCGCGCCGAGGAGCTGGCGAGGCTGATGGCGCGGCTTACCGGCATGGGCGAGGACCGTCGCAAGGCCGGCGGCGGCCCGGCCGGCCGGGCGGTGCGCAACCTGCTCGCAGCGCTCTGGAACCGGGTGACCGAGGAGGGGGCGGACGAGGAAAGGCTGCACGAAATCGCCGCCATACTCGACGATGCCGCGCAGCGGATCGAGCGGCTGAAATAGCCTTCGGACGGCGCCCCCGGAGCGGCTCGAATCGGGTGCAGGGATTGACTTGGATCAACATGTTCCGCCGGAACTCGGCTGTCGTTTCGGGCATTTAACATCCATTCCAACCCGCGCTTCCCCGGCGCCTGTTCCGGCGCGGTCGCGCTGCTCCGGGGACTGCGCCACCAGAGGCGAGAATGGAACGAGGCGCTTTATTCTTCGGCACGCGGTCGGATGCCGCGACCCGGCTTCTGACCGAGCCGATGAAGGTGCTCGAGACCGGTGTCTATCGTGGTCCTCATTATTACAGCCACACGCCGTTCGTCCGGATCATGGTCGATCTCGGGCGGCTGGAGGATTGGCCGTCCGACCGCATCCCGGGGTTCGCCGACCGGCTGGTCGAGATGCTCCCGGGGCTCGACCGCCACGGCTGCTGCTTCAAGCGGCGCGGCGGCTTCATCCGCAGGCTGCGCGAGGGAACCTGGATCGGCCATGTCGCCGAGCATGTCGCGATCGAGCTGCAGACCATGGCTGGGAACCGTGTCACCCGCGGCAAGACGCGGTCGGTGAAGGGCAAGCCCGGCGTCTACAACATCATGTACGCCTATCGCGACGAGCGGGTCGGGCTGATGGCGGGCCGGATCGCGCTCGAACTGGTCAACTCGCTGCTGCCCGACGACCTCAAGGGCGTCGAGCGGCTCGAGCGCGTCTACGACTTCCAGGGCGAGTTCGACTTCGGGCGGCGGCTGGCGGAGCTCAAGCGGCTCGTCCGCCGCACCAGCTACGGCCCCACCACCCAGGCGCTGATCGACGAGGCGGCGCGGCGCCGCATACCGGTGATGCGCCTCAACGAGCAGAGCCTGATCCAGCTCGGCCACGGCCGCCACCAGCAACGCATCCGCGCCAGCATCACCGGGCGGACGTCGCTGGTCGCGGTCGAGATCGCCGGCGACAAGGACCTCACCAAGAAGCTGCTTGCCGAGAGCGGCATCCCGGTGCCGCGCGGGGTCGTGGTGCGAAATGTCGAGGATGCGGTGCGCGAGGCGAAGCGGCTGCGCTACCCTTTGGTCACCAAGCCGCTCGACGGCAATCACGGCCGCGGCGTCACCATCGGCATCATGGACGAGGAGCAGCTCCGTTTCGGCTTCGCCGAGGCGCAGGCGCAGGCCAAGGGTCGCGACATCATCGTCGAGCAATATTTCCACGGCCACGACCACCGGATCCTGGTGGTGGACGGCAAGCTGATCGCGGTGGCCGAGCGGATTCCCGCGCATGTGATCGGCGATGGGGTTCATACGATCACCGAGCTGATCGCGACCGTGAACCAGGATCCGCGGCGCGGCGACGGGCATGAGAATGTCATGACCCGGATCCGGATCGATGCCCATGTCGAGGAATATATCGGCCGCTCGGGCCTCACGGTCGACAGCATCCCGGCGGCCGGCGACATCGTGATGCTGCGCGCCACCGCCAATCTGTCGAGCGGCGGCACCGCGGTCGACCGCACCAACGAAATCCATCCCGACAATGCCGAGATCGCCCGCCGCGCGGCGATGGTGGTCGGGCTCGACATTGCCGGTATCGATTTCATCGCGCCCGATATCACCCGGTCCGTGCGCGAGACCGGCGGCGGCATCGTCGAGGTTAATGCGGCGCCCGGTTTCCGGATGCATCTCGACCCATCGGAAGGGGCGCCGCGCGACGTCGCTAAGCCGGTGATGGAGATGCTGTTCCCGCGCGGCCGGAGCAGCCGGGTGCCGATCTTCGCCATCACCGGCACCAACGGCAAGTCGACGGTCGGGCGGATGCTCAAGCAGGTGCTGCGCTATACCGGCTGCACGGTCGGCCTCACTTCGACCAGCGGCGTCTACGTCAACGGCCTCCTGGTCTCCGAAGGCGACGCCACCGGCCCGCGCAGCGCGCGGCTGGTGCTGCGCGACCCGACGGTCGAGGTCGCGGTGCTGGAGACGGCCCGCGGCGGGCTGCTGCGCGAAGGGCTGGCGTTCGACGAGGCCGATATCGGGGTCGTGCTCAACGTCACCGCCGACCATCTCGGGCTCAAGGGGATCGAGACGCTCGACGACCTCGCCAACGTCAAGTCGCTGATCGTCGAGACGGTCCGGCGCGGCGGCGCTTCGGTGCTGAACGCCGACGATCCGCAATGCGTGCGGATCGCGCGGCGCGCCGGCGGGCAGATCATCTGGTTCTCGCTGCACGGCGATGACGAGATGCCGCCGTTGCTGCGCCGGCATCTCGACGGAGGCGGCACCGCCGTGGTGCGCGAGCCGGGCGAGGAGGGCGGCACGATCGTGCTTCACCAGGACGGCCGCCGCGACTTCGTGATGAAGGCGGGCGACATACCCGCGACGCTGCACGGCATGGCGACGTTCAACATCGCCAACGCGCTGGCGACGGTGGCAATGTGCGTCGCGCATAAGATCCCGATCCTGACGATCCGCACCGCTTTGATGGGCTTCCAGTCGAGCTTCGAGCAGAATCCCGGGCGGCTCAACGTCCATGACGCGCTCGGCTTTCGGGTGATCGTCGATTATGCGCACAACGCCGCCGGCCTCACCGCCCTGGGCGAGGTCGTGCGCGGGCTGCGCCACCGCTACAAAAGGGCGATCGGTTGCATCTCCATCCCCGGCGACCGGCGCGACGGGGACATATTGGAGCTCGGCCGCATCGCCGGCGGCATCTTCGACGAGCTTTTCTTCCGCGAGGACCCTTCGACCCGCGGCCGGCCGCGCGGCCAGATCATGAACCTTTTGCAGGAAGGCGCGCTCCAGGGCGGCGCATCGGAAGCCTCGATCCACCTCATCGCCGGCGAGGAAGCGGCGACGGCGGCGGCGCTGACCGCCGCCAATCCGGGCGAGCTGGTCGTCATCACGCCCACCGAAGTGTTCGCCGCCTGGCAGCAGGTGGTCGATTTCCAGAAGGTCGAATCCGCCAGCTCGCCGCGCGGCCAGCTGATCGCGGCCGAATAGAGGACAGTTTATGACCGATAGCCAGGGCCGCTGGGCACTGATCATCCATGGCGGCGCCAAGCCCTGGGACCCGGCCGAGGAGGGCGCCAACCGCGCCGGCCTGGCGCAGGCGTTGGAAGCAGGGCGCCGGGTGCTCGCGGGCGGCGGCAGCGCGCTCGATGCGGTCGAGGCGTCGATCCGCATGCTCGAGGACATAGCGGTATTCAACGCCGGGCACGGCTCCGTCCCCAATGCCGAGGGCGAAGTCGAGATGTGCTCGGGGATCATGGACGGGCGCGACCTTTCGGCCGGCGCGGTCGGCGCGATCCGGCAGGTGAAAAATCCGGTCTCGGTGGCCCGTCAATTGCTTGCCGAAAAGGAGGTTCTGCTGGTGGGGGAAGGGGCGCTGATGTTCGCCAAGGAACGCGGCGCGCCGCTCGCCAGCGACGCGGAATTGCTCGCCGAGGAAGCGAAAAAGGAGATGGAGGGCGCGCACGACACGGTCGGCGCGGTCGCGCTCGACGCCGGCGGCAACCTCGCCGCGGGCACCTCGACCGGAGGGCTCACCGGCGCCCGGGTCGGGCGGATCGGCGACAGCCCGCTTCCCGGCGGCGGCCTTTATGCGGACAACCATATCGGCGCCGTCTCCTTTTCGGGCGACGGCGAGACGATCGCGCGGCTGGCGCTGGCGAGCCGGGTGATGGGATCGCTGAAGGACGGCGAGCGCGTTGGTCAGGCGATCGTCAAGGCGGTCGAACTGCTTCCCGGCACCGGCGGCGCCGGCGCCGACGGCGGCGGGATCGGCATCGCCAAGACCGGCGAGATCGGCTGGGCGCACAATAGCGAGATGTTCGCGGTCGCGGTCGCCACCAGCGATGGCGGGGAGCCCGGCATCTACCTCAAGAAGAAAGAAGAGACGCGTGTCTGAACCCCGCGAGCGCCGGCCAGGCACGCTCATCATCATCGGCGGCCACGAGGACCGCAAGCCCGACGGCAAGCGCACGATCCTGCGCGAAGTGGCCAGGCACATACATGGCGGCAAGCTCGTCCTCGCCACCGTCGCCAGCCACCAGCCGGAAGGCTATTTCGACGAATATGAGAAGGCGTTCGCCGACCTCGACACGGGCGAGCTGGTCGAGCTCTACGTCGAGGACCGCACCCGCGCCGGCGACCGCGACAAGCTTCAGGTGATCGACGACGCCGCCGGCATCTTCTTTTCGGGCGGTGACCAATTGCGCATCACCAGCCAGATCGGCGACACCGGCATCGAGGCCAAGGTGCGCGCGCTTTACGAGCGCGGCGGCCTCATCGCCGGAACTTCGGCGGGGGCGGCGGCGATGAGCGACACGATGCTGGTCAAGGGCACCAGCGGCGAGACCCACCGCATCGGCGACCTCCACATGGCGCCCGGCCTCGGCCTCATCCGCGACGTCATCATCGACCAGCATTTCGCCGAGCGCGGCCGCTTCGGCCGGCTGCTCGGCGCGGTCGCGCACAATCCGCGCGTGCTCGGCATCGGCATCGACGAAGATACCGCGGCGGTGGTCCATGACGGCCATTTGAAGGTGATCGGCAGCGGCGCCGTCTATATCGTCGACGGCGAGCATGTCACCCACTCGAACCTTGCCGAGGCCCGGCCCGACCGGGTGCTGTCGATGCACGACGTCTGCGTCCACGTGCTCGGCACCGGCGACAGCTTCGATATCAAGACCCGCAAGCCCGTTCCGGCGCGGAGTGACGGCTGACGCTGCCGCTTGGTTTGGGGCTTGCTTGAGGCGCTGAAGCACCTAGGCTCCCGGTCCGGGGGTCAGGGAATGGCAGCGTCGTCGGAATATCTGGTCAGGTTCGCGCTTGCGCTCTTGCTGGCGTTCGGCCCGGCCGGCTGGTCCGCCGCCCGAGCCGCGCCCGAGCCTGCCGGGAACCCGGCACTGACGGCGCGCGTCAACGGGGTCAACAGCGCCGCCGCCACCAGCCGGGCGCTCAGGATCGAGCGCCTCGAGCTCGATGTGAAGCTCCACGGCAGCATCGCCCAGACCATCGTGACCGCGCAGTTCGCCAACCCCGGCAGCGAGACGCTCGAAGGCAATTTCATGCTCGCGCTCCCGGCGGGCTCGGTGGTGACTGGCTATGCGCTCGACGTGCGCGGCGCGATGGCGGACGGCGTGCTGGTCGACCAGCGCCAGGGCCGGCTTGCCTATGAGGCGCGGGTCCGGGCGGGGATCGACCCGGGCCTCGCCGAGGTCTCGCGCGACAATGTCTTCAGCACGCGGATATTCCCGATCCCGCCGCGCGGCGGCCGGACGATCCGCCTGCGCTTCGCGACTCCGCTCGACCCCGAGGACGGCTATGTCCTGCCGCTCCGGAGCGGCGATGCGGTCGGGCAGGTCGCGCTCAGCATCGAGGCTAGCGGCATCGCGGCCGCGCCTCGGCTCCGCCTCCCAGCCGGCCTGTCGGCG
>DASVRK010000035.1:0-3160 GCA_036388655.1 Allosphingosinicella sp. | reverse complement strand
AAATGACGGCCTACGCCCGTAACGCCGGCTGTTCCGACTATCTGGACGTCGATCCGCACGACATCGACGTCAGCGATCTGGACCCCGCCGCCATGCGCACCTGGACGGCGGACCAGTGGGTGCGCGCCTGCCGGAGCGAGTTCATGGCCTGGCTCGAGAGGGCGCGCGGCGGACCGGCCCCTCTCGAGGGCCCGGGCGCCCCTTTATGCTTCGTGTTCAATCGGGACGCCGCGCGCGCCGCCGCCGAAGCGGGCTACGATCCGACCGCCGATCCGAAAACGATCCGCACGGACGACCTCGAGCCTCGCGCCATCTGGAGCTGGACCGAGGACCAGCTCGCCCGCGCCTGGCAGAGCGGCCTCCTCGGGCGGCTCCCGCGCCGGGTCTGGGAAGATCTCGCCGCCGTCCACGCCGCGCGGGAGGCGGCCCGATGACCGGCTCTCGGCAAGCCTCAACTTCCTCAACTTATTTCGCCGGACCGGCGGGCCGGCCAGCCCGGGTCAGCGGGTGGCGTTGTAGGCGAGCTGTTCCTGGGTGAGCTGGAAGCCGACCAGGAATTCGAAGCTGGCGCGCTGGACCGCGGTGCGGACGGCGGGATCGGCCATCGGATCGATCGCCGCATCGACGTCGCCGGGCTTGCGGTCGCGGGTGATCTTCCGGCGGATGTCGACCGGCAGCGTCGCCGCCGAGCGCAGCACCTGGCCGGTGGCGGCGCCGCGCGTGCTGGCCCGATACTGGCCGTCTTCGAAGCGCAGGGCGACCCGCCCGATCCGCTTCGAGACGACGTTGGTGCCGCCCTGGACCACCGTGGCGAAATAGGGGACCACCACCTCGCGCGCGCCCTGCGGATTGCGGCGCTGGGCGTAGACGTCGAAGCTCGCGGTCGAGACGATATATTGGCCGGTCTCGTTGCAGGTGCTGCGCAAATTGGTGATGTTCGCGACCACGTCGAGCGCCGCGGCGTCGCGGCTGGCGGGCGGGTTGAACAAAGTGATGTCGCCGGTGGCGGCGGGAATGGCGACCGCCGGGCAGGCCGAGCGCGTCGTCTGGATGCCGAGCGCGGTAATCTCGCCGTCGCCGCTGCACGCCACCAGGGCGAGCGACAGGAGGGAGGCGAATGCCGCTTTGGGGTTGATCACGAAGCCGGTCCTTCAAACATAGGGAGCGAGAGCCGCCCTAGCCGTGGGGCGGGATCATAGGAAGCGACTTTCCACCCTGCAAGCAGCCACGTCGGTAGACGCGGCGCCCCTCAGACCGTAGAGCGAAGCCCATGGCGACATCGACGAGGCCCCTCACCCTGCTGATCGCGGCGCCGCGCGGCTTTTGCGCCGGCGTCGACCGCGCCATCCGCATCGTCGAACTCGCGCTCGAGCGCTACGGCGCGCCGGTCTATGTCCGGCACGAGATCGTCCACAACAAGTTCGTCGTCGACGGCCTCAAGGCCAAGGGCGCGATCTTCGTCGCCGATCTCGATCAGGTGCCGGACGGGGTGCCGGTGGTGTTTTCCGCGCACGGCGTGCCCAAGGCGGTGCCGGCCAAGGCGGCCGAGCGCGGCCTCAATTATGTCGACGCCACCTGTCCCCTGGTCTCGAAGGTCCATCGCCAGGCCGAGCGGCTGGTCGAACATGGCCGCCACATATTGTTCATCGGCCATGCCGGCCATCCCGAAGTGATCGGCACGCTCGGCCAGGTGCCGGACGGGCAGATGACGCTGATCGAGACCGCCGGGGACGCCGCTTCGGTGGCGCCGGCCGACCCGCACAATCTCGCCTTCCTCACCCAGACCACCTTGTCGGTGGACGACACCGCCGAGATCGTCGCCATCCTCCAGCGCCGCTTCCCCGACATCAAGGGCCCGCGCGGCGAGGATATTTGCTACGCCACCTCGAACCGCCAGGCGGCCGTCAAGGACATCGCCAAACGCTGCGACGCGATGCTGGTGATCGGCGCGCCCAACAGCTCCAATTCGGTCCGGCTCGTCGAAGTCGCCGAGCGCGAGGGCGTGCCGGCGCGGCTGATCGGCCGTGCCGCCGATCTCGATCTCGGCTGGCTCGACGGGGTGCGGACGCTCGGCATTACCGCCGGCGCCTCGGCTCCCGAAATCCTGGTGCGCGAGCTGGTCGACCGACTGGCTTTGGCCTTCGACGTTCGCGAGGAGGCGATCGAGGGCGTCCAGGAGCGGATGGTGTTCAAGCTCCCGCCGGGGCTGGAAGCGGCCTGATCCTGTCCGCCGCCGCCGTCCTCCCCAAAGTCGAGATCTTCACCGACGGGGCCTGCAAGGGCAATCCCGGCCCGGGCGGCTGGGGCGCGGTGATCCGTTCCGGCGCCCGCGAGAAGGAACTGTCGGGGGGCGAGCCGGTCACCACCAACAACCGCATGGAGCTGCTCGCCGCGATAAGCGCGCTCGAAGCGCTGAAGCGGCCGTGCGAGGTCGTGCTGACCACCGACAGCAATTATGTCCGCGACGGCATCACCAAGTGGATCCACGGCTGGCAGCGCAACGGCTGGCGCACCTCCGACAAGAAGCCCGTGAAAAACGAGGAACTATGGCGCGCGCTGGTCGCCGCCGCCGCGCCGCACCGGATCGACTGGCGCTGGGTCAAGGGCCATGCCGGCCATTCCGAGAATGAACGCGCCGACAAGCTCGCCTGCGACGCCGCGCTTCAGTTCGTGAAGCGGCCGGCGAGGTAAGGCTCGGGGTCGATGCCCGCGACCATTGGATCGGGCGCTGCGCCGAGCAGCAAAGCGGCGGCGAGCTTGGCCCCGGCCGGCGCGGTCTGGATGCCGAAGCCGCCCTGCCCCGCGCACCAGAAGAAGCCCGGCACGTGGCGGTCGAAGCCGTAGACCGGCAG
Organism: Allosphingosinicella sp.; assembly: GCA_036388655.1. Classification (GTDB taxonomy): domain Bacteria; phylum Pseudomonadota; class Alphaproteobacteria; order Sphingomonadales; family Sphingomonadaceae; genus Allosphingosinicella. The sequence goes on along the minus strand of DASVRK010000035.1, from coordinate 308 downwards.
CCGGTCGGGCGCGAAGCTGCGCAGCCCCGCCCAGCTATGCTCGACCCGCTCGACCCGCCAGTCGACGACCCGCTCGAGCCGGTCGATGGCCAACGCGACGTCATAGTCGTCGGGCGCCGTGTCGCACGGCGCGCAGGCGGTCTCGTCATGCGGGCTCAGCCACAGCCGCCCGCCCGCCTCCGGCTTGAAGTAGAAGCGGCCGCTTGCGTCGATCACCAGAGGCAGGTCGGCCGGCGCGGGAGGATCGATTCGGAGCTGAGCGAGAGTGCGCCGGTAAGGTCGGACGCCCAAGCCCGACTCCCCGGCCC
>DASVRK010000034.1:0-7088 GCA_036388655.1 Allosphingosinicella sp. | reverse complement strand
AAGGGCGGCTGGGCGGTCTCCGAGTGGACGATGCTCTCGCTGCGGCTGGCCAGCCTCCGGCAACTGGCGGGCGATGGCGCGGGCGCGCTCGCCGCCATGTCACGGGACGAGGCGGCGCTCGGCAAGGGCAGCGACTATGCGGTGAACTTCCGGGTCAACCGCGCCGCCTATCTCGCTGAAGCCGGCCGTCATGCCGAGGCGCTGGCGCTCGTCGAGGCGGTCCGCGCCGCCTATCAGGCGGCCGAGGACCAGCCGATCGGCGCCGGCGGCGAGAAGGTCCCGGGCAGCGACCGCCATTTCCAGTGGATCCGGGCCTGCGCGCTCAAGGGCCTCGGCCGCGAGGCCGAAGGCGCGGCGGCGGCGGCGGCGATCTTCGCCGCCGAACAGCCGACCGACGAATATCTGGTGGTGGATTCGAACGCCCTCATCCGCCTCCGCCTCGCCCGCTGCACCGGCGACGCTGCCATGGCCGCCCGCGAAATCGCCGCCGACGCGCGCCGGCTGCCGATCGGCGGCTCCCCGTTCTTGCTGCTGCAGCCGGCGCTGCGCCTTGGCGGGTTCGATCCGGCTTTCCGCCGCCGCATCCTCGAACATCCCGAGCTCGCGGCCGAGCTGCGCGGCCGCTTCCGCGAGCTGCCGCCGGAGCTGGTCCCCGCCCTCAACCACTGGCACCCGCCCGAAACCGCGACGCCCTGAGCTGGCGCGGGGCGCGCTCCGCTCATTCCTCGTCCTGCCGGACTCGATCCGGCACCCCGCTCACCGCCTCACCGCCTCGACCTGAAGGCTGCCGGCGGGGAGCGGGCGGAGGATGTCGGCGGCGGGCTCGGCCGGGTCGAGCCAGCGCGCCCAGTCGGCGCGCTCCAACACCGCCACCTGGCGGCTGTGATAGGGCGCGACGTCCGGGCCGGGCGCGAGGGTGAGCATCGTATAGGCCTCGCCGACCTCGGCCGTGGCCCGCCACAGGCCGGCGATGCAGAACCAGTCCTCGCCCGTCTTGGTGAACAGCCATTTGTCCTTGAGCTTGGGCTTGGGCGACCCGTCCGCCGGAGCGGCGGGCGCGGTGAATTCGTAAAAGCCGTCGGCGACGATCAGGCAGCGGCCGCTCCCGAAGTCGCGGCCCTCCGAGCGGAAATTGTAGACCGGCTTGCCGCCCGGGCCGAGCCAGCTCCAGCGCCGCTGGACGAGCTCGGCGCCGCCCTCCCCGCTGGCGCGGACGATCGCGTTCATGTCGGTGATGCGGATGCTGTCGAGCGGGGCGAGGTTCGGCATGCCCTCCGGGAAGCGCAACGGGATGCGCAGCTGGCTGAAATCGTCGCGTATCTGGCCGAGCGCGACGCGGCGGCGCTGTTCGTTGCACATGGCACCCGCGATAGCCCCAGGCGGCGCGCTTGGGCAAATCCCGCCGCGCCCGGCCCCCTGCACTCGACCCCGCGCGTCCCGCCGACTAAAAGCTGTCCGCGATGGCCGACGATCCCCATGCCCTGTTCGACGCCTGGTTCGCCGAAGCGCGCGCCGCCGAACCCAACGATCCCGAGGCGATGGCGCTCGCCACCGCCGGCGCCGACGGCCGGCCTTCGCTGCGCATGGTGCTCTTGAAGGGCCATGACGCGCGCGGCTTCACCTTCTTCACCAACGAGCAAAGCGCGAAGGGCGCCGAGCTCGCCGCCAATCCGGTCGCGGCCTTGCTGTTCCACTGGAAGTCGCTGCGCCGCCAGGTGCGCGCCGAAGGCGCGGTCGAGCGCGTCTCCGGCGACGAGGCGGCCGCCTATTTCGGGACGCGGAGCCGCGAATCGCAGATCGGCGCCTGGGCGTCGGACCAGTCGCGGCCGCTCGAGAGCCGCGCCGCCTTCGAAGCGCGCTACGCCGCGATGGTGGAGCGGTTCGAGGGGCAGGAGGTGCCGCGGCCGCCGCATTGGGGCGGCTATCGGCTCACCCCCGCCCGGATCGAATTCTGGCAGGACCGGCCGCACCGGCTGCACGAGCGCCGGCTGTTCCGCGCCCGGCCCGACGGCGGCTGGGACGAAGGGCTGCTCTACCCGTGACCGCGCTGCGCGATAATAATGCCAGGCTTGCCGCCAGCGCCGCCGTCGCGAGCGTGGCCACGGCGATATTCCTGTTCAGTCTCAAGAGCTTTGCCAGCATCCAGACCGGCTCGGTGGCGATGCTGGGCTCGCTCGCCGATACCGGGCTCGACCTGCTCGCCTCGCTCGTCACCCTTTACGGCGTCCGGCTCGCCGCGACCCCAGCCGATCACGATCATCGCTTCGGCCACGGCAAGGCCGAGGCGCTCGCCGCTCTGTTCCAGGTCGCGCTCATCACCGCGTCGGCCGCGCTGATTGGCTGGCGCGCCACGCTCCGCCTCGCCTCCGACCAGCCGACCGCGGCGGCCGAGTTCGGCATCGGCGTTTCGATAGCCTCGATCGCCGCCACTTTTGCCCTGCTCGCCTATCAGCGCCGGGTGATCGCGCGCACCGGATCGGTCGCCATCCAGGCCGACAATATCCATTATCAGAGCGACCTGTTCCTGAACCTGTCGGTGATCGCGGCTCTGGTGCTCGACCAGTATCTCGGCTTCACCGGCGCCGACCCGGTGTTCGGAATCGCCATCGCGCTCTGGCTGCTGTGGGGCGCGTTCCGCGCGTCGAGCCACGCCATCGACCAGCTGATGGACAAGGAATGGCCCGAGGAGAAGCGCCAGCGTTTCCTCGCGGTCGCCGCCGAGCATCCCGAGCTGCGCGGCATCCACGACTTTCGCACCCGCCGCAGCGGCTCGCGCGACTTCGCCCAGTTCCACATGTATGTCGCGCCGGACATGAGCGTGCGCGACGCCCATGACGTGATGGAGGAGGTCGAGGCCAAGATCGCGGGCGAGTTCCCCGGCATCGAGGTCCTGATCCACCTCGATCCCGAAGGCCATGTCGACCAGCCCGGCAATCCTCTAGTCGAGACCGACGTCACCCCGATCTGGTTCGGAAAGCGCCCATGAACCTCCGCTTCGTCCAGGTCGACGCCTTCGCCGACCGCCCCTTTTCCGGCAATCCCGCCGCGGTGATCCCGCTCGAACGCGAATGGCTGCCGGACGAAATGATGCAGGCGATCGCGGCTGAGAATAATCTCAGCGAGACCGCCTTCACGATCCCGGCGGCGGGCGGCGAGGCCGATTACGAATTGCGCTGGTTCACGCCAACGACGGAGGTGGCGCTGTGCGGCCACGCCACGCTCGCGAGCGGCCACGTGCTGATCGAAGGGCCGGAGGTGCGCTTCCGTACCCGCAAGGCCGGCATCCTCACCGTCGCCCGCGACGGCGACGGGCTGACGCTCGATTTGCCGGTGACGCGGGTGAAGCCCGCCGCCGAGGATCGGCTGCTGGCCGCGCTCGGCACGCCCGATGCCGGGCTGTTCCTGTCCTATGCGGGCGCCGAGGCGACGGCGATCGTCCTGCTTTCTGACGCGGAGGCGGTTCGGGCCTGCGCGCCCGACATGCGCGCGCTCCGCAACGTGGACCTGATGGCGATCGTCACCGCCCCCGGCGACGGCGGCCATGACGTGGTCAGCCGGGTGTTCGTGCCCGCCTGGGGCGTCGAGGAGGACCCGGTCACCGGCTCCGCCCACGCCGCGCTTGCGCCTTTCTGGGCCGAGCGCCTCGGCCGCGACCGCTTCACAGCCTGGCAGGCAAGCCGGCGCGGCGGGCGGATCGCGGTGCGGCTCGCGGGGGAACGCGCGATTTTGGGGGGGCGGTGTGTGACGGTGATCGAGGGTATGTTCCGTATTTGAGGTGGGGGTGGGATCACCCGCCCCGCTCATCCTGACCCGATTTAGTAGCGCGGTCGCATCAATTCCCCGCTCATCCTGAGGAGCCGCTGAGCTTGACGAAGCGGCGTCTCGAAGGACGCACACTTGTCCTTCGAGACGGGCCTTCGCCTTCGCTCAGTCCCTCCTCAGGATGAGCGGGTGGTAAGTGACCCGATGAACTGCTGACGTTTCCCGTCACCGGACACGTCTTGATGCACCGCTCTCACCCACCACCCGTTCGTGTCGAGCGAAGTCGAGACACCCTTTCGAGCGAAGCTGAGAACCGTCCCTGAAATAGGGCCTCGGCTTCGCTCGGCAGGGTCCCTCGACTTCGCTCGGGACGAACGGTTCAAACATACGCGGATCTTGCCTTGGCGCGTGGCCCCCCTCACCGGCAGCTGGTCTCCGGGCCCTCGGCCAGATCCAGGCAGCGGCCGTCGATCGTGCCGGGCGGGATCGGCACCCCGATCTGGACGGCGAGGGTGGGCAATATGTCCACCGTCTCGACCGCCAGCGACTGTTCGAACGGCACCAGCCCCTTGCGCCAGAACAGGATCGGCACCCGCCGGTCGTAATCCCAGGGGCTGCCATGGGTGGCGACGTAGAAGCGGCTGGTGTCGAACACCGGCGTCACGCGCGGCTTCAGCAGCACCACGAAATCGCCCGACCGCTCGGTATCGTAGGAGGCCTTGGCCCTGTCGATCAGGCTCCAGCGGTCCGGCGGCCCGGACGGGGCGGGGGCGGCGCGGATCTGGGCGGCGGTGAATATTTCGGCCACTTGCGGGTGGCGGCGATAGGTGCGCACCGCCTCCGCCAGCACCCGCGCCCGCTGGGCGGCGCTCAGCTTGCGGTCGATATAGAAGTCGCCGAACGGGCCGTCGCCGAACAGCACAGGTCCGGAAAGGCTGAGCTTCGCCGCCAGCGCCTTGCCCATCGTGCCGGGGGCGAGCGCCGGATCGACCCGCGCCGCCTCGCCGGCGGCATGCTGGCGGTGGCGCTCGGGGAGGTCGTGGCCGCCATGGTCGGCGGTCAGCACCACCAGATAATCGACGCCGGTGGCATCGAGACGCGCGAAGAAATCGCCGAGCGACCGGTCGAGCTCGAGCAATTGCAGGCACATCTCGCTGCCCTGGGTGCCGTAGGTGTGGCCGACATAATCGGTCGCCGACAGGCCGACGATGAGGAGGTCGGTCGCGGCGCCCTCGCCGAGCCGCATCTCGGCGCGAAGGCCTGCCGCCAAAGCCAGCGTCGCGCCGTCGAGCTCGGGCGAGGCGCGGAACAGGCGGCTATCGCCCTCGGGCCGCTCAAACCGGCCGGCGCCAACCGGTTTGCCGCCGCCCTCGACGGGGATCGCCCGCGCCCGCGGCGCGCAGACCGGCGGCAACGCCAGCGGCGGGCGCGGCGCCGCCAGCGCGGCCGCGACATTGGCGTTGACCGCCGCCACCGCCGCCGGCGCGGTCTTGGCCTCGCCGGCGAATAACTTGCCGCTCCACCACCAGCGCTGGTCCGGGCGGTGGCCGCCCATCATGACCGCCGCCCGGTCCTTGCCGGCCGCCACCGCGACCCGGCTGGCCGGGTTGGCGCGCTTCATATGATCGCCCAGCGCGGGTACGCGAAGGTGGTAGGCGGAGACCTCGTAATCCTCCGAGCTGCTGCCGGGCGCGCGCTCGTCCTCGGCGCAATAGATCGCCTTGTCCTCGCGGGCGGCGCCGAGGTCGAACCAGCTATTGGCGACGATGCCGGTGCGGGCTGGGCGCGAGCCGGTGAGGATGGTGGAATGGCCGGGGCAGGTCTCGGTCGCGGCATGCGCCTGATAGCCCGACGGAAACACCACGCCTTCGCTGAGCCGCCTGAGGCCGCCGGTGAAATGCTGGCGATATTGGGCGAACAGGTCGGCCGAGAATTGGTCGACCGAGATCGCGACGATGAGCCTGGGCGGGTTCGGCGGCGGCATTTGTTGCGCGGCTGACGGCGCCGCCGCGGCCAGCAAGAGCGCAAGGGCGCCGTAGCGCGCGAAGCTGTTCCGGATCATCCCCATCCCCCAATTTTCGTCCGACTGTGCAACAGCTCAAAGCCGCCGCGCAAGCGCCTGTTTTGGAGCCGGCCCCTCTCGACACCGCGCGCGGGATTTGCCAGCCATTGGCTTTACCGGGGGAGGGGGGACAGACATGGATTCGACGGACGCGGCCGAGCTCATCGCCGAGCTTCAGGAGGACAAGGCCGAGCATCAGGCGGCCGAGACGTTCCGCAACCGCGCGGCCCTGCTGATCGCCTTCCTCGCGGCCATGCTGGCGATCGGCGGCCTCGGCGGCGGCAACGCGACCGACGATCTGCTGGTCAACAATATCCGCGCCAACGACGCCTGGGCCTTCTACCAGGCCAAGACCATCCGCCAGACCCTGTTCACGATCGCCGCCGACGATATCGACGCGTCGCTGGCCGCCGCGCCGCCGGAAGCGCGGGCGGCGGCCGCGAAGCGGGTTGCGGATTATCGCGCCACCATCGCCCGCTACGACAGCGAGCCCGATCCGGCCGCGCCCGGCGACCCGCTGCGCGGCGAGGGCAAGAAGGAGCTTCGCGCCCGCGCCTTGGCGTTCGAGGAAGCGCGCGACCGCGCCTCGGCGCAGGACAATAATTTCGACCTCGCCGAAGTCGCGCTGCAGCTTGCTCTGGTGCTCGGGTCGGTGGCGATCCTGGCGGTCAACCGCTGGATCCTGGGGCTTTCCGTGGGGCTCGGCCTGATCGGCTCTGTGCTCACCGCCAACGGCTTCCTGCTGCTCTTCCCGCTGCCGATCTGAGCGGCCTCAAGCGGCAACCGCCTCCTCGAGCCAGTCGAGGATCGGCAACTGGCTGGGCAGGATCATGGCGCGCGCTTCGGGAAGCGTGAACCAGGCCGCGCGGTCGACTTCCGGAAACGAGCGGAGCCGGCCGCTGCGCGGCGGATATTCCATCGTGAAGGCGTTGCTGACGATCGCCTCGGCGTCGAGATCGCCCTCGAGCGCGAACGCCTCGACCCACTTGCCGCCGGCCTGGCGAACCCGGCCGAGCGGCTTCAGCTCACCCTCCGGCCGCGTCCCCAATTCCTCCTCGAACTCGCGGCGCGCGGCGGCGGCCGGCTCCTCGCCGGGCTCGACCAGGCCCTTGGGGATCATCCAGGCGCCGGCATCCTTGTTGCGCCAATAGGGGCCGCCGGGATGGACCAGCAGCACGCGCAGCGCGCCGGCCCCTTCATGGTAGAGGATGATGCCGGCGCTGAGGATCATCCCGGCGGCGCGTCAGCCGCCCGGCGGACGGCA
>DASVRK010000033.1:0-8578 GCA_036388655.1 Allosphingosinicella sp. | reverse complement strand
GATCTTGAGCAGCAGCTTCAGAAGATCGGCGACCAAAGCACCCTCTTTGCCGAGACCGGGTTGGCGATCGTCGCGGGCAGGCATTTCCGTGGCGGGCAAGGGGTGAGCACTCGCCAGCGCGTCCATCAGCCGCGCCCCGATATCGTTCCCCTGCCAAGCCGCCGACAGTCCGCGCACCCGGGCAAGGCTCTCCTGGCCGGCCGGCGGATGAGCGGCGATGTCGGCGAGCGTCTCGTCCTTCATGATCCGCCCGCGCGGCAGATTCTTGCCTCGCGCCTCGAGCTCGCGCCACGCCGCCAGCGCCTTCAGCCGCCCCAGCACTTCGGGCTTGCGGCTCGGGATCTTGACCTTCTTCCACGCCTGCGCCGGGTCGTTGGCGTAATTCAACGGGTCGGACAGCCGCTCCATCTCCTGGTCGAGCCAGGCGCCGCGCCCGGTCTTGCGCAGCCGGTCGAGCATCTTCGGGAACAGCCGCGCGAGATAGGTGACGTCGCCGATCGCATAGTCGATCTGGCGCTTGTCGAGCGGGCGGCGCGCCCAGTCGGTGAAGCGCGCGCCCTTGTCGAGGCTGGTGCCGAGCAGGCTCTCGACCAGGTTCGAATAGCCGACCTGCTCGCCCAGCCCCAGCGCCATCGCCGCCACCTGGGTGTCGAACATCGGGTGCGGCGTGCCGCCCGTCATATTGTAGATGATCTCGAGATCCTGCCCGCCGGCATGGAAGACCTTGAGCACGTCCTCGTTATTGACCAGCAGGTTGAGGAGCGGCGTCAGGTCGATGCCCTCGGCCTTGGGGTCGATCGCGGCCGCCTCCTGGCGGTCGCCGATCTGGATCAGGCACAGGTCGGGCCAATAGGTGTTCTCGCGCATGAACTCGGTGTCGACCGCGACGAAGTCGGATTTGGCGAGGCGCTCGCAAAGATGGAGCAGCGATTCGCTGTCGGTGATGAGCGGGTGGATCAGCATTGCCGCCCTCCATAGCGGCGGCCTCCCCGCTTGACAAAGCGGGTTCAGCCAAGTGAAGCGCTCGCGCGCACTTTCCCCCCAATCGAAGCGGAAGCACACCGATATGCACGCCTATCGCACCCACCATTGCGCCGAGCTTCGCGCGGACCATGTCGGCGAGCGCGTCAAGCTTTCGGGCTGGGTGCACCGCAAGCGCGACCATGGCGGCGTGCTGTTCGTCGACCTGCGCGACCATTATGGCATCACCCAGATCGTCGCCAAGGCGGACAGCGAGCCGCTCCGCATCCTCGACCGGATCCGCGCGGAATCGGTGGTGACGGTGGTCGGCCAGGTCGTCTCGCGCGGCCCCGAGGCGTCCAACCCCAACCTCGCCACCGGTGAGATCGAGGTCGCCGCCGACGAAGTCACTGTCCAGTCGGCCGCCGAGGAGCTGCCGATGCCGGTCGCCGGCGAGGCCGATTATCCCGAGGAGATCCGCCTCCGTTACCGCTATCTCGACCTCAGGCGCGAGCGGCTGCACCACAATATCGTGCTGCGCTCGCAGGTCATCAGCTCGATCCGCCGCCGCATGGTCGACCAAGGGTTCACCGAGTTCCAAACCCCGATCCTGACCGCCTCCAGCCCCGAGGGCGCGCGCGACTATCTGGTGCCGAGCCGCGTCCATCCGGGCAAATTCTACGCGCTGCCGCAGGCGCCGCAGATGTTCAAGCAGTTGATCATGGTCGCCGGCTTCGACCGCTATTTCCAGATCGCCCCCTGCTTCCGCGACGAGGACGCCCGCGCCGACCGCTCGCCGGGCGAATTCTACCAGCTCGACCTCGAAATGAGCTTCGTCACCCAGGACGACGTGTTCGCGGCGCTGGAGCCGGTGCTCGGCGGCGTGTTCGAGGAATTCGCCGGCGGCAAGAGTGTCACCCCGGCGCCGTTCCCGCGCATCCCCTATAAGGAGGCGATGCTGAAATACGGCTCCGACAAGCCGGACCTTCGCAACCCGATCCTGATCGCCGACGTCTCCGATCATTTCCGCGGCTCCGGCTTCGGCCTGTTCGCCCGCATCGTCGAAGGCGGCGGCGTCGTCCGCGCCATCCCGGCGCCGGGCACCGCCGACAAGAGCCGCAAATTCTTCGACGACATGAACGAATGGGCGCGCTCGGAAGGCCATGCCGGCCTCGGCTACATCACCCACAAGGGCGGCGAGCTGGGCGGCCCGATCGCCAAGAACCATGGCGAGGAGGCCACCCGCAAACTCATAGCCGAACTCGGCCTCGGCCCCGACGACGGCATCTTCTTCGCGGCCGGTAAGGAAGGCCAGGCGGCCAAGCTCGCCGGCCTCGCCCGCACCCGCACCGCCGAGCAACTCGGCCTGATCAACGAGAGCCGCTTCGATTTCTGCTGGATCGTCGACTTCCCGATGTTCGAATATGACGAGGAGGCGAAGAAGGTCGACTTCAGCCACAATCCCTTCTCGATGCCGCAGGGCGAACTCGAGGCGCTGGAGACCAAGGACCCGCTCGACATCCTCGCCTACCAATATGACATCGTCTGCAACGGCGTGGAGCTATCGTCCGGCGCGATCCGCAACCACCGCCCGGACATCATGTACAAGGCGTTCGAGATCGCCGGCTATTCGAAGGACGATGTCGACACCAATTTCGCCGGCATGATCAACGCCTTCAAATATGGCGCCCCCCCGCACGGCGGCTCGGCTCCCGGCATCGACCGGATCGTCATGCTGCTCGCCGGCGAGCCCAACATCCGCGAGGTCGTCCTCTTCCCGATGAACCAGCGCGCCGAGGATTTGATGATGGGCGCGCCGAGCGAGGTCAGCGCCAAGCAGCTCCGCGAACTCAACATTCGTTTGGTCGAGCCCGCGGGCGCGGCGAAGAAGGACCCAGCCAAGGCAGTGGCGCCGGAGTGAAATTCCTCCCCCGGCTTTCCGGGGGAGGGGGACCGCACGAAGTGCGGTGGAGGGGCGCGAGCGCAGCGAGCCTTCGGCCTCGGAATAGGGGCGCTTCGCGCCGCCCCTCCACCATGCTTCGCATGGTCCCCCTCCCCTGAAAAGCAGGGGAGGAATTCAGGAGACTAAAATGTCCGTCCGCCTCTCCGACTACGAATCCGGCGCCAAATATCGCGGGGACTATGCGGAGGACCTCGAAGCCCTCCAGCAACGCCTCGCCCGCATCCTTGTCGCCCATATCGTCCACCGCCGCCGCAGCGTCGTCGTCGTCGAGGGCTGGGACGCGGCGGGGAAGGGCGGGGCGATCAAGCGCCTCACCGCCGAATGGGATCCGCGCAGCTTCGCGGTGTGGCCGATCGGCGCCCCCACCGCCGAGGAGAAGGGCCGCCATTTCCTGTGGCGCTTCTGGACCCGGCTGCCCGAGGCCGGCAGCATCGCTGTGTTCGACCGCAGCTGGTACGGCCGCGTGCTGGTCGAGCGCGTCGAGGGCTTCGCGGCGAAGGCCGAATGGCGCCGCGGCTATGACGAGATCAATGATTTCGAGGCGCAGCAGGCCGCCGACGGCACCGCCATCGTCAAGCTCTTCTTCCACGTCACCCAGAAGGTGCAGGACGCCCGCCTGAAGGCGCGGCTCGACCACCCCTGGAAGCGCTGGAAGGTCACCGAGGAGGATTTCCGCAACCGCGCCCGCCGGCCCGAATATCTCGCCGCCATCGCGGAGATGCTCGCCCGCACCGACACCGCCGCCGCGCCGTGGCGCGTCATCGACGGCAACAACAAGAAGGCCGCCCGCATCGCCGCGCTCACCGCCGTTGCCGATGCGCTCGAGCCGGCGGTGCCGGCCGAACCGCCCGAAGCCCCGCCCGAAATCGCCGCCCTCGCCCGCGCCGCCTTCGGCCCCAAGGCCTGACCCCGCCGCCCGGCAACCTTTCGAGCCGCCCGCGGGTTGAACCGGCATCGATCCTCCCGGGAGAATGGCGATGCACTATTTTCGGCGCGCCTTGACGACATTGGCGGCGGCGGGCGCCTTTGCGGGCCTCTCCGCCTGCACCTATGACGACTACAGCTACGGCTATGATCGCGGCTACGGCTATGCCGGCGAACGCCCCTATCAGGGCGAATATCGCGGCGACGGCGGCTATGGCGAGGGGTATCGCGAGGGCCCTTATCGCGACGACCGCTATCGCGACGACAGGTACGGCCAGGACCCCTATGCCAGCGACCGCGGCTATGGCGGCGAGGAATATTATCCCCCGGAGCGGGATTATCCGCGCGAGGATTATCCCTATCCAGACGGGGGCCGGTAGAGCTGATCAGCTCGTTAGGTCAGCGGAGGCTCAATAAATCTCGCTCATCCTGAGGAGGGACTGAGCGTAGGCGAAGGCCCGTCTCGAAGGACCGTGCACCCGTCCTTCGAGACGCCGCTTCGACTTCGCTCATCGGCTCCTCAGGATGAGCGGTTCTGAACAGACCCAATGAATCGTCACCCCGGACTTGATCTGGGGTCCCGCTTCTTCACTTCACCCGCTGCCAAGGAAGAAGCGGGATGCCGGACCAAGTCCGGCATGACGAACGCGTACCCGTAGGCGTCTAACCGCTCGCCTCCGGATAGGCGATCGCCACCACCTCGAATTCCTTCTCGCCAGAAGGCAGCTGCACGCGCCGCAAATCCCCGACGGCAGCGCCGCGGACCGCGCGGGCGATCGGCGCGTTCCAGCTCACCCGGCCGGCGCCGGCATCGGCCTCGTCCTCGCCGACCAGAGTGACGACCCGCTCATTATCCTCCTCGTCGGCGAGCGTCACCGTCGCGCCGAACCACACCCGGCTGCGGTCGGGCTGGGCGGCGGGGTCGAGCACGTTGGCCTTGGCCATCCGCTTCGACAGGAAGTTGATCCGGCGGTCGACCTCGCGCAGCCGCTTGCGGCCGTAGATATAGTCGCCATTCTCGGAGCGGTCGCCATTGCCCGCCGCCCAGCTGATCGTCTCGACCAGCTTCGGCCGCTCGCCCCCGAACAACGCCTCATATTCCTCGCGCAGCCGGCGGTAGCCGTCCGGCGTGATGTGGTTGGAGCGGTCGATCATCGTCTGCGCCGTCCGGCTCCTCTCAAGGTTCAGCCCATGCTGCGCGAAGATCGACGCGGGGACAACCCGCCCGCGCCCGCGCGCCTGGCCGGGGCTCGCGCCCGGCAGCCACCGCAGCGAACAACTGTTCCCCGGCGAAGGCCGGGGTCCAGTCCCCATCGCCACTTGGCGAGAGGCCGCCTCAGCCCGGCCGGTTGCCCTTGCCGAGATAGTAAGACAGCCGCGCCTGGGCCGGGCTGCGCGCCCGCTGCGGGTTGATCGTGTCGTAGACCACCGCATTCTCCAGCACGCGCTGCACATAGCCGCGCGTCTCGGAGAAGGGGATGTCCTCGATCCAGCGGACGATGTCGACGCCCGGCGTGCGCGGGTCGCCATATTCGCGGATCCATTTGCGCACGTTGCCGGCCCCGGCATTGTAGCTGGCGACGGCGAGCGGGGCATAACCGCCCCACTGGTCCATCAGCCGCGCGAAATAATGGCTGCCGAGCATGATGTTATAGGTCGGGTCGCGGGTCAGCCGGCCGAGATCGTAGGCAAGGCCGAGCTTGCCGGTAGTCTCGCGGGCGGTGCCGGGCATCAGCTGCATCATGCCGCGCGCGCCGGCATGGCTGACCGCGGCCCGGTCGAACGAGCTTTCCTGGCGGGTGATGCCGTGCGCCAGCGACCAATATTGGCTCTGCGCGGGCGGGATGCTGATCTCGGGATAGCCGGCGCGCACGTAGAAGGGGGAGCCGGCGTTGCGGGCGTTGCGGGCGAGCCAGACGCCGAGGTCGGGCCGGTTGATCTGCCGCGAAAGCTCGGCGGTGAGCACGCGGTCGCGCTCGCTCTCGGCCTGCTCGGCGAGCGCGCGGACGAACACCGACTGGTCCTCCCAGCTGCCCATCTGGCCGAGCAGCCGCACCGCTTCGACGAGGTCGCGGCGCTGGAAGGCGGCGCGGTCGTTGGCCGTGGGCATATAGGCGGCGACGTTCAATGGCGCGGGCACGGGGCGGCCGAGCCGCTCGAGCGCGAGCTGGCCGTAGAACAATTCGGGGTGGCGCGCGGCCTGCTCGAAATAGCTCGCCGCCTGCGCCGGCTGCGCGCTCGCCTGCGCCGCCCGCCCGGCCCAATAATAGCCCTTGCTGAGCACCTGCGAGGAGCGCCCGCCGCGCGCGTAGCGGGCGAACATCTCGGCGGCTTCGGTCGGGCGGTTGAGCCGGTGGAACGCGGTCGTGCCGGCCAGCCAGGTGAGGCTGGTATAATCGTCGCGCTCGCCGGTCGATTGGCGGCTGACGTCGGTGCCGGGCGGATAGGCGTCGTCGACCTGGCTGGCGATCTGGTAGGCCGTCATCCAGTTGCGGTCGTTGGCCGCCCCGCGCGCCATGGCGAGCAGCGTCTCATACCATTTCTCGGCGTCGCGCGGCCGGGTGACGAGATTGCGCCTTTGCCCCAGCAGCGATCGCGCCGCGGCGCTCTGGTGGGTGTCGCGCAGCCAGTTGGCGCGGTCCATGATCACGCCCGCGTCGGTCTGCGCGGACGATCCGATCATCGCCAGCCGGCTCTGCGCGTCGGGCGACTTGCCCTGGAGCGCGAGCCGCGCCTCGTAGACGGCGCGCCGCCCCGGGGAGGCGTAAGCGAGCGTCCGCCGCGCGCTGGTCACGTCGCCATTGTCGAGCAGCGCCTCGACCCGCCGGTCATGGTCCTGCGGCGTGAAGGTGGAGCCGAACTGGCTCAAAAGCCGGCTCTCGTCGGTGATCGGCAGCACGCCGCCATACCAGGCCTGCCGCGCCGCATCGCGCGCCGCCGGCACATTGCCTTCGGCCATCAGCGCGAAGGCGTGGCGGGCATGGCCGGTAGCGGTCAGCGGCGGCATCAGCCGGAAATAGGAGGTGACCTCACCCGCGCGGGTGCCATTGGGGTCGATCGCGCGCTCGGCGGTCTTGCGCATGCCGGTCTCGCCCGGCCAGCCGCGATAGCTGGCGAGGAACGAGGCGTAGGAGGAGAAAGGGTGGTTGTCCGACTGCCGGAGGCTGTTCCACCGCGCCAGCGCCGAGCTGATCCGCGGCGTCGCCATCATCGGCGCGGCCGGCCGCGGCGGCGCCTGGTAGCGCGGCGGCTGCTGATATTGCGGCTGATATTGCGCGGTCTGGACCGGCGGCGTCACGCGGATCGCGGCGTTCGGCGCCAGCGTCGCGCCGACCGCGGCGGCCGAGGCCGCGAGTAGGCCCAGGGTCACGGCTTTCCTGCGCACGCCGAGCGCGCCGGCCTTGTCCCAAAGTCCATCGAGCGTGGACCAGCCCCGGCTCAGCGAGCTCCTGACCCTGTCCAGTGTGACGCGTACATTCTGCATGCTGGACATCATGCCGACCCCCTCCTTATCAGGCGCTGAATGAACCGGGGCGCCCGCCGCCGACAGCTATGTCGGGATTGCCCAACAAGGTGAAGGAGATAACCATGTTTCGCGGGTCGATCCCGGCTCTAGTGACGCCTTTCCGCGACGAAGCGTTTGACGAGCCGGCCTTCCGCGATTTCGTGGAATGGCAAATAAATGAGGGAAGTCATGGCCTTGTCCCGTGCGGGACGACGGGCGAATCAGCCACGCTCGATGCCGCCGAACATCGCCGCGTCGTCGCCGCCTGCGTCGACCAGGCGGCGGCCCGGGTGCCGGTGATCGCCGGCTGCGGCTCCAACAGCACCGCCGTCGCCAAGCAGCTCATGGCGTCCTCCGCCGAGGCCGGAGCGGACGCGGCCCTGATCGTGCTTCCTTACTATAACCGCCCCAACCAGGACGGCCTCCACGCCCATTTCGCGGCGCTCGCCGAAGCGAGCCCGCTGCCGATCATCGTCTACAACGTGCCCGGCCGCACCGTCACCGACATCCTCCCCGAAACGCTCGGCCGCGTCGCCGCGCTCCCGACCGTGGTCGGGATCAAGGACGCCAGCGGCGATCTTGGCCGCGTCACCGCCCATCGTCGCCTCTGCGGCCCCGACTTCGTCCAGCTTTCCGGCAATGACGACATCGCTTTGGGCTTCCTCGCCATGGGCGGCGCCGGCACCATCTCCGTCACCGCCAACGTCGCCCCGCGCCTGTTCGCCCAGTTCCACGACGCCTGGGACGCCGGCGACCGCGAGACGGTCCTTTCGATCCAGGACCGCCTGTTCCCGCTCCACAAGGCGCTGTTCAGCGATGCCTCGCCCGGCCCCGCCAAATACGCCCTGAGCCGCCTCCGCCCAGGCTTCCCCACCGAGCTCCGTCTCCCCATGACCCCCCCCTCCGAAGCCAGTCGCAAGGCCGTAGACGCGGCGCTTCAGCACGCGGGGCTGCTGTGAAGGCGATGCACCCACAGATCCTCCCCCGGCTTTCCGGGGGAGGGGGACCGCGCGCAGCGCGGTGGAGGGGCGCGAGCGCAGCGGGCCTTCTCTGCAAAAGCAGGGGAGGACTTAACTGATGGTCCGCCCCCGCACCGAGACGTTTGACAAGAAGAAGGTGGTCGCCGAGAACCGGCGGGCGCGGTTCGATTATGCGATCGAATCGACGCTCGAGGCCGGCATCGCGCTGACCGGCACCGAGGTGAAGTCGCTGCGCTTCGGCGAGGG
>DASVRK010000032.1:0-20284 GCA_036388655.1 Allosphingosinicella sp. | reverse complement strand
TGTGTTTGGGTCCCTCATCGACCGCCAACGCCGCAATCGTTTCGCCTGCAAGAATTCCGGGCAGCCAGCGCGCTCGAAGCTCCTCGCCCGCGCCACGCAATGCGGTCACCACTGCCACCGCGGTCGTCAGGAACGGCGATGGCGTCAGATTGCGCCCGATCTCCTCCAGCACGATCCCGGCCTCGACATGGCCGAGCCCGAGCCCGCCGTCCGCTTCGTCCACCAGGATGCCAGTGAAGCCCATCTCGCCGAACTGCCTCCACAGCGCATGGCCGAACCCGTCCTTGCAGTTCATACCGCGAAATTTGCGCAGCTGCGTCGCGATCGCACCCTCGGAGGCCATGAAGTCGCGCGCTGTGTCGCGCAGCATGACCTGATCTTCGGTAAGGTAAAGCGGCATCGATCAGGCCCCGGGGAGCTGCAGAATATGCTTGGCGATGATGCCGAGCTGGATTTCGCTGGTGCCGCCTTCGATCGAATTCGCCTTGGTGCGGAGCCATTCGCGCGCCGCCTTGCCGCCGTTCGACCGCTCCGTTTCCCATTCGAGCGCGTTCGAGCCGCCGGCGGCCATGATCAGCTCGTGGCGCGCCTTGTTGAGCTCGGTGCCGGCATATTTCATCATCGACGGCTGAGCGGGATGCGCCTGACCCGCCTTGAGCTCGTCGAGGAAGCGTTCGGACATGGCGCGGAAGGCCATCGCGTCGACGTCGAAGCGGGCGACGTCGGCGCGCAGGATCGGATCGTCGGCGAGCCGCTCCCCGAGCGCGGCGCCGAGGCTGCCGCCCTGCCCGCCGAGACCCATGCCGCTGATCATCTCGCGCTCGTGGCCAAGCAGATATTTGGCGACGTCCCAGCCCTTGTGGACCTCACCGACCACCTGGTCCTTGGGCACCCTCACGTCGTCGAAGAAGGTCTCGCAGAAAGGCGAGGAGCCGGAGATGAGCAGGATCGGCCGCGTCGACACGCCCGGGCTCGCCATGTCGAACAGCAGGAAGCTGATGCCTTTATGCTTGGGCGCCTCGAAATCGGTGCGGACGAGGCAGAAGATCCAGTCGGCCTTGTCGGCATAGCTGGTCCACACCTTCTGGCCGTTGACCAGCCAATGGTCGCCTTTGTCCTCGCATCTGGTCTGAAGCGAGGCGAGATCGGAGCCGGCATTGGGCTCCGAATAACCCTGGCACCAGCGTATCTCGCCGCGGGCGATCTCGGGCAGGAAGCGCCGCTTCTGCTCCTCGCTGCCATATTTGAGCAACGCCGGGCCGAGCATCGAAATGCCGAAGCTGTAGAGCGGATTGCGGGCGCCGATCGCGGTCATTTCCTGGCGGAGGATCTTGGTCTGGGCGGGCGAGAGGCCGCCGCCGCCATAGTCGCTCGGCCAGTCGGGGACGGTCCAGCCGCGCGCGGCCATGCGATCGAGCCAATTTTTCTGCGCCTCGGACTGGAAGACCGGATTGCGGCCGCCCCAGCAGGCGTCGCCCTCGTCCCGCATCGGCTGACGCATTTCCGGCGGGCAATTGGCCTCGAGCCAGCCGCGGGTTTCGAAGCGGAAGGTGTCGTGATCGACAGACGGGTTCATCGCGCTCTCCTCGCCCCCGGGGTGCCCGGCAATAGAGGAATCGTCAACCGGCCCCTCCCGGAGCGCGCCTGAGCCGATGAACATATCCGCGTCTATGTAGCCGCACAGGCATCGGCTCCCGGAAAGCCGCCGCCGGCGGGACGAGGCCGCGCGGGGTGGCGCGAAACCGCGCTTTCTGACAGGAGGAGCGGGAGCGAAACGGGAGGAAAACGGCCGCATGGACTTCGACCTTACGGAACGGCAGGCTTTTTACCGCGACCGCGTGCGCGACTTCGTCGAGACTCGGATTCGCCCGCGCACCGGCGACTATAAGGCGCAGCTCGCCGCCGGCGACCGCTGGCAGCCGGTCGAGGTGATCGAGGAGCTGAAGCCGGCGGCGAAGGCGGCGGGCCTGTGGAACCTGTTCATGCCGCCCGGCCACGCGCTCGCCCATGTCGACGAGAGTTTCGAATTCGAAGGGACGCAGCTCACCAACCTCGAATATGCATTGTGCGCCGAGGAGATGGGCCGCATCCTGTGGGCGTCCGAAGTGTTCAACTGCTCGGCGCCCGACACCGGCAATATGGAAGTGCTCCACCGCTACGGCACGCGCGAGCAGAAGGACGAATGGCTGCGGCCGCTGATGAACGGCGAGATCCGCTCGGCCTTTCTGATGACCGAGCCCGCGGTCGCCTCGTCCGACGCGACCAATATCGAAACCGAGATCCGGCGCGACGGCGAAGATTATGTGCTGAACGGCCGCAAATGGTGGTCGTCGGGCGCGGGCGATCCGCGCTGCAAGGTCGCGATCGTGATGGGCAAGACCGACACCGGCGCCCACCGCCACCGGCAGCAGTCGATGGTGCTGGTGCCGCTGGACGCGCCCGGCGTCACCGTCGAGCGCGCGCTGACCGTCTACGGCTATGACGACGCGCCGCACGGCCATATGGAGATCGAGCTCAAGGACGTGCGCATCCCGGCCGCCAACATGCTGCTCGGCGAAGGCCGCGGCTTCGAGATCGCGCAGGGGCGGCTCGGGCCCGGGCGGATCCATCATTGCATGCGCACCATCGGCGCGGCCGAGGAGGCGCTGGCGGCGATGGTGCGGCGGCTGCAGACAAGGGTCGCGTTCGGCAAGAAGCTGATGGAGCATTCGATCTGGGAGCAAAGGGTGGCGCGGGCGCGGATCGACATCGACATGTCGCGGCTGTTGTGCCTCAAGGCCGCCGACCTCATGGACAAGGCCGGCAACAAGGCGGCGCAGGCCGAGATCGCGATGATCAAGGTGCAGGCGCCGAACATGGCGCTCAGGATCATCGACGACGCCGTCCAGGCGCATGGCGGCGCCGGCGTCAGCCAGGATTTCGGCCTCGCTTATAGCTGGGCCGGGATCCGCACCCTGCGGCTCGCCGACGGCCCCGACGAAGTCCACAACCGCGCCATCGCAAGGCTGGAGTTCGCCAAGCATGCTTCGCATGGTGGAGGGGCCGGCGCCGAAGGCGCCGCTGCGCGGCGGCCCCTCCACCAGCCCTTGGCTGGTCCCCCTCCCCTCGAAAAGGAGGGGAGGAATTGAGATGAACCTGTTCGACCTTAGCGGCAAAGTGGCCGTCATCACCGGTTCCTCGCGCGGGATCGGGCGCGCGATCGCCGAGGCGATGGCGGAGCACGGCGCCAAGGTGGTGATCTCGAGCCGCAAGGCCGAGGCCTGTGAAGAGGCCGCCCAGGCGATCAATGAGTGCCACGGCGACGGCACTGCAATAGTTGTTCCAGCTAATATTTCCTCAAAGCAGGATTTGCAGAATCTGGTCGACGAGACGCGGCGGCGGCTGGGACGTATCGACGTGCTCGTCTGCAACGCGGCGTCCAACCCTTATTACGGGCCGATGGCCGGAATCGCGGACGAGCAGTTCCGCAAGATCCTCGAGAATAACGTCATCGCCAACCATTGGCTGATCGCGATGGCGGCGCCCGAGATGATCGAACGCAAGGAAGGGTCGATCATCATCGTCTCCTCGATCGGCGGGATGACCGGATCGACGATGATCGGGGCGTACAATATCTCGAAGGCGGCCGACTTCCAGCTGGCCCGCAACCTCGCCGCCGAATTCGGCCCGGCCGGCGTCCGGGTCAATTGCATCGCGCCGGGGCTGGTGCGCACCGATTTCGCGCGCGCCTTGTGGGAGAATCCGGACACGCTGAAGGCGGTGACGCGGGGGACGCCGCTGGGCCGGATCGGCGAGCCGCACGAAATCGCCGGCGCCGCGGTGTTCCTCGCCTCGCCCGCTTCGACCTTCATGACCGGTCAGACGATCGTCGTCGACGGCGGCTCGACGATCGGGGTCGGGCTGTGAGCGACAAAACGCGGGACAGCGACCAACCCCTCGTCATTCCCGCGAAAGCGGGAATCCCGCTTCTCCTTTCTTCCTGCAGGCTCATCAGCCGCGGGAATGACGGGAGGGCGTAATGGGTCGCCTCCAAGGCAAGGTCGCGATCGTCACCGGCGCGGGCTCCGGCATCGGCCGGGCCGCCGCCGCCCTGTTCGCCGGGGAAGGCGCGTTCGTGGTCGTCTCCGACATATCGGAAGCGGTCGAGGAGACGGCGGCGCTGATCGGCCCGGCCGCGGTCGCGGTCCGCGGCGATGCGGGGAGCGACGAGGATGTCGCCCACCTGGTGCGGAGCGCGGCGGCGCGGTTCGGCGGCCTCGACATCGTCTTTGCCAACGCCGGCGTCTCGGGCGGCCTCGCCTCGATCCTGGAGCAGGGGCCGGAGGATTGGGCGGAGATATTGCGCGTCAACCTGATCGGCCCGGCGCTCGCCATCCGGCACGCGGCGCCGCTGATCAGGGAACGCGGCGGCGGGTCGATCATCTGCACCGCGAGCGTCGCCGGGCTGCGCTCGGGCGCCGGCGGACCGGCTTATTCGGCGTCCAAGGCGGGCGTGATCAGCCTGGTCAAGACCTCCGCCCAGCAGCTCAGCGGCTCCAACGTCAGGGTCAACGCCATCTGCCCCGGCCTGATCGAGACCGGCATGACCGAATTCGTCTACGAGCGCGCCCGCGCCAAGGGGCAGGAGGATCGGCTCGGCCATTTGAATCCGCTGAAGCGCGGCGGTTCGCCCGGCGAGATCGCCGCCGCCGCCCTCTTCCTGGCTTCCGAGGAATCGAGCTACGTCAACGGCCATGCCCTCGTGGTCGACGGCGGCCTCGCTTCCTCGCTTCCGTTCAACACCCAAAGCTACGGCCGCACGGCCATCTGACTGGAGACCTACATGAGCCCGATCACCACCCGCCGCCACGGCGACGTCCTTATCGTCACGTCCAACAACCCGCCGGTCAACGCGCTCAGCCACTCGGTGCGCGAGGGGCTGGTGAAGGCGATCGACCAGGCCGAAGCGGACGAGGCGGTGCAGGCGGTGGTGATCCTGTGCGAAGGCAACACCTTTTTCGCCGGCGCCGACATTACCGAATTCGGCAAGCCGATGCAGCACCCGTGGCTGCCGCAGGTGGTCGACCGCATCGAGGCCTCGGCGAAGCCGGTGGTCGCGGCGATCCACGGCACCGCCCTCGGCGGCGGCCTCGAAGTGGCGCTCGCCTGCCATTATCGGGTGGCGGTGCCGAACGCGACCATGGGCGTTCCCGAAGTGAAGCTCGGCCTGCTGCCGGGCGCGGGCGGCACCCAGCGGCTGCCGCGCGTCGCCGGAGTCACGGCCGCACTCGAAATGGCCGCGACCGGCAATCCCGTCCGCGCGCAAAAGGCCTATGAGATCGGCCTGCTCGACAAGTTGATCGAGGGCGACCTCGAGCAGCATGCGGTCGCCTATGCGCATGAAGTGAAGGACGTGCGGCCGCTGCCCAAGAGTAGCGAGCGCGACGACAAGCTCGCCGAGGCACGTTCGAACCCCGACATCTTCCGCGAATTCCGCAAGGCGAACGCCCGCAAGTTCCGCGGCTTCGAAGCGCCCGAGGCGAACATCCGCGCGATCGAGGCGGCCGTCGCCAAGCCGTACGAGCAGGGCGTGATGTACGAGCGGCAGCTGTTCATGGAGCTGATGAGCGGCAATCAGGCGCGGGCCCAGCAATATTTCTTCTTCGCCGAGCGCCAGGCGGCCAAGATCGAGGGCCTGCCCGAAGGCACCCGGCCGCGCGACATCCGACGCGTCGGCGTGATCGGCGCCGGCACGATGGGCGGCGGCATTTCGATGAACTTCCTGTCGGCCGGCATTCCCGTGACGATCGTCGAAATGGCGCAGGACGCGCTCGACCGCGGTGCGGGCGTGATGCGCAAGAATTACGAGGCGACCGCGGCCAAGGGCCGGATGACCTCCGACCAGGTCGAGCAGGCGATGGGGCTGCTCAATCCCACGCTCGACTTCGACGCGCTCGCCGAATGCGACCTCATCATCGAGGCGGTGTTCGAGAATATGGACGTCAAGAAGGAGGTGTTCGGCCGCCTCGACAAGATCGCCAAGCCGGGCGCGATCCTCGCCTCCAACACCTCCTACCTCAATATCGACGAAATCGCGGCCAGCACCTCGCGGCCGCAGGACGTGCTCGGCCTCCACTTCTTCTCGCCGGCCAACATCATGAAGCTCTTGGAAGTCGTGCGCGGCGCCAAGACCGCGCCCGACGTGCTGATGACGGCGATGCAGCTCGCCAGGAAGATCCGCAAGGTCGCGGTGGTGGCGGGCGTCTGCTACGGCTTCATCGGCAACCGCATGCTGATCCCGCGCCAGACCCAGGCGATGCGGCTGCTGCTCGAAGGCGCCACGCCCGAGCAGGTCGACCGCGTCCACACCGATTTCGGAATGCCGATGGGGCCGTTCCAGATGGCCGACCTCGCCGGCGTCGACATCGGCTGGCACCGCGATCCCAACCGGATCGAGAATATCCGCGATGCGCTCTGCGCAATCGACCGCTGGGGCCAGAAGAAAGGCGCCGGCTTCTACGATTATGACGAGAAGCGCCGCCCCTCCCCTTCCCCCAAGGTGCAGGAGATCATCGAAGGCTTTCGGGCGCGCGAAGGCGTCGAGGCGCGCGAGATCGACGATCAGGAGATCGTCGAGCGCACGCTCTACACGATGGTCAACGAGGGCGCCAAGATCCTCGAGGAAGGCATGGCCCAGCGCGCCTCCGACGTGGATGTGGTCTGGGTCTACGGCTATGGCTGGCCGGTCTATCGCGGCGGCCCGATGTTCTGGGCCGATAGCGAGGGGCTCGCCAAGATCGTCGAAGGCATAACCCGCCAGCAGCAGCGGCTCGGCGCGGACTTCACCTTGTCCGAGCTGCTGACGCGCAAGGCCGCGGCGGGCGAGAAGCTCACCCGCTAGACCCCATTCTGCTGGCGGGCCTCAGGCTCGTCAGCAGACCCGGACGCGGACGCGGCGGCCCCAATAGGGATCCCACACGCGGCGGGTGAAGCAGCGGCGGCCGTAATAGCCATGATGCGGGCGGTACTGGGGCCGGCCGTAATAAGCCGGGCGGCCGTAATAAACGGGGGCCCCGTAATAAGCGGGCCGGCCATAATAGCCGCCGCCATAGCCGCCGCCGTAATGGCCGCCGCCATAATAGCCGCCATGGTGGGACGAGGCGATCGCGGCGCCGATGCCGAGACCGATGATCCCGGCGGCGAGCGCGTCGCCGTCTCCCCCGTGGCGCCAGTGGCGCGCCTCGGCGGGGGCCGCCGTGGCCGCAAGCGTGACCGCAGCGGCCGCGCCGATGATGGATTTGCCGATCAGTTTGTTCATGAGCCGAACTCCCAAACACAGGGGACCCGCGCTTCGCGGACCGAGTCCCCGAACGCTTGAATTGTCGCCCTGCTCCATGAATGGAGGGAGAACGGCCCGTTCATCCGCCGTTCACCCGCCGAGGAAGGTTTTACGTTGCAGCGCAATCGCTTAGTATCGCCTCGCCGCTCCCTCCTTCGCGGCCGGAGCAAGCCAATGAAAACGACCTCCCGCGCAGCGCTTTCACTCGCCCTTCTGGCGACGCTCTGCGCCTGCTCCGCGCCTTCGGCAGAGGCCGCTGCGGCGACGCCGGAAACCGAGAAAGCGGCGATCCGCCAGGTCATCGCCGACATGGAGGCGGCCTGGAACCGCGGCGATTTCCGCGGCTATATGGCGGGCTTCAAGAGGCCCGACGTGGTGTTCGTCTCGCGCGGCGAATTCCAGAAGGACTGGCAGGGCACGCTCGACCATTATGTCCGCGACTATGGCGGCTCGCCCGAGCGGCGCGGCAAGCTCCGCTTCTCCGACATCAGGATCGAGCTGCTCGCGCCCGACGCGGCCCAACTGATCAGCCGCTACCGGCTCGAAGGTGGCGGCAGTCCGCAGGACGGCATCAACACGCGGCTGATGCGCAAAGTGGATGGCCGCTGGGTGATCGCGCTCAACCATGTGAGCTCGAAGGAGGTGCGGCGCTAGCGCTCCCGCTCCCAGGGCCCGACAATGGCCCGCTCGATGAAGAAGTCACCGCCCTCCCGCGTCCAGATCTGCTCGACCGAAGCGAACTGATTAACGGACTCGCCGTTCGCTTCCCCGGCATACCGGCTGAGGAAGCCGACGAACCTCACGCGGTCGGGCGAGAGCCCCTCGACCTTATCGTAGAAAAGTTGCGCGCCGCCCCCCTCCGCCAGCTTAGCCAACCAGAGCTTTGCGGCTTGCGCGCGATCGGCGCTGCGCGACCCTTGCCAGTCGAGTTGCGCCTCCGGGCCGAAAACCTGCTCTGCACGGGCTGCATCCGACTCGTTCTCGGCGGCCTGGATCAGGTTGAGCCGGTTCAAGACCTCGGCCGCCGCCAGCCGGTCGCCGGTCAGCAAAAAGCACGCGCTCAGCACCCCAGGGAGGCCGCGCTGCTGCCGCGGA
This sequence comes from Allosphingosinicella sp., assembly GCA_036388655.1. Lineage (GTDB taxonomy): Bacteria > Pseudomonadota > Alphaproteobacteria > Sphingomonadales > Sphingomonadaceae > Allosphingosinicella. Next base: position 11,871 of record DASVRK010000032.1, on the reverse strand, counting down.
TCGATCAATGCACAGGCGGGGAGCAGCGGCACGGCGGCCCTTGCAAGCTCGAGCGCGTAGGCCTCCGCGAGCCCGTCGTCGCAGGCATCCTCGGTCTTGCGGCGGACGCGGCCGGGTTGCCCGGCCAGTTCGTCGGGAAGCTCGGTGGCTTCGAGCGTGTAGACCCAGCTGTGAATACAGAGGACCTCCTCCTCGCCATCAGGACCCGGCTTCGGCGGCGCGAGCGTCCTGTCGAAATGGGCCGATCGCCTGATCAAATCGTCCCATACCGGCCCTGGAACCGGCGCCTGCATGGGGGCGCGGCCCTGCTCCTTCCCCGAGGGGACGTGCACCCAAAGCGCGGGATCCCGGCCCTTGGCGCGGACAAAGCTGATCGCGACACGATCGCTGCCGTAGCCATCCACGAAAAAGGCACGGCGCACGATATCGCCGGCTGCCAGATGGGCCTCGATCGGCTGAACGCCGTATAGCGCAAGCACGCGTCGATGCTGCGCCGGGTCGCAGCGGTCGACCCCGCGGTCGTCGCGGCAGTCCCCGAGTGGCGGAAAGCGTCCCTCCTTCGGGGCGGCGGCGTCGGCGCCAATCGGGGCCAGCAGAAGGAGCGGCATCGCCGCGAGCGAGGCGAGGAGCTTCATCACCCCCCGTGAGTGTCACGGAACCAAGCGCTTGTCACGGATCGTCACGCTCCGTCCGCGCCAGCAGGTCGCTCAGCTCCTGGCGCCAGAATTTGGCCCATGTGTGCGTGCCGTGGCCGCGTGTGTCGCTGGTGGCGCGGACCAGGATGTAGCGGACGCTCGGCATCCGGCGGGCGGCGTCCTCGGCGATGCCATATTCGGCCGGGTTGATGAAATCGTCGCTCGAATTGATCCACGTCATCGGCACATTGATCCGCTCCAGGGTCGGCCACGGATTGTAGGTGCGCGAGGCCTCGAGCTGGTAGATGAGGTCGTTGGCGTCGCGGCTGGGCAAATCCTTGTCGATCCGCTCGACGATATAGGCGTCGGCGGCGGCGCGGGTCGGATAGGCCTTTTGGAGGTAGAGCGGCGCGAAGCCGGCGACCTGGAGCAGGCTCACCGCGGTGCGCAGGCCCTGCACGGGCTGGGTCCGGTAATTTCCGCCCGCCCAGGCCGGGTCGCTCGTGATGCCTTCGACCGCGGCCTTGCGCCACATCCGGTTGTGCCCGGCAATCTCGACCGGCAGGCACGCCATCGGCATCATCGCGCGCGCGAACCCCGGGTGCCGGGCCGCCCACACGAAGCCGTGCATGCAGCCCATCGACGTTCCCATCAGCAGCCGCAGCGAGCCGACCTTCAGCCCCTCGGCCAGCATCCGCCGCTGCGCCTCGACCATGTCGTCATAATCATATTTGGGGAACGCCATGCGCAGCCCGTCGCTCGGCTTGGACGATTTCCCGTGGCCGATATTGTCGGGCAGGATCACGTAATATCGGCGCAGGTCGAGCGGCTGGCCCGGCCCGAACAGCTCGCCGGCGAATTGCGGCTGCAGGAACTGCCGGCCCGAGCCGCCGGTGCCGTGCAGCACCATCACCGCATTGGCGATCCGCCCGCTCGCGTCCCGCCGCGGCGATCCCAGCGTCGCATAATGGATCCGAAGCTCGGGCAGCGTCTCGCCCGAAGCGAAGCGAAAGTCGCGAAGCACCACCTCGCCTTCCTTCAGGCGCGCGGCATGATCGGGCTGGGCGGCGGCGGGCGCGGCCGCGGACAAGACCGCCAGCGCGGCCCAGGAAGCGAGCAGTCTCACGTCCCTCTCCTTCCAAAAAGCCGGCCTAGCCGGGCCGCGCCGGAATGCAAGCTTCGCCGTCAAGGTGATTGACTCTGCACCGAAACGGTCCTTGATTGGAGGCCGGACCAGAGGAGTGCAAGGCCATGGCAGTGATCAAGGGCGACTCGGGCGACAACGTGCTGATCGGCACGCGCGAATCCGACAGCCTCAGCGGCTTCGGCGGCGACGACCGGCTTTACGGCCTGCGCGGCAACGACGATCTCGACGGCGGCGAAGGCGCCGACCTGATGGTCGGCCGCTTCGGCGACGATACTGATGGGTTGACGATATCGGCGATGTGGTGCGCGAGTTCCGCAACGAGGGACTGGCCGACGTCGTATTTTCTTCGGTGAGCTTCAAGCTGCAGAAGAATATCGAGAATCTGGTGCTGATCGGCACCGATTCCCTGGTCGGCCGCGGCAACGATTACGAGAATCACATCGTCGGCAACTCGGGCGACAATCGCCTCGACGGCGGCCTCGGAGCCGATATTCTCGAAGGCGGTCTCGGCAACGATGTCTATTATCTGACCGAGAATGGCGAGACGCGCATCGAGCGGGCCGACGAGGGCGAAGACACCGTCATCAGCAGCCTCAGCCACAGCTTGGCCGAGCATTTCGAGATTCTGCGGCTGACCGGGGCGGCCGTGTCGGGCAACGGCAACGCTGCCGCCAACCGGCTCTACGGAAACGAAGCCGCCAATGTCCTCAACGGCGCCGCCGGCGCCGACCTGATGTACGGCGGCGGCGGGGACGACACCTACCATGCGGATCACCTCGGGGACCGCGTCACCGAGCGCCGCGGCGAAGGGAGGGACACGGTCATTTCCTCGGCCTCGATCCGCCTGTACGGCGAAATCGAGGTTCTGAGTCTGACCGGCAACGCCACGCACGCCTGGGGCAGCGCAACCGCCAATCAGATCTTCGCGCAGACCGCGGTGATCGACAATGTCCTCGATGGCGGGGGCGGCGCCGACTTCATGAGCGGCAGCTACGGCGCCGACACCTACATCGTCGATCATCGGAACGACACGATCGACGAAAAGAACACCTTCGACAACAAGATCGACCTGGTCCGCGCCAGCGTCAGCTACACCCTCGCTTTCGATTATAGCGGTTTTGTCGAGGATATGGTCCTCACCGGGTCGGCTGCGATCAACGGCACCGGCAACATTGCCGGCAACAGGATCGTCGGCAATGATGCCGACAATGTTCTCAAGGGGGATTTGGGATCGGATACCCTGATCGGCGGCGGCGGTGATGACAGCCTCTACGGCCAGCGCTCATCCGACGACAAGCTGGTGGGCGGAGCGGGCAATGACGGCTTCTATTTCGAAGATGTCCAATACGGCTTCTACATCGCTGACATCATCAAAGACTTCTCATCGGTCGACGACACGATTTTCCTCGATCGGGACGCCTTCAAACAAATCGGGGAGGGTACGCTCGATCCGAACGCCTTCGTCGTGGGCACGCAGGCGCAGGATGCGGACGACCGGATCATCTACGATCCAGACACCGGCCAGGTGAAGTACGACCCGGACGGTTTCGGAGGCAGTTTCGGGATGTTCCTCGCGATATTGACCCCTGGGACAGTGATCGATCACACCGATTTCGTCGGCTTCGACTAAGCCGTCTCGCGTCGCGCGGGCCGCGCGCGAAAAGTCTTTTCGGAAACACTTCATAGTGGGGATTCTGTCATGGCGGTGATCAAGGGCGACGAGGGCGACAATGTGCTGATCGGCACCCGCGAATCCGACAGCCTCAGCGGCTTCGGCGGCAGCGACAAGCTTTACGGCCTGCGCGGCAATGACGAGCTCGACGGGGGCGAGGGCGCCGATGAGATGTTCGGCCGCTTCGGCGACGATACTTACTGGGTCGACGACGAGAATGATCGCGTCGCCGAGTTCCGCGGCGAGGGCTTTGCCGACATGGTGATCTCCAGCATCGATTACCGGCTCCCTGTCGGGGTGGAGAACCTCATCCTGATCGCAAGCGCGATAGCCGGCCGGGGCAATTCGCTCGACAACCGGATGGTCGGCAATGACGGCGACAATCGGCTCGACGGTGGCGAGGGCGCCGACACGATGGAAGGCGGCAGGGGAGACGATACCTACGTCCTGAGAGGATCTCCCGAAGACCGCGTCATCGAATTTGAAGGAGAAGGCACAGACGCCGTCATCCTTTACCTGGCCAGTGCTACACAGGGCTACACCCTCGCGGCGAACCTCGAAAATGTGCGGCAGACTGGAGACGCCGGCACCATCTTCGGCAATGACGCCGCCAATTATATTATCGGCTCGTCTTTCGCGGATGATTTGCGAGGCGGCGTCGGCGACGACGTGCTCGTCGGACTGGACGGCTTCGACTCGCTAGTGGGCGGGGCCGGCGCCGACCTCATGCGAGGGGGTACGGGGGGGGATACCTACACCGTCGACAATGCAGGCGATCGAGTCCTCGAATGGAGCGACGAAGGCAATGACGTGGTCCTCAGTTCCGTCAGCTACACGCTCAGCGGCAACATTGAACGGCTCGATCTGAGTGCAGGCGGGATACGCGGGGTCGGGAATCGGCTTGCCAATCGGATCGTCGGGAATTCCGAGAGGAACATCCTCGATGGGCGCGGCGGCGACGATGTGATGGAAGGCGGATTCGGCAACGACGATTACTACGTGAGCAGTACCAAGGATGTAGTCATTGACACCTTTAACGGAGGCCATGACCGGATCTTCAGCTCGAGCTCCTTCCAAATCGCGGGCTCGGTCGAGGACCTCTTCCTGATCGGCACCGTCTCCACCAATGGCTACGGCAACAGCAACATCAACCGGATTGTCGGCAACGAGGCGGCGAACTCTCTCTACGGCGGCGACGGCTGGGACCAATTGGCGGGGGGCGACGGCGACGACAAACTCTACGGCGGCGATGGCAGGGATACCCTCGAGGGCGGGGCGGGCGCGGACGGCTTCTATTTCGACGATCAGCCGGACGGCGATCGCATCCTCGACTTCGCTCCGGCCGACGACACGATCTTCCTGTCCCGTGCCCGGTTCAACACACTCGTGGTCGGCACCCTCGATGTGGACGCTTTCCATGAGGGAACGGTGGCACAGGACGCGGAAGACCGCATTATCTACAACCGCGCCACGGGCGAAATCTATTTCGACGGTGACGGGAACGGTAGGGGCACGCCGTTACTGCTTGCGACCGTTACGCCCGAGACCGATCTCACCCACGCGGACTTCGTCGTCTATTAGGACAAGCTCAGGCTCGGCGCGCCGCTCCGTCGGACGGAGGCTCGCGCCTGGCCTTCAACCGTCGTGGCGGGAAATCCAATTCTCCACCACCGGGGCGATCCGGTCGCGCCATTTGCTGCCGTTGAAGATGCCGTAATGGCCGACGCCTTTGGCGAGATGATAATGTTTGAGCGCGGGCGCGAGGCCGGTCGAGATGTCGAGCGCCGCCTTGGTCTGGCCAATGCCGGAGATATCGTCGCGCTCGCCCTCGATGGCGAGGATGGCGACATCGTCGATCGCGGCCGGATCGACGCGGCGGCCGCGGTGCATCATCTCGCTTTTGGGGAGCAGATGGCGCTGGAAAACGACGTCGACCGTCTGCAGGTAGAATTCCTCGGTCATGTCGCAGACGGCGCGATATTCGTCGTAAAATTCCTTGCTGGCGTCCGCGCTCTCGCCGTCGCCCTGGACGAGATGCTTGAACATCTCCCAATGGCTGGTGAGGTGGCTGCCGAGGTTCATGCTCATGAACCCGGCAAGCTGCAGGAAGCCCGGATAGACGTGCCGCCCCGCGCCCGGATAGGGATAGGGGACGGTGGCGATGACGTTGCGCTGGAACCAGCTATGCGGCCGCTGCGTCGCCAGCGTGTTGACCGCGGTCGGCGCTTCGCGCGTGTCGATCGGGCCGCCCATCATGGTCAGCGTCCGCGGCCGCGCCGGATGCTTGTCCCGCGACATCACGGCGGCGGCGGCATAGCAGGGCACCGACGGCTGGCAGACGGCGAGCATGTGCGCGCCGGGGCCGATATGGGCCAGATACTCGACCAGATACTCGATATAATCGTCGAGGTCGAAGCGGCCGGAATCGACCGGCACCAGCTTCGCGTCGCGCCAGTCGGTGATGTAGACGTCGTGGCCGGGCAGCATCCGCTCGACGGTGCCGCGCAGCAGCGTCGCATAATGGCCCGACATCGGCGCCACGATCAGCAGCCGCGGGCCGCCTTCGACGCCGGCGCGGCGGAACCGCTTCAGCTGGCCGAACGGTTTGCGCAGCACGATCTCCTCGGTGACCGCGACCGACTTGCCTTCGACGATTGTCGTGTCGAGCCCGAAGTCCGGCTTGCCGCGCGAGGCCGAGGCATGCGCGAACACGTCCAGCGCCGAAGCGACGATCGGTCCCATGCTGCTATAAGCGAAGGGGTTGGCCGGGTTCTGCATCCAGCCGGCGCCGATATTGGCCCAGGTGCTGGCTCCCGCGAGCAGCGAGCGCTGCATCTCATAAGCGTCGTATAACATTCACTCTCCCACCCGTCGGCCGCATCATAGCGCGCGCGACGGCGAATAATCCACCGTATAAACCGACCGGTCGGTCGAAGGGTCCGTGACGCCCTTCCGGAGTGTTGCCATTGAGCCGCGCCCCCGCCGCTGCTAGTCCGCCGCCATGGCAGACATCAGCGCCGAAGCCCCGCCCAGCAGGAAGCTCGGCAACCTCGCCATGATCTGGCGCTTCGCGATCCGCTATCCGGCGCAGATCGGGGCGGCCGCGCTGGCGCTGTTCGTCGCCGCCGCCGCGACCCTCGCCATCCCGGATGGTTTCCGGCGCGTCATCGACAAGGGCTTCGCCGCGGCGGGCGGCGCGATCGCCGAACATTTCTACTATTTGCTCGGCATCGTGATCGTGCTGTCGATGGCGACGGCGGTGCGCTTCTACTTCGTCTCGTGGCTCGGCGAGCGGGTCGTCGCCGACGTGCGCACCGCCGTCCACCGCAACCTGCTCCGGCTCGAGCCGCGCTTCTTCGAGGAGAATCGCCCGTCCGAAATCGCCTCGCGGCTGACCGCCGACACCTCCGTGATCGAGATGGTGGTGGGCGGAACGGTTTCGGTGGCGCTTCGCAACATCGTGATGGGGCTCGGCGGCATCATCTATCTGTTCACGCTCGCGCCGCGGCTGACCGGGACTTTGCTGCTCGGCATCCCGATCGTGATCGTGCCGGTGGTGCTGCTCGGGCGGAAGATCCGCGACGTCTCGCGCTACAGCCAGGACCGGATCGCCGATGTCGGCGCGATCGTGTCCGAGACGCTGAGCGCGATGAAGATCGTGCAGGCGTTCGGGCAGGAGGATCGCGAGAGCGAGCGCTTCGACGGCGCGGTTCAGGAGGCGTTCGGGATCGCCAAGCGGCGGATCGTGCTGCGCGCGCTGATGACGGCGGTGATCATCGCCTTGATGTTCGGATCGATCACGCTCGTCATGTGGCAGGCGGCGATCGACGTCGCCGAGGGCCGGCTGACCGGCGGCACGGTGGCCGCCTTCGTCTTCACCGGCGCGCTGGTGGCGGGCGCGTTCGGCGCGCTCACCGAAGTCTATGGCGAGCTGCTGCGCGGCGCTGGCGCCGCCGGCCGGCTGGCCGAATTGCTGGCGCAGGTGCCCGAGATCCAATCCCCCGCCGACCCGGTCCGGCTGCCGCAGCCGGCGCGCGGCGCGCTGAGCTTCGACGACGTCACCTTCCACTACCCGACCCGGCCCGAGGTGAGCGCGCTCAAGCGCTTCACGCTCCACGTCGCGCCCGGCGAGATGCTGGCGGTGGTGGGGCCGTCGGGGGCCGGCAAGACCACCTTGTTCCAGCTCGCCCAGCGCTTCTACGATCCCGAGGGCGGCGCGGTGAGGCTCGACGGCGTCGACCTGCGCGCCGCCGACCTCGCCGACATACGCGCGCGGATCGCGGTCGTCCCGCAGGAGACGGTGATCTTCGCCGCCTCGGCGCGCGACAATCTGCGCTACGGGCGCTGGGACGCGAGCGACGACGAATTGTGGGCGGCGGCCGAGGCGGCCAATGCGGCCGACTTCCTGCGCGCTTTGCCGCAGCGCCTCGACACCTTCATGGGCGAGGGCGGCGCGCGCCTGTCCGGCGGCCAGCGCCAGCGCGTCGCCATCGCCCGCGCCCTGCTCCGCGACGCGCCCCTGCTGCTGCTCGACGAGGCGACGTCCGCGCTCGACGCCGAATCCGAGCGCGCCGTCCAGGCTTCGCTCGAGCGGCTGATGGAAAGCCGCACCACCATCGTCATCGCCCACCGCCTCGCCACTGTCCGCGCCGCCGACCGCATCGTCGTCATGGACAGCGGCGAGATCGTCGAGGAAGGCACCCACGACAGCCTCAACGCCCGCGGCGGCCTCTACGCCCGCCTCGCCCGGCTCCAGTTCGAAGGGCTGGCGGCCTAGGCGTCAGGTTCGCGTGAATTTTCGACCATCCCATCGAAACGTCACCCCGGACTTGATCCGGGGTCTCTCTTCTTCACGTCCTGAGCTGGAAAGAAGAAGCGGGATGCCGGATCAAGTCCGGCATGACGAGCAAGCGCCAGGCATGACGAGGGGACTTTCAGCGCCGCAACCGCCCTCTCCGCCCCCGCCTCCCTAGGCCGCCTTCACCGCCGCGCAGATGCTGTCGACCACTTCCTGGACCAGCGCCCGGTCCTCGCCCTCGGCCATCACCCGGATCAGCGGCTCGGTGCCCGATTTGCGGATCACCAGCCGGCCGCTGCCCTGGAGGCGGAGCTCGGCCGAGGCGATCGCCGATCTGACCCCGTCCGTCTCGAGCGGCGTTCCGCCGTCGAAGCGGACGTTCTTGAGGAGCTGCGGCAGCGGCTCGAACTGGCGGAGCAGCTCGCTCGCCGGCCGCCCCTGCACGACCAGCTCCGACAGGACCTGCAACGCGGCCACCAGCCCGTCGCCGGTGGTCGCATAATCGCTGAGGATGATGTGGCCGGATTGCTCGCCGCCGATATTGAAGCCCTTGGCGCGCATCGCCTCCAGCACATAGCGGTCGCCGACCTGGGTCCGCTCGAGCGCCAGGCCCTTGCCCGCAAGGAAGCGTTCGAGGCCGAGATTGGACATGATGGTGGCGACGATGCCGCGGCCGCGGAGCATGCCGCGCCGCTGCCAGGAGGAGGCGATGAGCGCCATCAGCTGGTCGCCGTCGACCACCTCGCCCTGCTCGTCGACCACGATCAGCCGGTCGGCGTCGCCGTCGAGCGCGATGCCGATATGCGCGCCGGCCTCGATCACCGTGCGTTGGAGCAATTCCGGCTTGGTCGAGCCGCAGCCGTCATTGATGTTGAGGCCGTTGGGCGAAACGCCGATCGCGGTGACGTCGGCGCCCAGCTCCCAAAAGGCCGAGGGCGCGACCTGGTAGGCGGCGCCGTTGGCGCAATCGACGACGACGCGCAGGCCGTCGAGCCGGAGATGCTCGGGGAAGGTGGTCTTGGCGGCATGGATGTAGCGGCCGCGCGCATCCTCGATGCGGCGGGCGCGGCCGATCTTGTCGGGAGCGACCAGCTTGGGTTCGCGCTCCATCAGCGCTTCGATGGCGAGCTCGTTCTCGTCCGACAATTTATAGCCGTCGGGGCCGAACAATTTGATGCCGTTATCCTCGAACGGATTGTGACTGGCCGAGATCATCACGCCGAGGTCGGCGCGCATCGATTTGGCCAGCATCGCCACCGCCGGCGTCGGCACCGGCCCGACCATCACCACGTCCATGCCGACGCTGGTGAAGCCCGAAATGAGCGCGGTTTCCATCATGTAGCCGGAGAGCCGGGTGTCCTTGCCGAGCACGACGCGGTGGCGGTGGCTGCCGCGCAGGAAATGCGCGCCCGCCGCCTGGCCGACCCGCTGGGCCATCGCCGCGGTCATCGGCATTTCGTTGGTCCGGCCCCTGATGCCGTCGGTGCCGAAGAATTTGCGCGCCATCTGCCCGTCCGTTTTCGCTTGCCCCCGGCGGGCCCGCCATGAAGAGGCTGTAGAGCATTGGCCGGAAAGTTGGGAACCGCTTTTGATGTCGCAGCCCACGCGTATCCTTCTCGCCCTCGTCGTCGGGCTGCTGCTCGGCATCGCCAGCGCCGCCACCGGCGGCGGCTGGGTCGAGGGCGCGGTCTCCGTCGCCGAGCCGGTCGGCGGCATGTGGCTGAACGCGCTGCGCATGACCATCGTGCCTTTGGTCGTCTCGCTGCTGGTGACCGGGATCGCCGCCTCGGCCGAGGCCGCGCGGGCCGGCAAGCTCGCCACAAGGGCGCTGGTGCTATTCGTCGTCCTGTTGTGGATCTCGGCCATCGCCGCCGCCTTGCTCACGCCTTTGTTCCTCGGCCTGTTCCCGCTGCCGGCGGAATCGACCGCGGCGCTGCGCGCGGCGATGACCGCGAGCGAGCCTGTCGGCGAAGTGCCCGGCTTCGCCGACTTCCTGAGCTCGATCGTCCCCACCAATCCCGTCGCGGCGGCGGCCGAGGATGCGATCCTGCCGCTCATCCTGTTCACCCTCGTCTTCGCCTTCGCGCTGACCCGGCTTCCGGCCGAGCCGCGGGAGCGGCTGGTCGGCTTCTTCCAGGCGATCGCCGACACCATGCTGGTGGTGATCGGCTGGGTGCTGTGGATCGCGCCGATCGGGGTCGCCGCGCTCGCCTACGTGGTCGGCGCCCGGGCCGGCGGCGCGGCCTTCGGCGCCCTCCTCCATTATGTGCTGGTGGTGACCGCGGTCGGCACGGTGATCTGGCTGGCCGCCTGGCCATTGGCGATGTTCGGCGCCAAGGTGCCGCTCGGCCGCTTCACCCGCGCGATCGCGCCGAGCCAGGCGGTCGCCTTCAGCACCCAATCCTCGCTCGCCTCCCTGCCGGCGATGCTGCGCGGCGCCGGCGCGATCGGGGTCCCGGTCGCCGCATCGGGCGTGGTGCTGCCGATGGCGGTGGCGGTGTTCCGCGCCACCGGCCCGGCGATGAACCTCGCGGTGGCGATCTACATCGCTTACTGGTTCGGCATCGAGCTCACGCCGGCGCAGATGGCGATCGGCGTCGCCGCGGCCGCCACCACCACCATGGGCGCGGTCGGCATCCCCGGCCAGGCGAGCTTCATCACCTCGATCGCGCCGATCTGCCTTGCCATGGGCGTGCCGATCGAGCCGCTGGCGCTGCTGATCGCGGTCGAGGTCCTGCCCGACATCATGCGCACGCTCGGCAATGTCAGCATGGACGTCGCCGCCACCGCCACCATCGCCAAGCGCAGCGGCTTCGAGGCGGGCGAGGCGACCACCGAAGAGGATCGGCTGCTCGGCGAAGCCTGAAGCAGGAACAGCTTGGCGCCTAGCCGGTTGTTGGCGCAGCCTGTTCGACCGCTGGAGCCCGTCATCGCCACCTCTCGACGCCCGTTTGCCGATAGCCGCCAGCGCGGGCCAACCGTCCGGCCGCCCCAGCCGGACGACCTCAACAGCGCGCTCGAGCGCAATATCGAGGCGCTGCAGCAGCGGCGGAAGGCGGAGGCCGAAAAGGCTTCGCGCGAAGCCAAGATCGCCGAGGCGATCACCCGCTTCACCGGATCGATGCTCTTCGTCTGGCTGCATCTGGCTGTGTTCGGCTTCTGGATCCTCGCCAATCTCGGCTGGGTGCCGGGGGTGCCGTCCTGGGACCCGTCCTTCGTCGTCCTCGCCATGATCGCGTCGGTCGAGGCGATCTTCCTGTCGACCTTCGTCCTCATCAGCCAGAACCGGATGGCGGCGGCGGCCGACAAGCGCGCCGATCTCGACCTCCAGATCAACCTGCTCGCCGAGCATGAAGTGACCAAGCTGGTCGCCATGGTGTCCGAAATCTCCCGCCATCTCGGGCTCGACCATGCGGTCGAGGAGGATGTCGAGGAGCTGAAGCGCAACGTCGCCCCCGAAGCGGTGCTCGACGCCATCGACCGGCGGCAGGAGTGACGGGCGTCGGCTATCGTCCGGGTTCCGAGGGAGCGGCGTCAATCCGGCTGGGTGCTCCCCTCGGCAAGCGCGCTCAGTTGACCCGATAATCCGGGGCGCCCTCCTCACCGGGCCCGTCGCCAT
>DASVRK010000031.1:0-2975 GCA_036388655.1 Allosphingosinicella sp. | reverse complement strand
CAGCGGGCGACTGTCGCCCGGCGGCAGCTCGAACGCCGCCGGCGCGCCGCGGCGGAACGGGCCGGTATAATGGAAATTGGACGGAAGCTCCCGCCGCGGAAAGTCGAGGCTCGGCACCAGCTGCGCGATCTGCAGGCGCGGCGACAGGCAATCCTCCAGCCGCCGCCGCGGCGCCAGCCCGAGCCGCCGGGCATTGGCCTCGATCGCCTCGCCAAGGCGGCGCATCAGCCAGTCGGAGACCCGCCAGCCGCCGAGGTTGCGTTTCTCGCCGCGCGCGGTCGGATCGTAGCGCCAGCCGACATAAGGCGGCGGCACCCCCGGCTCGCGGTTGATCGGCAGCGTGTCGGCGACGCTCGCGAACGGCAGGCCGAGATGCTCGGCGACGAGGCCGCCGCCCGCCTCGAGCTGGTCGACGATCAATGCGTCGGCGCCGATCCGGCGCAGCACCGCCGGGGCTTCGGCGCAGAAGGCGTCGGTGAAGCGGATCATGCCGCTCATCATGCCGCCGAGGCCGACCACGCCGCGGATCCGGGTCATCGGCCGCGTCCATCCGCTCACCGGCGGCGCGTTCCCGCCGCCGATCGCTTCGAAGGCGGCGCCCTCGGCCTCGACCAGGTCGGCGGCGTCGCGATGGTGGATGAAGGTCGCCTGGTGGCCGCGCGCGATCAGCTCGGCGGCGAGGTGCGACAGCGGCTTGTAATGGCCGCGCAGCGGCGGCGCGATAAAGGCGAAATGGGCCATGGCCGGCTTACCGGGCGGTGCGCGCCGAAGCGATCAGGGTGGGGATCAGAAAGGCGAGCTTGGCGCGGCGCGGCACGACCACCCGCCCGTCCCAGGCGGTGTCGCCGAGCGCGGCGACCCGCCGCCCGATCGCGCCGTAGATGCGCGCCGCCGCCAGCACCGCCCAGCGCGCCCGGAACGGCAATTTGGGAATGCCGGCCTGGGCGGAGGCTTCGAAGCGGCCGGCGAGGTCGGTGATGCGGCCGACCAGCGTCACCAGCCGCGCCCGGCGGTCCGGGCGGAACGGGTCGCGCGGGTCGACGCCATGCTGCTCCATCCAGCGCTCGGGGAGGTAGCAGCGGCCATTCTCATGGTCCTCGCGCACGTCGCGGGCGATGTTGGCGAGCTGGAAGGCGATGCCGAGATCGGAGGCGGTGGCGAGCGTCTCCTCGTCCTCCGGGTCGACGCCCATCACCACCGCCATCATGCAGCCGACCGCGCCGGCGACATGATAGCAATAAGCGAGCAGGTCGGTCTCCTCGCGCGGCCGCCAGCCGGCCGCGTCGAGCGCGAAGCCGCGCAGATGGTCGAGCACCAGCCGGTGCGGGATCTCGCACTCCCTGAGCAGGGTGGCGAGCGCGTCGAACGGGAGGATGCCGGTCGTCTCGCCGGCCAGCGCGCGCCGGGTCAGCGCGGCGGCGTCCTCGACGCTCCCCTGCGCTCCGGCCGGGTCGGGGCGGCCGAGCGCCTGGCCGTCGCAGGCATCGTCGCAATGCCGGCACCAGCAATAAAGCAGCCAGGCCCGCTCGCGCGTCGGCCGGTCGAACAGGCGGCTGGCCATGTGGAAGGATTTCGATCCGCGCCGGATCGAGGCGCCGGCGGCGGCGACGAGCTCGTCCCGGTTCACGCCGCCAGATCTCCGATCATCAGCCCGGCGGTCGCCTTGGCGCTGCCGACCACCCCCGGAATGCCGGCGCCCGGATGGGTGCCGGCGCCGACGAAATAGAGGTTGCCGACAGCATCGTCGCGATTGTGGACCCGGAACCAGGCGCTCTGGGTCAGGATCGGCTCCAGGCTGAAGGCGGAGCCGAGATGGGAATTGAGATCGGCCTCGAAGTCGCGCGGGCCGTAGTGGAAGACGTGGTCGATGCGTTCGCCTAGCCCGGGCAGGACCCGTTCCTCGAGCAGGCGCAGGATGCGGTCGCGATAGACCGGGCCTTCCTTGTCCCAGTCGAGCGGCGCCTTGCCGAGATGCGGCACCGGCGCCAGCGCGTAGAAGGTCGATTTGCCCGGCGGCGCCATCCCCGGATCGGTCGCGGTGGGGTGGTGGAGGTAGATGGAAGGCTGGTGCGGCAAGCCGTCGCCGCGATAGATTTCCCGCAGCAAGCCGTGATATTCGGGCCCGAACAGGATATTGTGGTGCGGCACGTCCGGCCATTCGCCGCGGGTCGAGAAATGGACCACGAACAAAGACGGCGAAAAGCGCTTGCGGCGCAGCTTGGCCGCCGCCTTGGGGCCGCGCGCATGGCCGAGCATCTCGTAGGTGCGCACGATGTCGGCGTTGGAGGCGACCGCGTCGAAGCGCTCGCTCCAGCCGCTGCGGGTGCGGACGGCGCGGGCGGCGCCGCCCTCGGTCTCGATCGCCGCCACCGGATCGCCGAGCCGGAGGCTGCCGCCGATCCGCTCGAAATGGCGCACCATACCGGCGATCAGCTGGTTGGTGCCGCCGCGGGCGAACCATACGCCGCCGTCGCGCTCGAGCTTGTGGATCAGCGCATAGATGGCGCTGGTCGTCATCGGATTGCCGCCCACCAGCAGGGTGTGGAAGGACAGCGCCTGCCGCAATTTCTCGTTGCGGACGAAGCCGGACACCACCGAATAGACCGAGCGCCAGGCCTGGTAGCGGGCGAGCGACGGGCCCGCCCGCAGCATCGCCTTGAAATCGAGGAACGGCACCGCGCCGAGCTTCACATAGCCCTCGCGGTAGACGCCCGCCGAATAGTCGAGGAAACGGCGATATCCGTCGACATCGGCGAGGTCGAGCGCGGCGATCTGCACCGCCAGCCGCTCGTCGTCGTCGAGATAGTCGAATACGGTCCCGTCGGGCCAGGACAGGCGGTAGAAGGGCGAGACCGGGACGAGATCGACGTCGCGGGCCATGTCGGCGCCGCTCAGCGCCCACAGCTCGCGCAGGCAATCGGGGTCGGTGATGACGGTCGGGCCGGCGTCGAATATGTGGCCGTCCTTCTCCCAAT
>DASVRK010000030.1:0-5143 GCA_036388655.1 Allosphingosinicella sp. | reverse complement strand
CGGTTGGCTGGAGGTTGCGCAAGTGCCGCCGGACGACCGCGCCGCGGTGGCCGCCGCCGTCGAGGCGCGGCTCCAGCCGCTCCTCCAGCAGCCCGACGGCAGCTGGATCGCCGATTATGTCCGCCTGCGCTTCTCGATGCGCAAGCCCGACTGAGACCTGCCGCCTGCCTTGAACAAACCAGAACTAGCCCGGCCATGTCCGGATGACGGAGCAGCAATATGCGTTACCTTCCTTTAGCTGAAGCCGACCGCCAGGAGATGCTGCGCGCGGTCGGGGCCGCCTCGGTCGAGGAGCTGTTCGTCGACGTGCCGGAGGCGGCGCGGCTGGCGGGTAAGATCGAGGGCCTGCCCGACCATGCCAGCGAGCTTGCGGTCGAGCGGCAATTGGGCGCGCTCGCGCGGCGCAACCTGGTCGCGGGCGAGGTGCCGTTCTTCATCGGCGCCGGCGCCTACAGGCACCATATCCCGGCCAGCGTCGACCATATCATCCAGCGCGGCGAGTTCCTGACCAGCTACACGCCCTACCAGCCGGAAATCGCGCAAGGCACGCTCCAGGCCTTGTTCGAATTCCAGACCCAGGTCGCGCGGCTCTACGGCTGCGACGTCGCCAACGCCTCCATGTATGACGGCTCGACCGCCTGCTGGGAGGCGATCACCATGGCGGGGCGGGTGACGCGGCGCGGCAAGGCGATCCTCTCCTCCGGCCTGCATCCGCATTATGTGTCGGTGGCCGAGACCATGGCGCGGTTCACCGGCGACCGGCTCGACGTGGCGCCGCCGGAGCTTGCCGCCGCGACCGACGCCGAGCGCCTGCTCGCCGCGATCGACGGCGAGACGAGCTGCGTCGTCGTCCAATATCCCGACATTCTCGGCCGCATCGCGGACCTGACGCCGATCGCCGAGAAGGCGCATGCCAACGGCGCGTTGCTGGTGGCGGTGGTGACCGAGCCGGTCGCGCTCGGCGCGATCCGCAGCCCGGGCGAGATGGGCGCCGACATCGTCGTCGGCGAAGGCCAGGCGATCGGCGTCGGCCTCAATTTCGGCGGGCCCTATGTCGGCCTGTTCGCCTGCAAGGAGAAGTTCGTCCGCCAGATGCCCGGTCGGCTGTGCGGCGAGACCGTCGATGCCGAGGGCAAGCGCGGCTTCGTGCTCACTTTGTCGACCCGCGAGCAGCATATCCGGCGCGAAAAGGCGACGTCCAACATCTGCACCAACAGCGGCTTGTGCGCGCTCGCCTTCACCGTCCACATGACCCTGCTCGGCGAGGCCGGGCTGAGGCGGCTGGCCGAGATCAACCACGTCAAGGCGGTGGCGGCGGCCGAGCGGCTGGCGCGGGTGCCCGGGGTCGAATTGGTCAATGAGGCCTTCTTCAACGAATTCACCTTGCGGCTGCCGGTCGAGGCGCGGCCGGTGGTGCGCATTCTGGCGGAGCGCGGGATGCTCGGCGGCGTGTCGCTCGGCCGGCTCTATCCGGGCGTCGAGGCGCTCCGGAACGGCCTCGTCCTCGCCGTCACCGAAACCGTCACCGACGAAGATGTCGAGGCGCTGGCCGGCGCGCTCGAGGAGATACTGGCATGAGCATCAATGCAAGCGGCTGGAAGCCCGAAATCGGAACGGCCGAGCGCGCCGAAGCCGTCACCTTCACCGGCAACCGCGCGCTGATGCTGGAAGAGCCGCTCATCTTCGAGCTCGGCGAGGAAGACGGCTGCGGGGTGGATTTCGACTTCGCGGGCCCCCTCCACCCCTCGGCTTCGCCGAGCGGTCCCCCTCCCCGTTCCGGGGAGGATAAGTTGGCCGGCCTCCAGCGTCATCGCCCGATCGGGCTGCCCGGGCTTTCGGAGCCGCAGACGGTGCGGCATTATACGCGGCTCAGCCGCCAGAATTACGCCATCGACCTCGGCCTGTTCCCGCTCGGATCGTGCACCATGAAGCACAATCCGCGATTGAACGAGAAGGTCGCGCGGATGCCGGGCTTCGCCGACATCCACCCGCTCCAGCCGGCCGACACGGTCCAAGGCGCGCTGAAGCTGATCGCCGATCTCGGCGAATGGCTGATCAAGCTCACCGGCATGCATTCGGTGGCGATGAGCCCCAAGGCGGGCGCGCATGGCGAATTGTGCGGCCTGCTCGCGATCCGCTCCGCGCTCGAGGCGCGCGGCGACGCCCGCCAAGTGGTCCTGGTCCCCGAAAGCGCCCACGGCACCAACCCCGCCACCGCCGCCTTCGCCGGCTACCGGGTCGAGAACATCCCCGCCAACGATCGCGGCCGGGTCGATCTGGACGCGCTGAAGAGCCGGCTCGGCCCCGACGTCGCCGCGGTGATGATCACCAACCCCAATACGTGCGGCCTGTTCGAGCCCGACATGACCGCCATTTCCGAAGCGGTCCACGCCGCCGGCGGCCTGGTCTATTGCGACGGTGCCAATTTCAACGCCATCGTCGGCCGCGTCCGCCCGGGCGACCTCGGCATCGACGCCATGCACATCAACCTCCACAAGACCTTCTCGACCCCGCATGGCGGCGGCGGCCCCGGCTCCGGCCCGGTGGTCTTCTCGGAGGCGCTGACCCCGTTCGCGCCCTTGCCGTTCGTCGAGAAGCAGGGCGAGGCTTATGCGCTGATCGAGGAGGAGAGCGCGGGCGAGCATCACGGCTCGACCTTCGGCCGCATGACCGCCTTCCACGGCCAGATGGGCATGTTCACCCGCGCGCTCGCCTACATCCTCAGCCACGGCACCGACGGATTGAGGCAGGTCTCGGGCGATGCGGTGCTCAACGCCAATTACGTGCTGCGCCAATTGGAGGACGTGCTGGACGCGCCGTTCGGCGCCAGCGGCCCGTGCATGCACGAGGCGCTGTTCAGCGACAAAGGCTTTGCCGGCGGCCTTTCCACGCTCGATCTCGCCAAGGGGCTGATCGACGAGGGCTACCATCCGATGACCATGTATTTCCCGTTGGTCGTCCACGGCGCCATGCTGGTCGAGCCGACCGAGACCGAGAGCAAGGCGGCGCTCGACCAGTTTATCGGCGCGCTGCGCTCGGTCGCCGAACGCGCACGGGCCGGCGACCAGTCGCTGAAGGCCGCCCCGGTCCACGCCCCGCGGCGGCGGCTCGACGAGACCCAGGCGGCGAGGAAGCCGGTTTTGGTCTATAAGGAGCCGGACCGGGCGCAGGCGGCCGAGTGAGCGACGACCGCCGCTCGGCGCCCCACGTCGCCCGCAACGCCGGCCCGATCGCCGTCGTCCTGCGCGGCATCCTCCCCGACGCGGGGCTGGTGCTGGAGGTGGCGAGCGGAAGCGGTGAGCATGCGCTTCACTTCGCGGCCGCCTTTCCGCACCTGATGTGGCAGCCGACCGACGCCGACCCGGTCGGGCTGCGCTCGATCGACGCCTGGCGCACCGCCGAGCGGCTGCCCAATCTGCTCGCCCCGGTCCCGCTCGACGCCGCCGCCGGCGAGTGGCCGGTGAATGAGGCGGCCGCGATCCTGTGCATCAACATGGTCCATATCAGCCCGTGGGCGGCGACGGTGGGGCTGATGCGGGGCGCGGCGCGGCTGCTGGCGCCGGGCGCGCCGCTCTATCTCTACGGCGCCTATCGCCGGCAGGACGTGCCGACCGCGCCCAGCAACGAAGCGTTCGACCGCTCGCTGCGGGATCGCAATCCGGAATGGGGGGTGCGGGATCTGGAAGCGGTTGCGGCGGAGGCGGAGCGGCAGGGATTGAGGCTGGACTCGGTTATCGAGATGCCGGCTAATAATTTGTCGGTGGTGTTCCGGAGGGTAAGCCGCTCATCCTGAGTGGCTGGTGTTCCGCAGGGTAACCCGCTCATCCTGAGGAGCCGCTGAGCCTGGCGAAGCGGCGTCTCGAAGGACCGTGCGTGCTTCGAGACGGGCCTTCGCCCAGGCTCAGTCCCTCCTCAGCATGAGCGGGGATGTGAGCCAAAGCGCTCTGGCAATGATTGGAGCTGCCATTCGCGGCAGCCCCGTTCCCCGGCGAAAGCCGGGGTCCAGAGATCTCGCCGACTGGACCCCTGCTTTCGCAGGGGAACGACTTCGCTCCGGGAACGAGCCTGCTTCCGGGGAGCGGCAGCGGCTCCGCGGCGACACAGCGCCCGTTCCCCGGCGAAAGCCGGGGTCCAGAGATCTCGCCGGCTGGGCCCCTGCTTTCGCAGGGGAACGACTCTGCTCCCGGGAACGACTCTGCTCCTGGGGTCGACAGCCGCTCCGGGTCGCCGGCCGCGCCTTACGGGTTCAGCTTCGAATTGCCCTGGTTGAAGCGCGGCAAATTGGCGCCTTCGGGCTTGTCGCTGTCGCGGACCCTCGTGACGCTGCCTTCGCCGACTTCCTGCTTCAATTCGTCGCGGCTGCCGATTTCGTGGCCGATGCGGTGGCCGGCGCGGTTGCCGTGGCTGGGGGCCCCTTCCATCGAATCGATGAGGTCGCTGTCGTCGTGGCGCTTGGCGGTTTCGGCGCGCTCGTTCGAGCGGTCATTCTCGTTGGACATCGTAAAGTCTCCTTCACCGCATCAATGAAGGAGGGCGGCCCGGCGTTCCTCGGATCGCCGCGCCGGTCAGTCGCCGGGCCGGTCGGTGGCGAGCTTCACGCAGATCGCGATCCACAGCAGGCCGAACGCCCAGCCGCCGATCACGTCGCTCGGCCAGTGGACGCCGAGGGCGACCCGGCTCCAGCCGACCTGCAGCGCGGCCGCGAAGCCGAGCCCCATCGCGATCGCCCGGTTGCGCTGCCGCACCGGCACCAGGAAGGCGATGGCGAGGAAGGTAATCATCGCGTTGGCCGCATGGCCGCTCGGATAGCTGTTCGACGACACCGCCTCGAGATAGGGCGACTGGCCCGGGCGAGGGCGCTCGATGAACATCTTCAACAGCTCGACGACCATGCGGCCGCCGAACACGATGATCAAAAGCAGCGCCGCGCGCATCTTGCGCCGGAAGGTGAGGCCGATGGCGAAGGCGATGGTGAGGCCGGTCAGCACCTCCCAGCCGCCCATCGTGGTCAGAATGACCGCGTTGCGGGCGAACGTCGTGTCTTCATACACGCTGAGCTGCGCGAGCCAGCGCTGGTCGACCGCCCAGCCGGGGCCGCCGAGCATCGCCATCGCGACGAATACCGCGAAGCTCAGGCCGGCGG
>DASVRK010000029.1:0-2642 GCA_036388655.1 Allosphingosinicella sp. | reverse complement strand
CGCCGAGCGCCTCGATCGCGGCCCGGATGCTGTCGCCGGAGGCGGCATAGCCCGCCACTTCGGGCGTGCCCGCGTCCCGCACCTCGCCCCCGCTCAGATCCTCCGCGACCTCCCCGATCGCCACCGGACCCGCATCGGCCTCCACTTCGAAGGTCAGCGAGGGAATGCGGTTGCCATAATCCTCGAGCTGGAAATCCTCGAACAGCGCATAAGCGATGCCGCGAAACGCCGGCGTCGCGCCTTCGGCGGCGGCGATCAAAGGATCGGGCGGCTGGTCCTCGCCGCCGCGGTAGAGCCGGTAGCCGGTCGCGCTCTTGAAGTCGCCCGCCGCGCCCGGCAGCAGCTTTCCGTCCGCCCAGATCCGCTTCACGTCCCGCACCGGCCGGGCCGAGATCGCCACCGCGAACGAGGCCGAATAGCTGTAGAGCGTCGTCTTCGGCTGGCCCTTGCCGCCCCCGCTCGAATCCTCATGCTCCTGAAGGTCGGTCGCCCAGATCACCGTGCCCGCCACCCGCATGATTCCGAACAGCTTCGGGATCGCGGTTCCGTAGGACGAGGTCTGGACGCTGAGGTCGCCCAGCCGCGGCCCCTGGCGCCCCTTGGGCTTGAAGATCTGCGCGTCGATCTGCTGGCCAATGAGCGCGCCGATCATGCCGCCTACCGGACCGCCGACCGAGGTCCCGACCGCCGTCAGCACCAACGTCGCCATATATAATGCCTCCCGATTGCGCCGCTCAGCCGGCGACCCGCCACGCCGCGACTAGCGGCCACGCCACCGGCCCCGGCACCTCGCTCACCCGGCCGAGCCGCGCATCGGCGTGCACGAACCCGCCATCAACCAGCACCACGAAATGACGCCGGCGCGGCCCCGTCTCGACCAGCAGCACGTCCCCCACCCTCGCCTCCGCCGGCGGCAAGGGCTTCGCGCGGCCCCCGAAATCGAGCCCGAGCAGCGCCTGCGAAACCTCGTCGCTCATCCGGTAGCGGCGCGGCACCAGCTCCAGCGGCAGCCCGGCCGCGAGCGCTGCGACGCCGAGGCAGTCGAGCCCATGCTCCACGCTTCGCCCCTGCGGCCGAAAGCGCACGCCCACCAGCCGCCGCGCCCGCATCGCGACCGCATGCCCCTCCGTCATCGCCCGCTCCGATGATTGTGGCCGTCAGGAAGCGCCCGGATAACGGGTCAGCAGGTCCATGCCTGGCAGATGCGGCTCGCCCCGAAAGTTCGGCAAATTGCCGAACCGGCTGGAGCAAGTCGCCGGCTGCTTGTCGCAGCCTTCGTGGATCTCGACGAGGTCGCCGGCCGCCGCCGGAAAATGCGGCGGCTCGCGCAGCGTCAGCCGCGTCCCGTCCGACATCAGCACCGCGCTCTCCAGCCCGCTATTCGGTCCGCTGAGCCAGCGCAGCCGGCCATAGCCATAGGCATTGCCCGCCGCCGCGCTCGCGACCACCAGCTCATCCTCGTCCGCCACCGCCACCACCCGCGTCACCCGCACCCGCGCGGCCATGTCGACCCGGCACCTCTTGTCGCCAAGCTGCGCCCGGCATTCGGGCGAAGTTTGCTCCACCACCGGCCGCTCGAGCAGCGCGGTCGGCCCCCTTAGCTCCGCCGAAAACCCGCTCCCCGTCACGCTGACCTCGCCCAATTCGCCGCGCGCCAGCAGCATCCGCTCCCCGCCCGGCGCTTCCCAGTCGACCGCCAAGATCGCCAGCGCGGCGCCGTCCCAGCGCCCCGCCGCCAAATCCTCCGCCGTGATTGCCGCGCTGGTAAGCGCTCCCGACACGTCGAGCGTATCGGGGTCGAACCCGTCCGACAGCGCGATCGCCGACGGCAGCATGCCGGGCGCCGCGCGATAGACGAGCTCCCCGATCGTGAGATCCCGATCGTGCGTGGTGAAGCCGAGGCACACCCCGTCCCGCCGCTCCAGCCGCCAGCAGAAAGCGAGGCTGGTGACCTCGCCGTTGACGATGCTCATGCCTCGCGCACCTCAATGAGGGCGACGCTCGCCGCCTCGCCCGCTTCGAAAGTCGCCCGGCTGAGGCTCAGCCGGTCCTCGGCGAAGCGCACCGGCACGTCGAACCGGTAGCCCGCCCGCACCTCGGCGCCCGCGGCCGGCGCCACCTCGAAACGCACCAGACCCAGCCCGGCCAGCGTCCAGCCGCTCACCCGCTCGACCCCATCGACCGCCACGAGCACGCTCCCCACCACCGGCCGCGTGATCCGCCGCATTTGCGCTTCATAATGTTTGACCAGCGCGAACTCGGTCCTGACCCCGTCGCCGACGCCGATCGGCTGGTCGGCGGCGGCCGGCTCGTCGGTCATCCCGTTGGAGCTGTGATCGTACGGATCCTCGAACCGGAACGCGACCGCGGCCCCCCGCCGCGCCCGGAAAAAGGCGATCAACAGCTGGAGCTCGGCCTCGCCCCTCACTCCGGGTCCGGCGTCGAACCGCATCCGCGCGTCGGCCCAGTCGCTGTTGCGCTGCTCGGCGCCGCCCGCCGTCGTCACCACCGCCGTCGAAAAAGCCGGCTCGACGCTCGCCGCCCGCCCGATCGCGATCGGAAAGCGCACGTCCTCGAAAGCTTCCACTTCCGCCTCCCCTTGCTCGAACCATGTGAAGCCGTCGCGCAGCACTTGCGGCGAA
>DASVRK010000028.1:0-4221 GCA_036388655.1 Allosphingosinicella sp. | reverse complement strand
CCCCTGAAGGGGAGAGGGGGTGCGTCACGCCGCCCGCCGCTGCGGGGCGAGATAGGCGATGAGCTGGGCGAGCCGCTGGCGCAGGTCCTTCCGGTGCACCACCATGTCGACCATGCCGTGATCGTGCAGATATTCGGCCCGCTGGAAGCCTTCGGGCAGCTTCTCGCGGATGGTCGATTCGATCACCCGCTGGCCGGCGAATCCGATCAGCGCCCCGGGCTCGGCGATCTGGACGTCGCCCAGCATCGCATAGGAGGCGGTGACGCCGCCGGTGGTGGGATCGGTCAGCACCACGATATAAGGCAGCCCCGCTTCCTTGAGCTCAGCGATGGCGACCGTCGTCTTGGGCATCTGCATCAGCGACAAGATGCCTTCCTGCATGCGCGCCCCGCCGGCCGCGGTGAAGATCACATAGGGGCAGCGATCCTCGATCGCCGCGCGCGCGCCGGCGACGAAGGCGGCGCCGACGCCGAGCCCCATCGATCCGCCCATGAAGGCGAAATCCTGCACGCCGACGATCGCGCGCTGCTCCTCGATGGTGCCGCGCGCGTTGACGAGGGCGTCCGGCTCGCCGGTCTGCTGGCGGGCGCTCTTGATGCGGTCCGAATAGCGTTTCGAATCGCGGAAGCGTAGCGGGTCCTCGCGAACCGGCGGCGGCGGCAGGATGGTGAAGCCGGGGTCGAAAATCTGCTCGAACCGCTGGCGCGGGCCGATCCGGTCGTGATGCTCGCAGCGCGGGCAGACGAACAGATTCTCCTGCCATTCCTTGGTGAAGATCATCGAATCGCAGCCGCGGCATTTGTGCCAGAGATTGTCCGGCGTCTCGCGCTTGGGGAGGAACGGGATCTTCTGGCGAACGCGATTGAGCCAGCTCATGCGGGCATCTCCTTCGCCCGCCGCTTGGATCAAGCCTTTGATTTTGTCTAGACCAATGGCTCTAGAGCGTGGCGCCGATCGCGCGGGCGGCTTCGTCGGGATCCTCGGCCTGGGTGATCGGGCGGCCGACGACCAGGATCGAGGCGCCGGCGTCGAGCGCCGCGCGCGGGGTCATCACCCGTTTCTGGTCGCCGACGTTTCCGTTGGACGGCCGCACGCCGGGGACGACGAAGAAGCCGTCGGGCCAGAGCCGCTTGGCCGCCGCCACCTCATTGCCGGAGCAGACCACCCCGTCGAGCCCGGCTTCGCGGGCGAGGCCGGTCAGCCGCTCGACCTGCGCGTGCGGGTCGCCGCCAATGCCGATCGCGGCGAGGTCGTCCGTATCGAGGCTGGTGAGCACGGTTACCGCCACCACCTTGGTGCCCAGCGGCGCCGCGGCCTTGGCGTCTTCGAGCATCGCCCGGCCGCCGGCGCCGTGGACGGTGAGGATCGCGGGCTCGAGCGGGCGCAGCGCCTGGATCGCCTTGCCGACCGTGTTGGGGATGTCGTGGAGCTTCAGATCGAGGAAGATCGGCAGGCCGAGCTCGGCCATCTCGCGAATGCCGTGGCGGCCGTTGGCCGCGAAGAATTCGAGGCCCAGCTTCAGACCGCCGACATGGTTGCGCACGCGCGCCGCGATCGCCTTGGCGCGGTCGAGGTCCGGCGTGTCGATCGCGACGTAGACCGGGCTGGTCATGTCGCCGGCCAGGCCTTGCTGTCGGTGGCGATACGTTCGTCCTCGGGCGCGGAGGGCGAGGGCGGCGGCGGCGCCGGCGGCGGCACCGCGGCGGCGGCCGGGACGTGCACCGCGCCCACCTGCCGCTCCTGCGCCTCGAGCCGGCGCTTCAGCGACCAGAGCCGCGCGCGGTGGAGGATCAGCATCGGCAGGAAGCCGACCAGGAAGGAGAACAGCACCAGGATCGGCAGCTTCACGTCGGCCTCGAGCCCACCCCACAGCGTGATCGTCACCGACTTCCAATTGGCGTTGGCGAACAGCACCAGGATCACCGCCAGCGCGACCCAGAACAAAGTCTTGAGGAACTGCATCCAACTCTCCCGACCGCCGCCGCTTACGCTCTAACAAAATCGCCGGCCAGTCTAGCGGAAAGCCTGCTCGATCTCTGCGTCCAGCGCATCGAACAGCGGCCCGATCGAGCCCAGCCGCGGCCGCTCCTCGGCCAGGATCGCCTCGAACGCCTCGCGCTTCAGCGCCGCCACCGTCGCGGCGGCAAGCCCCGAATCTTCGGGCAATGTCGAGACGACGATGTCGATCAGGCGGTCGGCGCCGTGGAGGCGGCCCCACAGATAGTCGTTCTCGCGATAGGCGCGGCTGAAAAAGGCGCCGAAGCTGTTGAACTGGATCCCCTTCAATGTCGCCGCCGTGCCGCCCTTACGGATCGCGGTCGCGTCGTCGGGCGAGATGCGGTCGACCTTGACCGGATCGAACTCGTCGAGCCCCTCGCCCTGCAGCATCGCGAGCGTGGCGATGTCGAAAAAGGGGAAGCCGAGATAGGAGAGCAACAGCGCCCGCCGCTCGAGCTTGGGAAAGGCGGCAAGCACGTCCGCGAACACGGCGTCCGCCTCGTCGTCGCGGCTCTTGAGGTCCAGCCGTGCGGCGAGCGCGGCGAGGCCGGCGGCCGGATCGCGGTCGATCGCCTCGAACACCGGCACGGCCGTGTCGCTCTCGCTTTCGAGCGGGGCGCGGTAGCGGCCGATCAAGTCGTAGACCGCCTCGCGCGCCGCCTCGATCGCCGCCCGCGGCGGATCGGGCTGCTGGTCGAGCTCGGCCAGCCGCCAGGCGACGAAGCGCAGCCGCCGGGTGCGGAAGGAGAGGTCGAAATTGCGCAGGAATTCGGCGACGTCGGGCCGCGCGCCGCGCTCGGTCAGCGCTTCGGCCCCGATCAGCCCCGCCGCCCGCACCCGTTCCCAGATCGCCTCGCGCACCCGGTCCAGCCGCGCCCGTCCGCCGCCGCCGCCGAGGCGGTGCGCGCTCGCCGCCAGCTCCTCGACAATGGTGGCGATCTTCAAATGGCCGTAGCCGACATAAGCGAAGCCCGCTTCGCGCGAGGCGACCTTGTGCGCGCGCAGCCGCCACGCCGCCAGCCGCGCCGCCGTCGGCCGCCCGAGCAGCAACGTCGTGCCGAACGTGCGCTCGATCGCGCTCTCCACTTGCGGCCGCATGCCGGCGAGGATGTGGCGCAGCCTGCGGATCCGCGCCGAGCGGCCCTCGATCGCTTCGAGATTGTCGCGGATCGGCTGCTCGCGCGGCAGGTCCGAAAGCGCGCCCAATATGGTGGCGAGGAAGCCGGGCGTCTCGGCCTCGCCGGCGCGGCGGAGGCGGATGCTGTGGATGCCGGGCTTGGGGTCGATATAGACGAAGCGGCGGTCGACCTCGCGGCGCGCGGGCCGGCTGCGCAGCGCCTCGATCGCCGGCCGGAACGGCGCGTTGGCGAGCACCGAACCGTCGATCAGCACCGCATTCTCGGCCTCGCCCGCCGCCCATTGCCGCGGCAAAGCGCGCTTTAAGAAAGCGTCGCGCTCCGGCCAGGGCTGGTCGCGACTTTCAAGCACCGCGTCGAGCTCGCCGACCCGGAACGGCGGGAAGGCGCCCGGGAAGCTCGCCGTCGCGCGCGCAGCAAAGGCGAGCTCGGCGGCGTCGGCGAGGTGGCGGCTCCGCCCGCCGGGGTCGCGAAAGGCGAGGGTGATGCGATGCTCGGTCTCGGCCACTTCGGGCGGCGAATGGAGCCGCAGCCGCTCGGGATGGCCGTGGAAATCGGTGACAGTGACGAACAGGTCGAGCGGCTGGTGCTCGGGCAGCAGGGGCGGGCCGGCCGGCCCCTGCTTCATCGCCTCGAACGCGTCGAGCAGCAGCCCGGTGAACTCGGGTCCGCCGAACGGCGGCGCGAACCAGCGCGCCCGCACGAAATGGGCGAGCTTGGCGCGGACCTCCTCGCGATGCCCGGGCTCGACGGTCTGCTCGACGGCGCCGCCGCGGCGCGAGGACAGCGCCCAGGCCACCGGCACCGCAGCCTTCTTGGCGAAGCTCGACATCCGGCTGGTGCCGGGGGCGAGCAGGCTATCGACGTCGGCGGCATCGAGCCAGAGCTCGGTCAGCGGGTCGAGCGATTGGCCGGACGAGATCGCCTCGGCGAGGAAGATGGCGTTGATTCCCCCCGCGCTGGAGCCGGCGAGTATGTCGGCGAGCACGCGAAGCTCGATTCCGCTCTCGGCCGCAATCGCCGCCAGCAATTTGCCATAGACTCCGGGCTTTTCGCCGCCCGTTCTCCCGGGCGAATGATAGGCCTG
>DASVRK010000027.1:0-1654 GCA_036388655.1 Allosphingosinicella sp. | reverse complement strand
AACCGCGCCGATCACAAGTTCGGCTTCCTCGACAGCCTTGGCGATCGCCGAGCGGCTCGCATAAGCGGTCTTGATCTGGCTGGAAAAGAACATGTCGAGCTCCGCCAGACGCTCCATGTTGATGTCATAGATGGTGACGTCGGCACGCATGCCGACCGCCATCTGCGCCGCGTTGACGCCGGAGACGCCGCCGCCGAGGATGGTGACGCGCGCCGGCGCGACTCCGGGGACGCCGCCGAGCAGCACGCCGCGGCCGCCTTGCTCCTTTTCGAGATAATGGGCGCCGACCTGGACCGACATGCGGCCGGCGACTTCCGACATCGGCTTCAAGAGCGGCAGCGAGCGGTCGTTGGCGGTGACCGTCTCATAGGCGATGCAGGTCGCGCCGGACTTCATCAGGCCCTCGGCCTGCGGCTTGTCGGCTGCGAGGTGGAGATAGGTGAACAGCAGGTGGCGGGCCTCGAGCAGGGCGATCTCCTGCTGCTGCGGCTCCTTGACCTTCACGATCATGTCGGCGGCGGCGAAGGTCTCGGCGGCGCTGCCCGCGATCCGCGCGCCGGCCTCGATATAGGCCTGGTCGTCGAGGTCGATGCCGGTGCCGGCCTTGGTCTCGACTATCACCTCATGGCCGGCCGCCACCAGTTCCGCGACCGAGGCGGGGGTGAGGCCGACGCGATATTCGTGAACTTTGATCTCTTTGGGCACGCCGACGCGCATCTTCGTCTCCATCAGAACGGGTTGTGGCGCGCGCTATAGCGGCCGCGAAAGCATTTGTCGCCGTTGCGAAGCTCGGCGGCGACATGCTAAAGCGCGGCAGCGCCTGGCGGGTCCAGAGCTTTGAGCGAAAGGTTTCAGGGCGTTCCGCCTGCCTGTCCAATGACCGACACCGCCGCCGCCGCACCGCAGGTCGCTGCAGAGGAGCCTGCGGGCGGCCATGCCCCGCAGGGCAATGTCGCCAAACTTGCGGTCGGCGCGATCGGCATCGTCTTCGGCGACATCGGCACCAGCCCGATCTACGCCTTCCGCGAGACCTTCGCCGGCGCGCATCATTCGCTGACGCTCGACCGGCTGCACATCTTCGGCGTGCTGTCGCTGATCTTCTGGTCGATGATGGTGGTGGTGACGTTCAAATATGTCACCATCCTGATGCGGGCGGACAATAAGGGGGAGGGCGGCAGCCTCGCCTTGCTGGCGCTGATCAACCGCCGATCGGAGAAGAAGCGGCGGTGGAGCGCCGGCATCGTGCTGCTCGGCGTCTTCGCCACCGCCTTGTTCTACGGCGACAGCATGATCACGCCGGCCGTCTCGGTGCTGTCGGCGGTGGAGGGGCTGACGGTGGTCGACCCCCGCTTCGAATATCTCGTGATCCCGCTCGCGATCGGCATCCTCATTGGCCTGTTCGCCATCCAGGCGCGGGGCACCGCCCGGGTCGGCGCCCTGTTTGGGCCGATCATGCTCGTCTATTTCGTGACCTTGATGGTGCTCGGCCTCGTCAACATCGTCGCGCAGCCGGGCGTGCTGTGGGCGCTCAACCCCTATTACGCCTTCCAGTTCTTCTACACCGACAAGTGGCTCGCCTTCCTCGCCTTGGGCTCGGTGGTGCTGGCGGTGACCGGGGCCGAAGCGCTCTACGCGGACATGGGCCATGTCGGCC
>DASVRK010000026.1:0-2452 GCA_036388655.1 Allosphingosinicella sp. | reverse complement strand
TCGGACGCGGGCGTGGCGGTGCGGCTGGCCAACGGCGCGGTCTCGGGCGGCCACGCCGCCGGCGACAGCTTCGCCGGCTTCGAGGACATCTCCGGCTCGGCCTTCGACGACCGGCTGTCGGGCGACGGCGGCGTCAACGCGCTGCGCGGCCTCGGCGGCAACGACATACTCGATGGCGCGGCCGGCAACGACACGCTCGACGGCGGCGAGGGCAACGACACCGCGCGCGGCGGCGGCGGCGTCGACAGCCTGCTCGGCGGCGACGGCAACGACCGGCTCGAGGGCGGCGACGACGGCGACCTGCTCACGGGCGGCGCCGGCATCGACACCCTGGCCGGCGGCGGCGGGCGCGACATCCTCTATTTCGACGATGGCGACGCTTCCGCCGTGCGCACCCAGGCCGACCGCGTGGTCGGGCACAGCCGCGCCGACCTCGATCGCATCAACCTCAGCCGGATCGACGCCGACACCACCGAAGGCGCGGACGGCGACCAGGCCTTCACCTGGCTCGGCGCCGGCGCGTTCAGCGGGGCGGCCGGGGAGCTTCGCTACCAGGCGATCAACGGCGACGCGTACCTTCAGGGCGACACGGACGGCGACGGAATCGCCAACTTCTTCATCCGGGTGGACGACTTCACCACCCTGATGCGCGGTGATCTCGTGGTCTGAGCCCGGTCCCGGGCTGCCGCGATATTTACGAGAGCCTGGCTGGCGGGCTGCGCCCGGCCTGGGCCCCTGCCTTCGCAGGGGCACTAAGAACGGAAAGCCCCAGCACGTGCCCCTGCGAAGGCAGGGGCCCAGACCCGGGCTGCCGCTTCAGCGGCAGTCCGGTCATCGCAGCGGCCGTGAAGGCTTGGCACCGCACACGGTCCCGGCCCCTCGCGATGTTTCCGAGAGCTTGGTTGGCGGGCTGCGCCCGGCCTGGACCCCTGCCTTCGCAGGGGCACTGCAAACCCCAAGCATGCGCCACGTGCCCCCTGCGAAGGCAGGGGCCCGGCTCAGCTCAGGAGGGCGTGGAGCGCGGTGAGGCTGGGGATGGTGAGGAGCAGAGCGAAGGCGACGTCGAAGGCGCGGAGCGCCTTGGCCTTGCCGCCGCGGCGGCGCCCGCGCGCCACGTCCTTGGCCGTGATCCACAGGATAGAGAGGCCGCAAAAGGCCGCCGCCGCCAGCGCCGCCGCATAAGGCAGGCGGAGCGGCTCCTGCAGCATCGCATAAGCCGGCCACAGCGCGACCGCGGCGAGCCCGCTGACGACGCCCGCGCCGGCCGCGCGGCGGAGGGTCCAGCGACCCAGCATCGGCCGCTCAGGCGTCGATCTCCTCCTCGTCGAGCTCGGCGGCGTGGCTCTGGATGAAGGCGAAGCGGTGCTCTGGATTCTTGCCCATCAGCCGGTCGACCAGATCCTTGATCGCCGCCCGTTCCTCATATTGCTGCGGCAAGGTGATCCGGATCAGCGAGCGCGTCTTCGGGTCCATCGTCGTCTCGCGCAGCTGCTGCGGGTTCATCTCGCCGAGCCCCTTGAAGCGGCTGACCTCGACCTTCTTGCCCTTGAACATAGTCCGTTCGAGCTCGGCGCGGTGGGCGTCGTCCTTGGCGTAAGCGATGGTGCCGCCGGCGGCGAGGCGGTAGAGCGGCGGCTGCGCGAGGTAGAGCGCGCCCTTGCGGACCAGCTCGGGCATTTCCTGGAAGAAGAAGGTCATCAGCAAGGTGGCGATGTGGGCGCCGTCGACGTCGGCGTCGGTCATGATCACGATGCGCTCATAGCGCAGGCTGTCGATATGGCATTTGTCGCGCGTGCCGCAGCCCATCGCCTGGATGAGGTCGGCAATCTCCGAATTGGCGCGGATCTTGTCGGCGGTGGCGGAGGCGACGTTCAAGATCTTGCCGCGGATCGGCAGAATCGCCTGGGTCTTGCGGTCGCGCGCCTGCTTGGCCGAGCCGCCGGCGCTGTCGCCCTCGACGATGAACAATTCGGTGCCGGCGGGATCGTCGTTGGCGCAGTCGGTGAGCTTGCCGGGCAGGCGGAGCTTGCGCGCGCTGGTGGCGGTCTTGCGCTTGACCTCGCGCTCGGCCCGCCGCTTCAGCCGCTCGTCCATGCGGTCCAGCACGAAGCCGAGCAGGGCGCGCCCCCGGTCCATGTTGTCGGCGAGGAAATGGTCGAAATGGTCGCGGATCGCGGTCTCCACCAGCCGGGCGGCGTCGGGGCTGGTCAGCCGGTCCTTGGTCTGGCTCTGGAACTGGGGGTCGCGGATGAAGACCGAAAGCATGGCTTCGCTGCCGGTGACGATATCGTCCGCCGTGATATCCTTGGCTTTCTTTTGTCCGATCAACTCGCCGAACGCGCGAATGCCTTTGGTGATCGCGGCCCGCAGTCCAGCCTCATGCGTGCCGCCGTCCGGCGTCGGGATTGTGTTGCAATACCAGCTGTACGAGCCTTCGCTCCACAGCGGCCAG
>DASVRK010000025.1:0-2446 GCA_036388655.1 Allosphingosinicella sp. | reverse complement strand
ATCCCCGCGCTGATTTCGGCGAAGCGTTTCGGGTCGCGCGCGTAGAGGTCGGGGTCCGACAGCGCGCGCTCGCCGCGGGCGATCGACGCCTCGATCTCCTCGATCCGTTTCGGCAGCAGGTCGTAGTCGCGCTGGTCCTTGTAGCTGAGCTTGGTCCTGCTGGCGGGCGCCGGGCGGGGGGCGGTTGCACCCGCCGTCTGGGTCCCGACCTTCGCCGGGACGCTCCGCTGCGCGACGCGTTTACGCTCCCAATCCTCATAGCCGCCGGCGACGATGTCGACCTTGCCCGATCCGTCGAGGCCGAGGGTGATGGTGACGGTGCGGTCGAGGAAGTCGCGGTCGTGGCTGACGATGAGGACGGTGCCATCGTAATCGGCGATCACTTCCTGGAGCAGGTCCAGAGTCTCGAGATCGAGATCGTTGGTCGGCTCGTCGAGCACCAGCAGGTTCGAGCGCCGCGCGAATTCGCGGGCGAGCAGCAGCCGCGAGCGCTCGCCGCCCGAAAGCGTGCCGATCTTCGCGTCGGCGAGCCCCGGCTCGAACAGGAATTCCTTGAGATAGCCCTGGACGTGCTTGCGGTGGCCGCGCACGTCGATCCAGTCGCCGCCGTCGGCGAGCACGTCGCGGACGCTCTTGGCCGGGTCGAGCAGCCGGCGCTGCTGGTCGATCATGATGCCCTGGAGCGTCTTGGCGCGGCGGATCTTGCCCTCGTCGGGCTCCAGTTCGCCGGTGAGCAGCCTCAGCAGGGTGGTCTTGCCGGTGCCGTTGGCGCCGACGACGCCGATCCGGTCGCCGCGCTGGATGCGCAGGGTGAAATCCCGGACGACGGCGCGGTCGCCGAAGCGTTTGGTGACCTTGTCGGCATCGATCACCATCTTGGTCTTCACATCGTCATTCTGGAGGCCGAGCTTGGCGGTGCCGGCCGGGCCGAGCATCGCCGCCCGCGCGGCGCGCATCTCGCCCAATTTGGCGAGCCGGCCCTGGTTGCGCTTGCGCCGCGCGGTGACGCCGCGCTCCAGCCAGTGGAATTCGAGCTTGAGCCTGGCGTCGAGCTTCTCGGCGGCGCGCGCTTCCTCGGCATAGACCTGCTCGGTCCAGGCGTCGAACCCGCCGAAGCCGATCTCGGCCCGGCGCAGCGAGCCGCGCTCCAGCCACAGGCTCGACCGGGTCAGCCGCTTTAAAAAGGTGCGGTCGTGGCTGATCGCGATGAAGGCGCCGCTATAGCGGCCGAGCCATTCTTCGAGCCACTCGATGGCAGCGAGATCGAGATGGTTGGTGGGCTCGTCGAGCAGCAGCACGTCGGGCTCCATCGCCAGCGCGCGGGCGATCGCGGCGCGGCGCCGCTCGCCGCCCGAGGCGGTGGCGGCGGGGCGATCGAGATCGATGCCGATCTGGCTGGCGATCGCGTCGACCGCGTGCGCCGGCGGAGCATCGGGGGCGGCCAGCGCGAACTCGCGCAGCGTGGCGAACCGGTCGACCTTCGGATCCTGCTCGAGCAGGACGACGCGGGTGCCGGGCCGGATCGTGCGCCGGCCCTCGTCGGTCTCGATCAGCCCGGCGAGGCATTTCAGCAACGTGGTCTTGCCGGCGCCGTTGCGCCCGATCAGCGCCAGCCGGTCGCGCTCGCCCACGAACAGGTCGAGCCCGCGGAACAGCCAGCCGGAGCCCTGGACGAGGCCAAGATTTTCAAAAGCGAGAACGGGTGCAGCCATGGCGGGCAGATAGGCGCCCGGCTGTCGCGGCTCAACCACATCGAAGCGGATCTCACCAGCTCGATGTCACGCATTCGGTAAGTTCGACCCCCGTTTGGCCCTCCAGCTTCGCCGCAACGCCGCCAAGGCCGGCGATGCGGGGATCGGATCGGACGCCGAATCCCTGGGTGGAACCGGCGCCGATCGAGAAGCGCGAAGAAACCATCCCCCCATCGTAGATGCGGAACGACTTCGGTTTCGCCGACAGGTTTCGGACCGTGTAGACCATGCCTCCCGGGAAGGGGTTTTCGACCTCCACCACCTCCAGCACCGAACAATTGCTGACGAGCCGGTCGACCGCGTCAGCGCAGTCGATGCCGCGCCGCCGCAGTTCGCCGTCGATGACCGGATACTGCTTCCCTTGCGATAGCCACACCCCATAAGCATCGCACAGCTTCCGCTCCGATACCTTCTGGATGGCCTCCGCATCCAGCTTGCGCACGGACCTGGGCGATGCGGCAAGCGCGGCCGGCACGGACAGCAAGACGAACGCGAGCGCCGCATTGGCGATGGGCGAGGGACGTTGCATTCTGTTTCCTTTCCCGGTGCGTCAAGCCTTGCCGAGTGCATAGGGCTCCCAGGCATTGTCGGCTGTCTGGCAGTAAAGCTGGTTGGGGATGGCTCCAGTGCCCTCGTCGCCGCTAAGCTCCGTTGTCACATAGCGGCAGATCGGCGCCGCATCCGCCAGCTCCGGC
>DASVRK010000024.1:0-12813 GCA_036388655.1 Allosphingosinicella sp. | reverse complement strand
AGCTGCAGCCCCTCGGTGAAGCCGCCGAACATGGCGAGCGTCTTGGCGATGTCCTCGTCGGTGTCGACGCCGAAGGTGGCGAGATAGTCGTGCTTGTCCTTCATCTCCTTATATTGGAGGAAGGCCGAATATTCGCTCTCGGGCATGCCGATCGTGTCGAGCAGGTGGCTGTAGGCGGCGATGTGGACCGTCTCCATGTTGGAGAAGGCGGTCAGCATCATCTTGATCTCGGTCGGCTTGAACACGCGGCCATATTTGTCGTGGTAGCAATCCTGCACCTCGACGTCGGCCTGGGTGAAGAAGCGGAAGATCTGGGTGAGCAAAGAGCGCTCGTGCTCGGTGAGCTTCTGCGCCCAGTCGCGGCAATCCTCGCCGAGGGGGACCTCCTCCGGCATCCAGTGAATCTGCTGCTGGCGCTTCCAGAAGTCGAACGCCCAGGGATATTCGAAGGGCTTGTACTGCTTGCGGGCTTCGGTGAGGGACATCTTGGTCTCCTGAAATTCTAATTGGTCATCGCCGGCGCCGTGGCGAGTCCCCGTCTTGCCGGAGGCAAGCCGGGCCGCCCGCACCTCACTGGCAGGCTAAACACTCGTCATAGTCCGTCGTCTGGAGCTCGATCTGCTTGAGGTCCGGCGTGTTGTCGGCCTCGACGCCGCCCGCGAAGCCAGCGCGCTGGACCGATTTGGAGCGGAGATAATAGAGGCTTTTGATGCCGAGCTCCCAGGCGCGATAGTGGAGCATGAGCAGGTCCCATTTGTCGACGTCGGCGGGGATGAACAGATTGAGCGAGGTCGCCTGGTCGATATAGGGCGTACGGTCGCCGGCCAGCTCCAGGAGCCAGCGCTGGTCGATCTCGAAGCTGGTCTTGAACGTGTCCTTTTCCTCAGCCGTGAGGAAATCGAGATGCTGGACCGAGCCGTTCTTCTCCAAAATCGAATTCCACACCGCTTCGGAATTCTTGGCCTTGGCGATCAGCAGCCGCTCGAGATGCGGGTTGCGGATCGAGAAGGAGCCGGACAGCGTCTTGTGGGTGTAGACGTTGCCCGGGATCGGCTCGATGCAGGCCGAGGTGCCGCCGCAGATGATCGAGATGGACGCGGTCGGCGCGATCGCCATCTTGCAGCTGAACCGCTCCATCACGCCCTGGTCGGCGGCGTCGGGGCAGGGCCCGCGCTCGTTGGCGAGCATCATCGAGGCTTCGTTGACCTGCGCCGAGATGTGGCGGAAGATCTTGAGGTTCCACGATTTGGCCATCGCGCCTTCGAAGGCGATATTGCGCGCCTGGAGGAAGGAGTGGAAGCCCATCACGCCGAGGCCGACCGAGCGCTCGCGCATCGCGCTGTACTTGGCGCGGGCCATCTCGGCGGGGGCGCGGTCGATATAATCCTGGAGGACGTTGTCGAGGAAACGCATCACGTCCTCGATGAAGACCTTGTCCTTGTTCCACTCGTCCCAGGTTTCGAGGTTCAGCGAGGAGAGGCAGCAGACCGCAGTGCGGTCGTTGCCGAGATGGTCGCGGCCGGTGGGGAGCGTGATCTCCGAGCACAGGTTGGAGGTCGAGACCTTGAGGCCGAGCTCGCGCTGGTGGCGCGGCATCGAGCGGTTCACCTTGTCGATGAAGATGATGTAGGGCTCGCCGGTCGCCAGCCTGGTCTCGACCAGCTTCTGGAACAGGGCGCGGGCGTCGACGCGGGCGCGCTCGGAACCGTCCTTGGGGCTGCGCAGGATCCATTCGTCGCCGTCGCGCACCGCCTCCATGAAAGCGTCGGTGACGAGCACGCCGTGATGGAGGTTCAGCGCCTTGCGGTTGAAATCGCCCGAGGGTTTGCGGATTTCGAGGAATTCCTCGATTTCCGGGTGGTTGATGTCGAGATAGCAGGCGGCCGAGCCGCGGCGGAGCGAGCCCTGGCTGATCGCGAGGGTGAGCGAATCCATGACGCGGACGAACGGGATGATGCCGCTGGTCTTGCCATTGAGGCCGACCGGCTCGCCGATGCCGCGGACCGCGCCCCAATAAGTGCCGATGCCGCCGCCGCGCGCGGCCAGCCAGACATTCTCGTTCCAGGTGTTGACGATGCCGTTCAAGCTGTCGTCGACGCTGTTCAAATAGCAGCTGATCGGGAGGCCGCGGCCGGTGCCGCCGTTGGAGAGCACCGGGGTCGCCGGCATGAACCAGAGGCGGGAGATGTAATCGTAGACGCGCTGGGCGTGCGCGGCGTCGTCGGCATAGGCCGAGGCGACGCGGGCGAAGAGGTCCTGATAGGTCTCGCCCGGCAGCAGATAGCGGTCGCGCAGCGTATCCTTGCCGAACTCGGTCAGGAGCGCGTCGCGGCTCTGATCGGTCTTCACCTTGAAGCGGATCGGCGCTACCGATTTGCTGTCGCTCTCGGCCCGGCTTTCGTCCAGCTGGCTGCTCTCGCTCACTGCAAAATCCACAGCTTTCTCCCCCTTTTATACACAAGCCCTAGCGGTCGGTCTGCCGGTGGGCTGCTACTTGTTGTGGCGACAGGGCTAATATGGGGTGCCGCTACTTGGCAAGATGGGGGCTCGCCGGCCGCACCGCAATGCGGGCCGGGCGGGGCCCGCGACGCGCCGGAAAAGAGCCGTCTTCGTTGCTGTCAACATGCTAAAATTTTTTTTCACCGTTGCATCGCAGCACAGGAATCCCGGCTTGCCGGGCGCGGTTCCGATTTGGCCGGTGTTCGATTTTCGTTCTACAGGTTTTTGGCCCGGATGTGAAGCCCGGCCGGCCGCTATTCCGCCTCGTCGGCTGATGGGCGCGCCTGTTCGGGCAAGCGGATGCCCTTGGCGACCAGCCAGAGGCCGAGGCCGATCTCGTAAAGGCCCATCGGCAGCATATAGGCCAAGGTGATGACCGAGATCAGGCCCGGCATCACGATCAGCGCCAGCGACACCGACGCCATCAGCAACGAGGCGAAGATGCCCCAGGCGGCGATCAGCGGCGGTATGTAGCGCGACTTCAGCCACAGATAGCTGAACAGAGCCGAGCCCAGCCCCAGGAACAGGAAGCCGGCCTGGAAGCCGTATATGTGGACCCGGATCAGCGCGTAGGCGAGGCCCTCGGCCTGGGCGGTGTCGACTGAGGCGAGATAGGCGCCGCCGCCGAGCAAGGCGAGCGCGGTGAAGCTGGCGAAGGTGAGCGCCGCCAGCACCGAATTTTCGAGGATGCGCCAGAGCAGGGCGAGCGAGGCCAGATTGCGGCCGACCGGCTTCAGCACGACGTAGAGCCCGAGCACCAAAGCCGTGGTCAAGACGATGGTGACGAGCTCGCTCGCGAGGCCCGCCCGGAACAGCGGCTCCGACGCCATGATATTGTCGGCGGTTCGGGCCGGGTCGTTGCCGGCCACCAGCCGGCTGCGCACCCAGAAGGCGAAGATCGCGGTGATGTTGCTGAGCACGTAGAGGAGGCCGGTGAGCCGCGCCGAGCCGTGCCGCGGATCCGGGGTAGCGCCGCTCATGCGGGCTTCGCCGGCGCGAGCGGCTGGCCCGGGGACGCGGCGGCCCGCGCCGGCACCAGTCGAGCGTATTTCTTGCCGAGCCGGAGGCGGACCAGCCAGTAGGTCATCGCGCCGAGGATGGCGATTTCGGGGAGGAACAGAGCAAGCGAGCCGCGCATGAAATCGGGCATCACCTTCTGCTGGCCCATGAAGAAGGAGAAAGCCGCGATCAGGAAGGCGGCGCACATCCGCCAGAGGTGCCGCGCCAGCCGCTGCCGGGGGAGGAGCCGGCGGCGGAGGATGAAGTTGAGGTCCAGGCCCGCCGCCAGCGCTGCGACGATGGCGAACGGGTAGTGGGCCGCCGCCGGCAGCGAATCGAGGCGCCCGGACGCGCTGTTCGCCGCGACGACGGCACAGGCGGTGAAAGCGGCGGCGCAGGCGCTGGCGACCAGCAGCCCCGCCACCTCGAACCGACCGGCGGTTCCGTCCCTCCGCCGGGCGGTGGCCCAGGAGGTCGCCACCAGATAGAGGGTGAACAGGCCGATCACGGCGGTGCCCCGTTCCGAACCGAGCGCGGCCACCAGCGCGCCCGTTCCGGCCATCACCAGCATGGCGACGAAGAAAATGGTGCCGGCGGCGGCGTGGGCGCGCGAACCCTTGCGGAACCACAATCCGGCGGCGCCGGCGGCCAGAGCGGCGCTGCCGAACAGGATGTGCACGATCAGCGTCATCGCGTAAGAGTCTCCCCGATTGGAGCCCGAGACCCTGGAGTGTTAGAACGACAACACAGTGCCGGGATATGGTTCCCGGAATCAAAAGCGTGATCCCAGGTTGCAAAGGAGCCGCGCATTGCCTGAGCTGACCGTCGCCGCCGGGCTCGCCAAAGGGCTGATCGGGGTTGCGGTCGCGGCGGGCGCGAGCGCCGCGGAGCTGGCCGAGCGGTCCGGAATCGCGCTGGCCGCGCTCGACGATCAGGACGCGCGTATCCCGCTGGACCAATATGTCGCGCTGATGCGGAGCGCCAAGACGCTGACCGGCGACCCGGCGCTGGCGCTTCGCTACGGCGCCACCGTGCACATGTCGGCTTTTTCGGTGGTTGGCCTCATCTTCTACACGTGCGAGACGATCGCCGAGTCGATCGAGCAGGTGAACCGCTACGGCCAGTTGATCGTCGAGACCGGCGTCGGGGCGGCGCCGAGGTTCCAGTTCGAGCGGCGCGAGGGCCGCGTCTGGATGGTCGACACGCGGCCGGACCCGAACGCCTTTCCCGAGCTCACCGAGGCCACGTTCGCCCGCTTCATCAGCATGACCCGCCCCTTCTCGGACGGGGCGCTGGCGCAGGAGATGCACGTCAGCCACTCCGCCCCCGCTTACTGGCGGGATTATGAGCGGATCTGCGGCGTGCCGGTGACGTTCGAGGCCGGCTGGAACGCGGTGCGGGTCGACGAGGGGCGGCTGACGCAACGGATCGCGACGCAGCCGCGCTACGCGTTCGGCATCCTCAGCGAGCATGCCGAGGCGCTGCTGGTGAGCCTCGAAAGCTCCAAGACGGTGCGCGGGCGCGTGGAGGGGCTGGCGATGCCCATCCTCCACACCGGCAAGGTGAGCGTGGAAGCGATCGCGCGCGAGATGGGCGTCAGCCGCCAGACCTTGTTCCGGAAGCTGAAAGCGGAAGGCACCTCATTCGAGCAAGTGCTGGACGAACTGCGCCACAAGCTGGCGCTGCATTATCTGGCGGGCAGGAAAGCGTCGGTGCACGAGACCGCTTATCTGGTCGGCTTTTCGGACCGGGCCGCCTTCTCGCGCGCGTTCAAGCGGTGGACCGGCCGGAGCCCAAGCGCGCTGCGCGGCGGCAAGGACGAGGACGCCTAGCGGCGCCCCTCGGATTGGCCCCGCGAGCGGGTCAGGCGGTCATGCGGCTCTGGGTGCCGTGGACGAGCTCGCTGGCGCGTTCGAAGGTCATCGGGCGGCCGAACAGATAGCCCTGGATCTGGTGGCAGCCGAGGTCGCGCATCCGGGTGAAATCGTCGGCGGTTTCGACGCCCTCGGCGGTGATGGTCATGCGGAAGCTCTTGGCGAGCTGCACGATCGACTGGATGATCGCCACCGTCTCCTTGTTGTTCGCCGCCTCGCGGACAAACGAGCCGTCGATCTTCAATTTGTGGAACACGGCCTTGTTCAGATATCCGAGCGACGAATAGCCGGTGCCGAAATCGTCGAGCGCTATGCCGACGCCGAGCGCGCGCAGGCGCTTCAGCACGTCGAGCGAGCCGGCCGTGTCTTCGAGGAAGACGGTCTCGGTGACTTCGAGCTCGAGGCGGTTGGCCTTGACACGGTATTTGGAGAGCGCGCCGTTCACGGTGGCGGGCAAAGCCGGCAGGACGAGCTGGCGGGCGGACAGGTTGACCGCGACGGTGATGTTGTCGGGCCAGGTCGCGGCGGCGCGGCAGGCCTCCTCGATCACCCAATCGCCGAGGTGCATGATGAGGCCGGTTTCCTCGGCGAGCGGGATGAACTCGACCGGCGAGACGACGCCGCGGGTCGGGTGGTGCCAGCGGATCAGGGCCTCGAAGCCGACCAGGCTCTGGTCGGCGGCGCTGATCAGCGGCTGATAGAGCAGGCGCAGCTGGCCGTTGGCGATGGCGTTGGACAGGTCCTGTTCGAGCTTCAACTTGTGCTCGGCGACGCTGCGCATGTCGTCGTTGAAGTAGCAGCAGGTGCCGCGGCCGGCATTCTTGGCCTGGTAGAGGGCCATGTCGGCTTTCTGGATGAGGTCGTCGACGGTCTGTCCGTCGATCGGGCCGTAGGCGCAGCCGATCGAGACGCCGATCCGGATCTCGACCTTGTCGATATGGTAAGGCTGGGCGATCGATTCGATCAGGCGGTTGGCGAGATTCTCAACGGTCTTGCGGCCCTGGGCGTCGCGGATCACGATCGCGAATTCGTCGCCGCCCATGCGGCCGACATGGCCGGCGTCGCCGACCGCCTTGACCAGCCGCTGGGCCACGCTCTTCAGCACGGCGTCGCCCTTGGGGTGGCCGAACGTGTCGTTGACGGGCTTGAAGCCGTCGAGATCGAGAAACATGATCGCGCAGGGGACGTTGGTCGCCACCGCGTTGGAAAGCGCCTCGCCGAGCAGCTGGCGGACGCGGCCGCGATTGGGC
Organism: Allosphingosinicella sp.; assembly: GCA_036388655.1. GTDB lineage: Bacteria > Pseudomonadota > Alphaproteobacteria > Sphingomonadales > Sphingomonadaceae > Allosphingosinicella. Next base: position 6,191 of record DASVRK010000024.1, on the reverse strand, counting down.
AGGCCCGACAGCACGTCCATATTGGCGAGGTTGGTGAGCCGCTCCTGCGTCTTGCGGACCTCGGTGATGTCCGAGCCGACGCCGCGGAAGCCCTGGAAATGGCCGGCCATGTCGATGATCGGATCGCCGGCGAGGCTGATCCAGCGCGGGCCGCGGCGGGTCTTGAGCTCCATTTCGAGATTGGCGAAAGGCTGGCGCTCGAGCAGGGTGCGGCCGAGCGCGCTGTTGCCGCCCAAGGAGGCCGGCAGCGAGTGGCCGATCAGCTGGCTGGTCGAGCGGCCGAGCAGGCTGGTCATGCGGGACGAGATGTAGACGACGCGGTTGTCGCTATCGACCTGCCAGAGCCAGCCGACGCCGCGATGCTCATATTCCCTGAGCAGCAGCCGGACCGATTCGGCCTGGGTGCGGACCTTGGCCATGTCGCGCAGCTGGGCGAAGGTCCAGCGGGTGAAGCGGCCGACGCCGAAGATGGCGATGGCGGCGAAGCCGACGATGGTGAGGCCGAGCTTCAGATCGATGGTGGCGGCGCCGAAATAATAAGCGATGCAGAGCGCGAGCGTGATCACCGAGATCCAGGCGAGCGCGGCGGCCGGGATGGCGGCGAGCGCGATGGCGGCGCTGATCAAGGCGCCCATCGCGCCGGCGATCACCACCTGCACTTCGGGCGGGTGGACGGCGAAGGCGTAGGTCGGGAGCGAGGCCCAGAGCGCGGCCAGAGCGGCGGCCTCGACCACCGGGCGCCAATGGGCCTGGCGGCGGGCGCTGCGGCTGCCGGCGGCGGAGCCGGCCTCCATGGCGCGGCGATAGGATACCCAATGCCCAAAGGCGACGGTCGCGACCCAGGGTACGATCAGATAGATGCGGCCGTGGCCGAGCATCGCCCAGGCGACGAGCAGCGCCGAGCTGATCCCGGCAAGCGCGAAATAGGGGGCGAACAGGGCCGTGGTCTGGGCCTGGCCGTTGTGGAGATGCGCCTCGCGCAGGCGATGGTTGCCATCGTCATAGGGGAGCTCCGCGTCGGGCAAGTCTCCCGGAGCGAGCTCATCGGGCGCGGCATCTACTGAGACAGGCGCTTGATACATGGGAATCCAATGTCATCTGGTCGGATGCCCGGTTGTTATCGAGATAGGCTTGATGGAGTGTTAAAGGCGCCGTTAATTCTGACCGATCAAGTTGCCGGGCGGGGCCGCCGCCGAGGGGCGGACGGCGCGGCCCGGGCGAACCAAAACCGCCCTCCCCCTCCCCTGGCGCAAGGCGAGCCGGCTAGGAGGCGAGCAGCTTATCGACGGTGCCGGTGGTGACCGAATGGTAGGTCGGGCGGGCGGCCGCATAGATGCGGCGCGCGATCGGCTTGCCCCACTCGCCCTCGGCCGCCAGCGCTTCGAACAAGGGCGCGACGAACTTGCGCCGCCCCATGCCGGCCAGGAAGCGCTCCGCCGCCGGCACCGCCGGGTCGTAGCGGTTGGCGATGGCGAGCTTCAGCCAGGCGAACAGGACTTCGTTATTGCCGGCCCGGCTGAGGCCGAAGCCGCGGTCGAGCTCGGCCAGCCGCTGGGGCGGCAGCTCGCGGGGGAGCGCGTTCAGGAAGCGGAGCCGCTCGGCGGTGTTCCATTGCGCGAACGGCACCTGCGCGACCGGCCCGCCGGTGACATAGGCGCGGGTGGCCTGGTCGACCTGGGCGAAGGCCTGCGGATCGGGCCGGGCGGCGTTGGCCGGCAGGCCGGGCTGGTAGACCCATTGGTCGAGCATCAGCTTGCGCTCAAGCTCGGCGTCGCCCTTGACGAGATTGGCGCAAAGATCGGCGAGGAAGCGCGCCGAGGTCATCGGCTGGAAGGCGTGGCGATCGAAATAGGAGCGCAGATACGCGTCCCAGCGCTCGCGGCCGACGATCCGCTCGAGCGAGCGCAGGAAAATCGCGCCCTTGTCGTAGACGATGCCGCTGGCGCCGTCGTCGGGGCCGTCGTCGCCGCGCAGCCGGGTGCCGGGCGCGCCGGCGCCGCCAAGCTCGGTGAAGGCGCTTTCCATGTCGGCCCAGGACAAGGCCGCCTCCTGCGCGGCGCGGCGGGGGCCGTAGAGCGCCTCCATGATGCGGTTCTCGAAATAGGAGGTGAAGCCCTCATTGAGCCAGCCGTCGGGCCAGGTCGCGTTGGTGACGAGGTTGCCGGACCAGCTATGGGCGAGCTCGTGCGCGACGAGGCCGACCAGGCTCTTGTCGCCGGCGATGAAGGTCGGCGTCAGGAAGGTGAGGGTCGGGTTCTCCATGCCGCCGTAGGGGAAGCTCGGCGGCAGGACGATCACGTCGTAGCGGCCCCAGCGGTAGCGGCCGTAAAGCTTCTCCGCCGCCTCGACCATGCGTTCGGTGTCGGCGAGCTCGCGCGCGGCGGCCTCGATCATGCCGGGCTCGGCCCAGACGCCGGTGCGCGGGCCGAGCGGGCGGAAGGCGATGTCGCCGGCGGCGATGGCGATCAGGTAAGGCGCGACCGGCCGGTCCATCCGGAAGCGATAGGCGCGGCGGCCCTGGCCGGCGGGCTCGCCCTGGGGCGTCAGCCGCTCGCCGGACATGACGACCTTCAAGGGCTCGGGCGCGACCACGCGGGCTTCCCAGGTCTGGCGGATGCCGGGGCTGTCCTGGGTCGGGATCCAGGTGCGGTTGAGCGTCGGCTGGCCCTGGCTCAGCAGATAGGGGTGGCGCTTGCCGACGGTCTGGGCGGGGGTCAGCCATTGCAGCGCCTCGGCATCGGGCCCGCTCTTATAGGCGATGCTGAGCTGGCGGGCGGCGCCCATCTTGACGCTGAGCGGGCGGCCCTTGGCGGCGTCGCCCTCGCCCAAGGCCCAGCGCAGCGGGCGGCCGTCGGCGTCGGTGACGGAGGCGATCTCGATGCCCTTGGTGTCGAGCACGATCTCGCCGGCGCCCTTAGCGGCCTGGATGTCGAGCGTGGCGGTGCCGCCGATCCGCTTGGCGGCGAAGTCGGCGACGAGGTCGAGCGCGACATGGGTGACGCGGGCGATCTCGGGCCGGGCGAAGCTGTGGACGTCGCGCGCCCCCTCGCTGGTGAGGATTGGCGCGACCATGCGCTCGCCCTCGGCTTGCTTGGCCTGATCGCCGGAGGGGCCGGAGCAGCCGGCGATCAGGAGGGCGGCGGCGGCGAAAACCGTGGCGATACGCATGTTGGGACGGGGCAAGGCGGGACCTGGGCTGGTTGGCGGGAGCGCCTTACCTAGGCGGCGGGCCGCGGCCCTGCAACCGGATCGCCGCTAGCGGGTGAGGTTGGCGTGCCAGCCGGCGGCGATGCCGGCGACGGTGTCGACCTGGAGCCGGTTCAGGCCGGCGGCGAGCGCCTTGGCGATGGTCTCCTGCTCGAGCCGGCCGCCGGTGGCGAAGCTGCGGCAGGCGAGCCGCCGCAGCGCCTCGAGCCGCTCGTTGGCGAGGCCGGCGGGGATGTGGAGCGCGAACAGCTTGGCGAGCGCGCGGCCGATCCGGGCGAGCAGGCCGCCGTCCGTGGTCGACACGCGGCAATCGCCGGGCGAGCCCGCGGCCAGCGCGATGACCTGCAGCTCGAGCGGGGTGAAGACGCCCTCGGCGTGCTGCCAGCGTTCGGCGGCATAAGCGGTCATGGCGTCATCTCCCCTTTTGGCTGCGCCGCGCGCGGCGGCAGGAGGGGATTTAGGGTTGCCGAGGAGGATGCGGAAGAGGCGCGCCTGGAACATTGGTGTTGCGGAATTAGCAACGGGTTCGGACGGAAGTAAGGAAGCTGGACCCCGGCTTTCGCCGGGGAACATGTCGCGACGCCCGGAGGCTGTGCAAGACGCGGGCCGCCGTCATTCCAGCGAAAGCTGGAATCTCCCTTTTTCCCTGGCTCCCAAAAGAAGTGAGATGCCAGCTTTCGCTGGCATGACGGTTGTTCCTTGTCCCCGGCGGGGGGGGTGTTCCTTCTCCCCGGCGGGGCCGGACCAACGCTGCCGGCTAGCGGAGCAGGCCGGCGGCGCGGAGGGCGTCTTCGATTACGGCCTGGACGCCTGAGGCGGGTTCGGGCTTTGGGTTTCGGCGGGGAGCGGCGCGTTTGCGGGGCGCCGGAGCCGGGGCCGCTGCGGCGGTCGCCTTGGCGGCGGGCTTGCGGCGGGTGGCCGCGGGCGGCGGCGGGGCGATGCCGAAGAAGGCGGCGATATGGTCGGTCGAGCTCAAGCCGACGTCGAGCATGTGCGCGCCGGCATTGCCGGACTCGCCCTCCTCCGTGCCGGGCATGAGCGGGGTGCCGTGGCCCATGCCGGCAATGTCGAAATGCTCGATCAGCACTTCGCCCTCGGCGCCGAGCCAGACGCGGCGGGGATGGCGGCCGACCGTGTCGATGCGGTCGGGCGTGGCGGCGAGGCCGTGGAGGCCGGTCCATTGGGCGAGGATGGCGTCGGCATTGCCGGGCACGACGAGGCGGTCGGCGCTGCCCTGCCACACCGACACGCGCGGCCACGGCCCCTTGTGCGGCGAGGCGCGGCGGACGCTGGCGGCGAGCGCCGCGCTATCGCCGGCGGCGCGGCCGGCCATGCATTCGAACGCCTCGGACACGTTGGACGCGCAGCCATAAGGAAGGCCGGCGATGATGGCGCCGCCGGCGAAGACTTCGGGATAAGCGGCGAGCATCACCGAGGCCATCGCCCCGCCCGCCGACAGGCCGGTGACGTAGATCCGCGCGGGATCGAGGCCGTGGGCCTTGCGCATCGCTTCCACCATGGCGCGGATCGAGGCGGCCTCGCCCATGCCGCGCTTGGCGTCGGCGGGCTGGTACCAGTTGAAGCAGAGATTGGGATTGTTGGCGCGTTGCTGCTCGGGAAAGAGCAAAGCGAAGCCGTGGCGGTCGGCGAGGTGGGACCAGCCGGCGCCATGATCGTAGCCGCCGGCCGTCTGGGTGCAGCCGTGGAGCACGACGACGAGCGCGGCGCCTGCGGGGAGGTTCGCGGGGACATAACAGCGGCCGCGCAGGCTGCCGGGATTTTCGAAGCCGGTGAAATCGGACAGGCGGTCGGCGGCCGGGCCGGCCGGCGAGGCGGCGGCCATATGGCGGCGCGCGCGATTGAGTTGAGTGATGGTTTTCGAGAGGCGCATCGGGTTCCTTCCCGCACAGGCGCCGCGTCCACAACGGACGAGGTCGACGATAGAACGCCTTGTTGCACCGAACGTTGCTGCAGTGCAGCATTTTAATGTGGATCAAGGATGCGGGCGGGCCTCAGCCGGCGCCGACCACCATCAGGATCAGGCCAAGCCCGATCAGGACCATGCCGGGAAGATCGGGCTTGAAGCTGAGGCGATCGCCGCGGCCGGTCGGCTCCAGGGTGTCGCGCGGCTCGTGCGACACGGTCTCTTCCGACTGGCTCATGCGGCCGCCGCGCTTGACGTTCGAGCGGGCGGCGACGACCACGCCCAGGACCACGAGCAACGCACCGACGATGAGCAGGACCATGATCGCCTCCCGGCTGAGCCTAGCCCCCTGCTTAGCGCAAACCGGCGCGGGAGGGAAACGCGGGGCCGCTCAGGAGGCGGCGTGCACGAAGCGCTCGTTGCCGACCATGCCGAGCCGCTCGACGCCGACCCGCTTCACGATCGCGAGCACCTCGTCGAAGGCGGCATAGGGCGTCTCGCCGTCGGCGCGCAGGTGCAGCTCGGCATTCGGCTCGCTGTTCATGGCGCGGACCAAGGCGGGCAGTTGGGAGCGGGCGACCGGCGCGTCGTCCCAATGCGCCCGCCCGGCGGCATCGAGTTCGAGCCGGTGGACGACCGGCTTGGCAGGGACCCCGCCGCTCTGGGGAATATCGATGTCGACCTTGTGGGTGGTGATCGGGATGGTGACGATGAACATGATCAGCAGCACCAGCATGACGTCGATCAAAGGCGTGGTGTTGAGCTCCCCGATCGGCTGCTCGGCGGGAATTGCGAAAGCCGGGATCGGGCGGCGCGGGCTGGGCATGACCTTCTCCTTCATGTTATGAGATATTGTACCATCGACAGAGCGGCGGCACAAGCGGCTGTCATGCTGTTCAGGGTGACGCAACCGGCGGAGGCGTAGAGCTGTCATTCAGGTGACGTCGACGGCGGTGACGGAGGCGGTTCAGGTTACGGGCCGGTCAGGGTGACGGCGGACGTTCAGGGGGACGGCGGCCGGTCCGCGCCTACGATTTCGCTGTTCGCGCGTTCAGGCTAT
>DASVRK010000023.1:0-4993 GCA_036388655.1 Allosphingosinicella sp. | reverse complement strand
GCCCGCGAACTCCGGCTTCTTGCTGACCGCGATCAGGCCGCCGACCGAGAGAAACCCGGCCAGAAGGACCAAGGCCACCACCGCGATCCAATCGCCTTCATTCCACAAGGAGACGTCCTTCAGGCCCATAGCAAGCATCCTCATGTACTTATCGGGCACGCGCGTGCCTCATTGGGCGCGCAACCTAGCGGCCAAAACGAACATGTGAAGCACATTGTTGCCGGGCCGCCACGCTGCTAGCGCCGCGGCGATGCTCAACGACCGCTCCACCGCCCTCTCGCTCCTCAAGACCCGCCGCTCGGGCCGGCCGCGCGACCTCGTCGCCCCGGGTCCCGACGACGAACAATTGCGCGAGATGTTCGAGATCGCCTGCCGCACGCCCGACCATGGCAAGCTCGTCCCCTGGCGCTTCATCCACGTCCGCAAGCAGGATCGCGGCGCCTTTGCCGCCCTCCTCCACCGCGCCCATCGAATCGGCTGCCCCGAGCCGACCCGCGCCGAGATCGAAGCGGTCGACCGGATGGCGCATCAGGCGCCGACCCTGGTGGTGGTGCTTTCGAGCCCGGTCCAGCCGTCCAAGATCCCCGTGTGGGAGCAGCAATTGTCGTGCGGCGCGGCGATCATGAACCTGCTGCTCGCCGCGCATGCCAGCGGCTATGCGGGTGGCTGGATCACCGGCTGGGCCGCTTATTCGGAGGAGGTGCGCCGCGCCTTCGGACGCGATCACGAGAGCATCGCCGGCTTCGTCTATATCGGCACCCCGGCCAATCCGCTCGAGGAGCGGCCGCGGCCGGCGCCGGAGCTGGCGGTCAGCGACTGGACGCCCGCCGGCTGAGGCGGGGCCATCACCTGCGGGCTTGACCGGCGCGGTGTATTAGTACAGCATAGCAGGGCATGATCAAGGACGACCGCCCCGTCTATCTCCGCCTGCGCGATTCGATCGCCGCCGGCATCCTCGACGGAAGGGTCGGCGACGGCGATCCGCTGCCGTCGGTCCGCAGCCTCGCCGCCGAGCATGGCGCCAACCCGCTCACGGTCGCCAAGGCCTATCAGACCTTCCAGGACGAGGGGCTGGTGGTGGTGAAGCGCGGCGTCGGCATGTTCGTCGCCGAGGGCGCCACCGCCCGGCTGCGCACCAGCGCCCGCAAGGAATTCCTCGAGCAGCGCTGGCCCGCCATCGCCGCCCATATCCGCCGCCTCGACCTCGACGTCACCGACCTGGTCGACCGCGCCCTCGCCTGAGCGGGGGCATACTCCCGTCACCCGAGCCACTCCGTCATTCCCGCGAAAGCGGGGATCCCGCTTCTCTTCTTCCCTGCCCTCTGGCTTAAAGCAGCGGGATTCCCGCGTTCGCGGGGTTCCGTTCGTCCCGAGCGGAGTCGAGGGACCCTGCCGAGCGAAGCCGAGGCGTCATCGGGTTCAGGTTCTCGACTGCGCTCGATGGGGTGTCTCGACTTCGCTCGACACGAACGGAATCGAGCGGGATCGCGCCGCCAGCCCCCCTAGGCCCGCGCCTGCGGGCTGAAGGTGAGTTGCAGCACGTCCCAGCCGCCCTTGTGCAGCTCGGGAGGCAGGCGCACCGGAGCGCAGCGGATCACTGCGAGGCTGGCCGCCTCGGCCATGGCGGCGGCATGGGCGCGGCTGGACGCGGTCACGCCATGCTGCTCGAGCACGGACGGAAGCTCGGTCAGGCTGCCGTCGGGCGCGAACCGCACCAGCAGGCGGGTGACGATCCGGCGCCCTTCGTGCCGGATCCGGGGCTGCCGGTAGCAGCGCCTCACCTGCCTCGCCGCCGTCGCCGCGACCTCCGCCACCGCCCGCGGATCGGGTCCGCGCCTCGAAGCGCCGGCACTCTCCGGAGCGCCGCCGACCGGGGTGTGGACGTAGATAGTGGCGCTTCCCTCCGCCTCCTGCCGGAAACCGCCGCCGCTTTCCGCTCCGCCGTAAAAGTGCCCGTCGGCGACGCAGCCGCCCACGAGCAGCGGCAGCGACAACAGGAGCGGCGATCTGAATAAACTGGAAGCTGACATGGGTCGTGCGGGGCGATTCGTTGGAGCGTCGGCTCAAGCTTATCGTAGGTTAAGCCACCGCAGGCAAAAAGATTTTTCGCCGCCCGACGCCGGCGCGGCGCTCAGCCGATATCGCCCGCTCCGGCATGGCCGCCGCCATCCTCGCGCCGCTCTATCTCCCGCACCGCCTCGTTGGCGGCATCTTCGAGCGAATCGCCCTTGGCCGGAGCGCCCGGGGCCGCGGCCTCGCCGCTTTGGGCACCACCTTCGCCCACACCTTTGTCATCCTCTGCCATGCCGTTTCCTCGCGAAATCCCTTCCCCAAGAACGAGCCGAGCCGGCGCCTGTTGCATCGCCGCCTCAGGCGGCGAACGCCTCCTCGGGCACCGAATAGAGCAGGTCCGCCGAAGCCGCCGCCTGCGCCTCCAGCCCGAGCGCTTCGGGCACGAGCCGCTCGATATAGAAAAGCGCGGCGGCGCGCTTCATGGCCAGGAAGGCGGGATCCCCCTCGCCGGCCGCGGCGGCGGCGAGCTGGCGCGCCATCAGCCACCCGGCGACCGCGACCGACAGCATCGTCATGAACGGATAGGAGGCGGCGAGCCGGTCGTCGGGCGCGGCCGCCGCGAGCCGGCGCGCCGCCGCCTCGCAGGCGGCGATCAGCGCACCAAGCTGCGGCAGATCGCCCGTGTCGGCGCGCATGTCGGCGAGCAGCCGCTCCAGCACGGCCCCGCCTTCGAGCCCGAGCTTGCGGCCAACGAGGTCCGCCGCCTGGATGCCGTTGGTGCCTTCGTAGATCGGCGTGATGCGGGCGTCGCGATAATGCTGAGCGGCGCCGGTCTCCTCGATATAGCCCATGCCGCCATGGACCTGCACGCCGAGGCTCGCCACCTCGACGCCGACATCGGTGCCGTAGGCTTTGACCAAAGGCGTCAGCAGGTCGAGCCGCGCCTTGGCGGCGGCGTCGCCGAGCGCGCCGCGGTCGGTCTGGCCGGCGGCATAATAAGTCAGCGCCCGCGCCGCCTGGGTCAGCGCCTTCATCCGCATCAGCATCCGCCGCACGTCGGGATGCTCGACGATCGCCGCCGCCTCGCGGCCAAGCCCCCTCGCCCCCTGCCGCCGGTCCCGCGCATAGGCGACCGCGGCCTGGGTCGCCCGCTCGGCGATCGACACGCCCTGAAGGCCGACATTGAGGCGGGCATTGTTCATCATCGTGAACATCGCCCGCATGCCGCCATTCTCCTCGCCGACCAACCAGCCGACGCAATCGTCCTGGTCGCCATAGGACATGACGCAGGTGGGCGAGGCGTGGATGCCGAGCTTGTGCTCGATCGACACGCAGCGCGCGTCGTTGAACTCAGCCGGCGCCCCGTCCGGGCCGAGCCGGAACTTCGGCACCAGGAACAGCGAAATCCCCCGGGTGCCGGCGGGCGCGTCCGGCAGCCGCGCCAGCACGAGATGGACGATATTGTCGGTAAGATCGTGCTCGCCCCAGGTGATGAAGATCTTCTGCCCCTTGACGCGATAGGTGCCGTCGCCCTTCGGCACCGCGCGCGTCTTCAACGCGCCGACGTCGGAGCCGGCCTGCGGCTCGGTGAGGTTCATGGTGCCGTTCCATTCGCCGGTCACCAGCTTGGGCAGCCAGATCCGCTGCAGCTCGTCCGAGCCGTGCCGGACCAGCGCCTCGACCGTGCCGGGCGTCAGCATCATGCACAAAGAGAAAGCCAGATTGGCCGAGCCGAGATCCTCGAGCACCACCGTCGCCAGCGTCATCGGCAGCCCTTGGCCGCCAAATTCGGGTGGCCCCGCCAGCGTGCCCCAGCCGCCCTCGACATAGGCGTGGTAGGCCGCCTTGAAGCCCGGCGGCATCGCGACGCCGTCCGGCGACCAAGCCGCGCCGATCTGGTCGCCGACCCGGTTCAGCGGCCCGAACTCGCCGGCCGCGAACGCCCCCGCCCCTTCGAGGATGGCGTCGACCAGATCGGGGCTCGCCTCGGCGAAGGCATTGTGGCCGGCAATCTCGTCGAGCTTGACGATATGCTGGAGCAGGAAACGCTGTTCGGCGATCGGCGGGCTGTAGGTCAAGGCGTCGGGTCCCCGGTCTTGCGTGAGTTCGGCCCCGGCTATAGCGCCGCCGGGTGAGCCCGCCAAACCCGCCTTATCCGACCGAAATCCGCCGCTACGGCAAGGACGCGATCGAGGCGGCGGCGCGCCTCATCCGGCAGGGCCTTCCGGTCGCGGTCCCGACCGAGACGGTCTACGGCCTCGCCGCCGACGCCACTGACGGCGAGGCGGTGGCGCGTATCTACGAGGCCAAGGGCAGGCCCGCCTTCAACCCGCTGATCGTCCACGTCCGCGATCTTGCGCAGGCCGAAACTTTGGGCTGCTTCTCCGAGGGCGCTCGCGCCGTCGCACAAGCTTATTGGCCAGGCGCGCTCACCCTGGTCGTCCCGAGCCGCCCGGGCAGCGGCATCGCCGCGCTCGCCACCGCCGGTCTGGGCAGCATCGCCCTGCGCTGCCCGCGCCACGAGGTGATCCAGGCGCTGCTGGCGGAAACGGGCAAGCCGCTCGCCGCGCCTTCCGCCAATCTGAGCGGCGGCATCAGCCCGACCACCGCGCAGCATGTCCTGAAGACCCTCGGCGGGCGGATAAAGCTGATCATCGATGGCGGCCCGACTGCACTCGGCATCGAGTCCACGATCGTGAGCTTCGCGGGCGGCGGTCTCCGCCTGCTCCGGCCCGGTCCGGTCGACTTCGGCGAGGTGGCGGCGGCAGCCGGATTACCCGGCGATAGCGGGGTTCCGGGCAAGATCGAGGCGCCCGGCCAGCTGCCAAGCCATTATGCGCCCTCCAAGCCGCTGCGCCTCGAGGCGCGCTCGGCCGCGCCCGACGAATGGCTGATCGGGTTCGGCGAGGTGGCCGGCGACGACAGCCTCAGCCCGTCGGGCGACCTCGTCGAGGCCGCCGCGCGACTGTTCGACGCCCTC
>DASVRK010000022.1:0-13983 GCA_036388655.1 Allosphingosinicella sp. | reverse complement strand
TTGGATTCCAAGAGGCAGGCCGGCGCGCTTCGGAGGCGCGGCGGCGACGTGCGCCGTGACCCCCGCGCGACCAGTGGGGGAAAAGAACGTGGCGACCGAAGGCAATGACATCATCAACGGAACCACGGCCAACGACCTGATCGACGGGCTCGGCGGCGACGATGTGATCACCGGCGCGCTCGGCCGCGACACCATAAGCGGCGGCGCCGGCAACGACCGCTTCGTCATCCGTGGCCAAGGCGATTTGGCGGCGGGGGAATCCTATGCCGGCGGCGCCGGTTGGGACGAACTGCTGATCAGTGTGAACGGGGTCAACATCAGCGGCCTGACGATCGCGGCGGACGTCGAAAGCCTGCGCGTCGGGTCCGCCGACCGGCTCGGCGACGCGTCGCTGAGAGCGGGCCAGTTCGCCGCTTTCCGCGCGGTTTCGGCAAAAGAGCTGACCATCACCAGCGCGGGCGCCGTCGACTTGCGCGAGACCGAGCTGGTGACGAGCAGCATCAAGCTCGGCGTGGCCGGCGTCACGCTCTACCTTCCCGAGGGGCCCGGCGGCCCGGCCAGGGTGACCGGCAGCAGCGGCCGCGACATCGTCACCGGCACGTCGGCCGCCGAGACTTTCGAAGGCAGTGGCGGCGACGACGTGCTGACCGGCGGCGGCGGCAACGACCTGCTGACCGGCGGCGCCGGCGCGGATGTGCTGAACGGCGGGGACGGCGCGGACAAGTTCGACCATGCCGGCGCGGCGGGCGGCGCCGGGGACCGCTATTATGGCGGCGAGGGCCACGACATATTATATTATAGCGGGATCGTGAGCGCCTCCGGGCCGGCCACCATCGCCCGCCAGATCGAGGAGCTGCGGCTCGAAAATCTGAGCTCGATCGACGCCGGGTTGCTGGGCGCGTTCAGTATCGTCTTCGTGGAAGCCGTCGGCGACCTGACGATCGCCACGGCCGGCGTCTGCGATCTCAGCGGCGCCGCCGTCACGGCGGGCACGATCGAGCTGGGCGTCGGCGGCATCACGCTCAAGCTGACCGGCGTCCAGAAAGCCCAGGAGGTCGCCGGCAGCGACGGCACCGACGTCGTCGTCGGCGGCTCCGGGGCCGACAGGCTCTACGGCCGCGACGGGGACGATAGGCTGAGCGGCGGACTGGGTAACGACTATATCCATGCCGGGCTCGGCCTCGACATCGTCAATGGCGGCGCCGGCGACGATGATTTGCAGATCGATGCGCGCAACCTGGTGGCGGGGGAGCAATATATCGGCGGCGCCGGCGACGATCATGTCGCGGTCTATGGCTCGACCTTCCTCGACGTGTCCGCGGTGACGATCGCGGGCGTGGAGCTGATCTCCAGCTCCGGCGCGCTCGCCATGAGCGCCGCCCAGTTCGGGCAGTTCGTCAACGTCACGGCGACGCAAGTCGCCATCACCACCGCCGGCTACGTCAAGGCGTCCGCCTATCTGGGGACCAACTCGATCCGGCTCGAAGTCGGCGGCTCGACGCTCGACATGCGCTCGGTCGACTGGGCCGACCAATATGTTTTGCAAGGCAGCGGCGGCGACGATGTGATCCTCGGCAGCAATTATAGCGACGTCATCAGCGGCGGCGACGGCGCCGACCGGCTGTGGGGCGGATCGGACGGGATGGACGAGCTCAGGGGCGGCGCCGGCGACGATATCTATGTCGATGTCGTCATCATCGAGGGCAGCCTGGACGAGGATGTGATCGTGGAGGGACGGGACGCCGGCATCGACACGGTCGAGACCAGGCTCACTTACGGCACGCTGCCCACCAACGTGGAGAATCTGATCTACACCGGCGCCGGAATTTTCTACGGCGGCGGCAACCACGACGGCAATATGATCGTCGGCGGGGCCAGAGCGGACCGGATCACCGCCATGGGCGGGGACGACCGCCTGCACGGCGGCGGCGGCAGCGACACGCTGTACGGCGGAGCGGGCGCCGACACCTTCCTGTTCGAAACCCTGCTGGGCACGGGCAATGTCGACAAGATCGGGGATTTCGCGGCCGGGGATGCGATTGCGCTCGACCGCGCGATTTTCGCCGCGTTGCCGGGGCGCGGCACGGCGCTGGCCGGCGATGCCTTCGTGGTCGGGGCCAGCGCGCAGGACGCCGAGGACCGGATCATCTACGACCAGGCCAGCGGCAAGCTGTTCTACGACGCCGACGGCAACGGCGCCGGCGCCAGGATATTGTTCGCGCAGGTGACCGCGGGGACGGAGATCGGCGCGGCTGATTTCCAGCTGTTCGGCTGAGGCGGCTGGACCGCCTGAACCGGCGCGCGGCGCGGGTCGGGCATGAACCCGCCCGGAAGCCGGAGTGAACTGGAAGATTCTCGGCGGCGTCGTGCTCGCCTTCGTGCTACTGTCAGTGTTGGCCGCCTATATCGGCCTCTCCAGCATGGGAGATCCATGATGGAGCCTAAGCCGGTGGAGAAGCCGGAATGAGCGTGGTGGAGATGGTCGGGGCTGCGCTTGGCTTCATGCTGATCGCGGCTGTCATCTGGAACCTGCGGCACGGCATCCCGGAGGACAATGGCAAGCAAGCGGAGCCGCCGACCAATCGGCTTTGGCGGCGACTGAGCGATCGGCCGGGAAGGCGGATGCCGGATCAAGTCCGGCATGACGGGGACTGGCGCGACCTCTACCCTCGTCCGACAGGCTGCGCCTGGTCTGGGCCCCTGCCTTCGCAGGGGCACGGTCAGCGGATTGGTGAATGCCGGTGCTTTTGCAGCTGTTCGACTGACCGCCTGAACCGGCCGCCGCCGCCTCAGCCCGCCTTGGCGAGGGCGCGGGCGCGTTTGGCGAAGCGGGGGGTGGCGACGGTGGGGGCGCCGCATATGTCGGAGGGGGCGGGGAGCGGGCGCTCCTCCTCGACATAGCCGCGCAGCACCGCCTCGAGTAGGGCGGGCGCGCGGTCGAAGGCGTCCTGCTCGTCGGCGCCGACGACGACCGCTTCGGGAACGTCGGGGAAGATCAGCATGACCGACGATTCCCCCTCGGGGATCAGGCGGACGGGATAGGTCAGCATCGGCGGCTCCGGGGGCTTAGTGCAAGCAAACGAAGCGCTTAAGCGCGGGCGGAGTTCCGCCCGGGGGCGAGGCTAAGTTGAAAAGACGAAGCCGCCGGCGCGGAGGAGGGGTGCGCAGGCGTCATTCCAGCGCAAGCCGCCACGTCATCCCAGCGAAAGCTGGGATCTCACTTGCCTTCCGCACTGAAGGAGGAAGGGAGATTCCAGCTTGCGCCGGAATGCCGGGTTGGTTGCGCTGGCATTTGGGCCGCCGCCGCCCCCCAAGGGAGCGGCGGCGCCTGTCATCAGCCGAACATGAAGTCGCCGGCGGCGACCTGGTCGACGTTCTTGAGGGTGATGTTGAAATTGGCCTCGCCGTCATCGTTGGTGTCGACGAAGATCACCGTGTCGCCGCCCGAGGTCTCGGTCTCGACATCGTCCTCGTCGATGTCGAACGCACTCAAATCGATGCGGTCGGAGCCGGATTCGAAGTCGAGGATGGTATCGTCGCCCGGACGCCGGCGGAACTGGAAGACGTCGTCGCCATTGCCGCCCTGGAGCGTGTCGTCGCCGCGGCCGCCGTTCAAGAGGTCGCGGCCCGCGCCGCCGGCCAGGAAATCCTGCCCGCCGCCGCCGTAGAGCTCGTCGGAGCCGCGGCCGCCGTTGATGTACTGATCCTCGGTGGTGCCGCGCTCGTCGAAGCGGTCATCGCCATCGGTGCCGAGGATGACCACGTCGTAGGTGCCGCGCTCGTTGCCGGTCGCGGTCTCGCGGACGTCGAAGCGGATGCCGTCGTCGCGGCCGTCGAAGACGATGCCTTCATCGTCGAAGCGGCTGACCGGGCCGGTGACATTGCCGTCGGCGTCCTCGGCCTGGAGCCGGACGCCGAGCCCGCCATCCTGGTTGTCGCGGTCGCCGCTCTCGCGCCCTGAGCCGTCGCCGACCTCGCCGCCGGTGAGGGTGAGGCGGACCTCCTCGACATCGTCGTCGCCGGACACGTTCACCCGGTCGAGGCCGCCGCCGAGATTGACCCGGTCGGAGCCGTCCTCGGAGATGTCGAAATTGACCGTGTCGCTGCCGTTGCCGCCGTCGATGCGGTTGTCGCCGCGGCCGCCGTCGAGCCGGTCGTTGCCGTCGCCGCCTTCGAGCCAGTCGTCGCCGCGGCCGCCGAAGAGCGTGTCATGGCCGTCGCCGCCGACCAGCAGGTCCATGCCGGCGCCGCCGATCAGCGTGTCGCGGCCGTCATTGCCGAACAATTTGTCGCGGCCGGCGCCGCCGACCAGATAATCGTCGCCGTCGCCGCCGATGATGACGTCGTCGCCGCGCCCGCCATGGGCGTAGACGTTGCCGTCATCCTCATCGTCCTTGTCGCCGTCGTCATCGTCGTCGCAGCTGCAATCCTCGTCATGATCGTCGTCGTCGTCGCTGTCGTCGTCGTCATGATCGTCGTCGTCATGATCGTCGTCGTCATAGCCGTCGTCGTCGTCATGCTCGTCGCTCTCGTCGATGAAATCGTCGCCGCTGCTGCCGAGCACCACGACTTCGAAATCGTCGCCGATGCGGCTGCCGTCGGTGAGCTCGCGGACGTCGAAGGTGAGGCCGCCCTGGGCGACGAAGCGGATGCCTTCGTCGTCGAAGCGGCTAATCGGGCCGGTCAGGCGGCCGTCCTCATCCTCGGCGCGGACGCGGACGGCGAGGCCGCCATCCTGGTTGTCCTGGCTGTCGCTGTCACGCGGGTCGCCGTTGCCGACTTCATTCTGGGTGAAGGCGATGCGGACCTGGTCTACTTCGTCGTCGGCCCGGATCTTGACCGTGTCGAGGCCGCCGCGAAGGTCGGCGCGGAAAGGATCGTCGTCGGTGATGTTAAAGGAGAGCTTGTCGGCCTCGTTGGTGCCGGTCACGCGGTCGATTTCGCCGTCATGGTCGTCGCTGTCGTCGTCGCAATCGTCGTCGTCATCGTCGTCGTCATGATCGTCGTCATCATCCTCGTCGTCTTCGTGCTCGTCGCCGTTGTAAGTTTCGGCGCCGTAAAGAGCGGCCTGGTCGAGTTCGTCGCTGCGATAGGTGGTGGAGTCTTCCGAACGCTTTGCCATGACAATCTTCCCTGATAGCGATGAAGGCCGGTGGAGCGATAAGCCGCGCTGGCGATGATCCCTTCGAAGGCGCGGGGGCACGTCTTCGCGAGTGCCGCTAAAACCAGCATCATCTACTTTGGATGCGCATGGTTAATATGGATTAGTCAAGTAATCGGGTTAGGATAGACTTGTTTCTCATGCGTAGCGATGAGTCGTGGTTTGGTGGGGATGTGGCGTTGGGGTGGTCCTTCGAGTCGCATTCCCCCGGATCAAGTCCGGGGTCAGTCCCTCCTCAGGATTGAGCGAATAGGGTCGCCGCACCTGTTCCCCTGCGAAGGCAGGGCCGCGAGCGCCGCACCTGTTCCCCTGCGAAGGCAGGGGTCCAGACTTTTCTCCGCCCAGATGAACCGCGACTGCCGCGACTGTAGCCGGCCCTCGCCCGACAGGCTGCGCCTGGTCTGGGCCCCTGCCTTCGCAGGGGCACGAGTGCCGCGCGACCCTCAGCCGGCGGGGCGGGTGGGGGATTCGGAGGCGAGGCGGAAGTAGCGGTTGGCCCAGCCGAGATGGATGCGGCGCTCGGCCTCGTCGGCGGCGCGGGCGGCGAGATAGCGGGCGCCCTGCTCGAGCCGCTGGTAATACGTGCGATCGTCCAAACGAGCCTCCCTGCGGGGGGCTCAGCGCTCCGGGGGCCGGAAAGTTCCGGGGGCGCAATCAAGCCGGCCCGGAAGGGGCGGCGTTCCGGCCCGAGGCGGACGACCGCATCCTCTACCAAAGCGAGACCGGGCGGATCTTCTACGATGCCGACGGCAGCGGCGCGGGCGAGGCGATTTTGTTCGCTGGGGTCGAGGCCGGGACGGTGCTCGGGCACGGGATTTTATCGGCTATTGAGCGGGGGGGGGGGCGGTGGTCCGGCGTCATCCCAGCGGAAGCTGCGATCTCACTTCTTTCAGCACCCGAGTGAAAATAGAGTTCAGCTTTCGCTGGAATGACGAAGGGCTTTCAGCGGTGCCCCCGGCTCCCGCTTTCCGCTGCAATGACGCGGCGCTTGCCGTGGGAGCGGCGGCTGCTAAGGTTCGGGGGCGGGGGGATTCGTGGTTTTCCAAAGACGCGGCGCGGCGCGGCACGCACGTAGCGGGCGGCGGCGGACGCGCGTCGCCACCTTGCCGCATAGTGAGACGTGGGGGACCAAATGGCGGCGACTGAAGGCGACGACCGGATCATCGGGACGAACGGCAACGATGTCATCGACGGGCTCGGCGGCAACGACCATATCGACGGCGGCCTCGGCACCGACACGATCAGCGGCGGCGCCGGCGACGACGTGCTGTTTATCGAGGACCGCCGCGGGGTCGCGGGCGAAAGCTATTCCGGCGGCGCGGGGTACGACCGGCTGCTGATCGAGCCCGCCAACCTCGATCTCAGCCTGGTGCTGATCGGCGACGACATCGAGACGCTGGACGCGATCGACGGGGTCCGCATCGCGGCCGGCCAGGCGGCCAAATTCAGGGCCATCGACACCCATGAGCTGATCATCGGAGGGACCGGCATCGCCGACCTCACCGACGTCCAGCTGGTGGTGCAGATCATCACCCTCGCCGATCCCGGGCTCGAGCTGATGCTTTCGGAAAAGGACTTTTTCGATGCCGTGGTCGAGGGCAGCGCCGGCACCGACCTCGTCCGCGGCTCCGAAACCGAAGATGTCGTCAACGGCAATGGCGGCAACGACATAATGTACGGCAATGGCGGCCACGATCAGCTGCGCGGCGGCGAGGGCGCGGACCGCCTCTATGGCGGCGACGGCTCGGACTGGTTCCTGGTCTACGGGTCGGACAATGTCGCCGGCGACATCTATGACGGCGGCGAGGGGTATGATCTGATCCTGTTGGCGGGCGACGCGACGCTCACGCGCATCGTCAGCATCGAAGAGATTGAAAGCAACTATGGCGTGACGCTCGGGGCGAGGGATTTCGGCGCGCTGGAAGAGGCCGAGATCGCCAGCGTGACGATCAACAAGTCCGGCGTCGCCGATCTGGCCGGCACCGAGCTCGAAACCGACGTGATCAATCTCGCCGTGCCCGGCGTGGTTCTCAAGCTGGAGGGGGCGATCATCTCGACATGGACCGACCAGGTCGCGATCAACGGCAGCCTCGGCGTCGACAGGATCATTGGCACGATCGGCAAGGACGTCATTTCCACCCGCGACGGCAACGACGTGATCGACGGCGGCGGCGGCAGCGGCGACATATTGGGCGGCGGCGCCGGCGACGACAGCTACCGGCTGCGCGCGGACAACGTCATCCGCGAGGTGGTGGACGGCGGCTACGACGTCGTGACCACCCAGCTCGACGCGGTGACGCTCGCCGCCAATGTCGAGAAGCTGGTGTTCGACGGCCCCAGGACGGCGGCGTTCGTGGCCACCGGCAACGCGACCGACAATCTGATCGTGGCGCGCGGCGGCAACGACCAGTTGAGCGGCGGCGGCGGGGCCGACATCCTCCACGGCGGCCAAGGGCTGGACCTGCTGACCGGCGGCGCCGGCGCCGACCGGTTCGTGTTCGAGGCCGCGCTCAGCGTCGGGCGCAACGCCGACCGGGTGATGGATTTCGCGGCCGAGGATTTCATCCTGCTCGACCGCGGCGCGTTCGGCGCGGCCGGGCCGCAGGCGCGGCTGGCCGGCGACGCGTTCGTGCTCGGCGCCGCGGCCAAGGATGCCGAGGACCGGATCGTCTACGACCAGGCGAGCGGGCGGCTGTTCTACGACGCCGACGGCAATGGCGCGGGGGCGCAGATCTTGTTCGCGCGGCTGACCGCGGGGACCGAGCTCGGCGCCGCCGATTTCCAGATCGTCGGCTGACCGGGGGGCTGGGGGAGGCGCGTCGTCGCAGCCGCGTCGCACCCGCGTCATCCCAGCGGAAGCTGGGATCTCACTTCTTGGGAGACGCGGGAAGAAGAAGGGAGATTCCAGCTTTCGCTGGAATGACGGTTTGGCCCGAACCTGGAATCCCGCTTATTCTGCGCGAAGGAAGAAGAAGTCAGGTTGACCTGCGGTCGTCTCTGGCTCCAGCTTTCGCTGGAATGATACCCTCATCATCGCCAATGCCGGCGAATTCCGGCCCGATATAGGGATAGGCACGAACGCCTTCAGGCTGGCGGTCGGCGGCATCACCCTCGATCTCGGCGGCTATAGCTACCAGGGCTTCGTGGTCATGGGCTCGGCCGGCAAAGACATTGTGACCGGCGGCGAAGAAGCCGACACGATCTACGGCTATGGCGGGGACGATGTCCTGGACGGGGGAACAGCAGCGGCGACGTGCTGGCGGGCGGCGTCGGCGACGATCTCTATCTCCTCGAACACTCATCGCCCAAGGTTGTCGAAGGGTCGGCGCAGGGTCATGACTCGATACATAGCAGCGAGTCCGCGACGACCCTCGCGGCCAACGTCGAGGATCTGATCTACTTCGGCTCGAGCGAGGGCAGCTTCGTCGGCACCGGCAATCGAGGCGACAATCGGATCGTGGCGGCTGCGGGAAGCGACACGCTCAAGGGCGCCGCAGGCGACGATACGCTCGAAGGCCGCGCCGGCAAGGATGCGCTGACCGGCGGCGACGGCGACGACAGCCTCCACGGGGGCGCCGGCCACGATCTTTTGACGGGCGGCGAGGGCGCCGACCGCTTCGTGTTCGACAGCGCGCTCGGCGCCGCGCACAATGTCGACCGCGTGGCGGATTTCACGGCGGGTGATTTCATCGTGCTCGATCGCAACGTGTTCGGCGCGGCCGGGCCGCAGGCGCGGCTGGCCGGGGACGCGTTCGTGCTGGGCACCGCCGCCGCCGACACCGAGGACCGGCTGATTACGACCAGGCGACCGGGCGGTTGTTCTACGATGCCGACGGGACGGGCGCGGGGGCGCAGATATTGTTCGCGCGGCTGGGGGCGGGGACCGAGCTCGGCGTCGCCGACTTCCAGATCGTCGGCTGACGGGGGGCTTGGAAGGAGGCTGGGCACGAAGCCCGCCGCGCCCGTCATTCCAGCGCAAGCTGGAATCTTGCGCGCCGGGAAGAAGAGGGGAGATCCCAGCTTTCGCTGGGGTGACGTTTCCCCCAGCTTTCGCTGAGATGACGCGGGGCTTTCGCTGGAATGACGCGGGGCTTTCGCTGGAATGACGATTCCCCGGCTTTAATTCGATGCCCCGGCGACCCGGTTCCCCACCCCCCCCTCAGGCGACCAGCTGGCGGCGGTTTGGCGGGGCGGCGGCGGGGGCGGCGCGGAGGAAGGCGGCGATCGCGGCCACGATGCGGGGCGTGGCGGGCTCGCGCGAGAGCGGGATGTGGTTGTCGCTGTCGAGCGTCACCAGGCTGGCGTTGGGGATGGACGCGGCAAGCTGGATGCCCTGCTGGATCGGCACGCGCTGGTCGCCGCGGGCGTGGAGCACCAAAGTCGGGCAGCGTATGTCGGCGAGACGGTGGCGGACGTCGATGGTCGAGAAGGCTTCGAGGAAGCGCGCCGCGTTGGCCGGCGTGGCGGTGCGGCGCTGGAAATCGTTGAACCAGTCGAGCTCTTCATGGGTGGCGGACGGCATGAAGCTGTGGCTGAACAATTGGCGATAGGCTGGATTGTCCTGGCCCCAGCCGTGGCGGGCCAGCGTGATGGCGGCCTCGCGCGCCTCGGCCTCGGCCGGAGTGGCGAGATGGCGCCAGCCGGCCGCATAGCCGCCGAGCAGGATGAGGTGGCTGACCCGGTGCGGATGGCGGGCGGCATATTCGATCGAGACCGCGCAGCCCTGGCTGATGCCGAGCAGGGGAAAGCGTTCGAGGCCGAGATGGTCGGCGACCGCTTCCAGATCGCGGACGAAGGCGTCGAAGCTCAGATCCTCCACGTCCCAGTCGCTGAGTCCGTTGCCGCGCTCGTCGTAGCGGACGAGGCGGCGGTGGGCGGAAAGCTCGTGGAACAGGCGGCCCCAGACCGGGCCCGACCAGTCGAGCTCGAGATGGTTGAGCCAGTTGGCGGCCTTGACCAAAGGCGGCGAGCTGTCGCCGGTGGCGGCATAGGCGATGCGGACGCCGTCGTCGCCGAAGCAATAATGGATGTGCTGGTCGAGGCCCATGATGGACATCGGTTCGGCCGGGGCGGCCGAACCGGTGGGGGGGATGGGGTCGTTGGCCGCTTTCGCCGCGAGCTCGGCTTCGTCGGCGTCCCTGGCGGCCGGCTGCACGGGGAGCGGAGGCGGGGCGCCCAGGTCGGCGGCTTCGAGGCCGAACAGGTGGCGGTGGGCGGGGGTCAGGCTGGCATCCTGGGCGGCGCGGGCGAGGAAGGCGGCGCGGACCTCATCGATGTCGGCGCGCTCGGCGGCGAGCCAGGCGTTCCAGCTGTCGAGGCCGTTGAGGTCGAGGCCGGGCAGCGGCGGTTCGAGCGCGGCTTCGGCGTAACCGTGGATCTCGCCGGGGAGAGCGGCGCCGCCGAGCCAGTGGCGGAACTGGTCGACGTCGGTGATTATGGCGTCGGCGCTGAGGCCGGCGCGCTCGCGGCAGGTGACGAGGGCGCCGGCGAACGGCCCGAGCATGGCGCGGATCTTGGAGAGCGACCAGCGCAGGGCGGCGCGGGGATCGTCGGGGATGTCGAAGAACAATTCGCACAGGCGCTCGCGGCGGACCGGGCGGCGCATCTGGAGCAAATAGACGAACAGGGCGCGGGTCTTGCGGGAGGCGGGGAGCGGCACGGCGGCGCCGCCCTGGACGAGGGCGAGCTCGCCGATCAGGCGGACCTTCAGTTTTTCGGAAGGGGGGAGGGGGACGGGCAGCTGCACGGCCGCCCCTCCTAGCGCGGCAGCCGCGCGAGGCTGCTCCGCGGCTGGCCGGTCTCGGCGAAGGCGACGACCGAGCCGCCGAGCGCGCAGACGCTGCAGGCAAAGGCGATGGCGGCGAAGACGGTGCGGCGGATGCGCTGCCTTTGCTCGTGAAGGCTTTCCATGACCCAGGCTCCCCAATGCCGGACCCGCCGGCAGTGATGCGGCTTTTCGCGCGCGCGGGTTTCAGGATGATGCCGTGGGGAGGGGTTTTCGGTGTCAATTGTGTCAGCGGACGGGGGCGCCGCCTTTTCCACGCTCGTTCAAACGGTGGGGACCACGGCGCGCGGCTATCCAGGGATCAACGAAACCCCAATCCCCCGAAGGAGAGCCGATCATGTGCAATATGGGCGCCGCGCTGGCGACGATGGAGGCGGCCGCCGCGCCGGCCGCGATGGACGCGGCCGAGCAGGAATTTTCCGCGCGGCTGCTGGCGATGGTCAACCATGCCACCGCCGGCATGATGATCTCGATCGGCCACCGCACCGGGCTTTACGAAGCGATGAAGGCGGGCGGCGCGATGACCAGCGTGGAGCTCGCCGCCAAGGCCGGGCTCGACGAGCGCTATGTGCGCGAATGGCTGGGCTGCATGGCGACGGCGGGGATCGTCGCGCTCGACGCGACGGCGGGGCGCTACCGCCTGCCGGACGCGCATGGCGCATTCCTCGGGCGCGACGCGGCGAACGGCAACATGGCCGCCATGTTCCAGTTCATCGCGGTGCTCGGCGGGGTCGAGAGCCGGATCGTCGACTGCTTCCGCACCGGCGGCGGCGTGCCCTATCAGGCGTATGACCGGTTCCACGAAGTAATGGCCGAGGAGAGCGCACAGACGGTGGTGGCGGCGCTCGAGGAGGCGATCGTGCCGCTGGTGCCGGGGCTGGCCGCGAAGCTGGAGCGCGGCATCGCGGTCGCCGATATCGGCTGCGGATCGGGCCGGGCGCTCAATCGGCTGGCGGCGCTGTATCCGAACAGCCGCTTCACCGGCTACGATCTGTGCGCCGACGCGATCGCGGCGGCGGTGCGCGAGGCGCGGGAGGCCGGGCTGGCCAACGTCGCCTTCGCCGCGGCCGACGCCACCGATCTGGAGGGCGAGGCGCGGTTCGACCTCGTCCTGACGTTCGACGCGGTCCACGACCAGGCGCATCCGGCGGCGGTGCTGGCCAATATCCGGCGGCTCTTGAAGCCGGGCGGCGTCTATCTGATGCAGGACATCGACAGCGCGAGCGCGGTGGCGGACAATGTCGAGCGGCCGCTGGCGCCGTTCATCTACGCGATTTCGTGCATGCATTGCATGACGGTGAGCCTCGCCCAGGGCGGCGACGGGCTGGGCGCGGCGTGGGGCGAGGAGCTGGCGCTGGCGATGCTGAAGAATGCGGGGTTCGGCGAGGTGAGCACGCATCGGTTGGAGCATGACATCATGAATTTATATTATGTTTGCCGGTGAGGCTCCGGCCGGCTTCGCCGGCGCCCCTCCACCAGGCTTCGCCTGGTCCCCCTCCCCCGGAAATCCGGGGGAGGAGTTAAGAGGCCTCTCCACCGCCCCTTGGGCGGTCCCTCCGCTGCGGTAGCAGCGGAGAAACCATTCTCGTGGCGGTCTTGCCCTACTGGCGCGAGTTGCCGGGACGACCCGGCGAGAGCCGGAAGCGCCCCCCGCTTCCGGCTCTCAACCTGTTGATTTCAGGCGGCGCCTGCCGCTGTCATCGGGCCGGGCTTTAGGCTATGGCCGGATCGACCAACAGGTGGGGATGCGGACATGGCCGATTTCAACGGCACCAGCGGCGACGACAGCTATACCGGCACCCAGGGCTACGACCGGATCAGCGGCGGCGGCGGCGACGATCATCTCGACGGGGCCGGCGGCGACGACGTCATCGATGGCGGATCGGGAACCAACATGCTGCGCGGCGGCGACGGCTCGGACACCATCAACAGCTACGGCCATCATGACAGCATCGAAGGCGGGCAGGGCGACAACAAGATCAACGTTTACGGCGTGCTCGGCGGCACGATCGATGGCGGGGTGACCGATGATCGCGGCAATCCTCTGATCCGGAGCGACCTGTTCTTCCATAACGCAAGCTTCGATGCGACCTCCGGAACGTCGGTCGTGCGCAATTTCCGGACCGTCTCCGGGCGCCTCCTCGGCACTGAAGGCGACGACAGGGTCGACCTCAGCAGCCTGAGGGGGGGGCGGGGCATCGAAGGCTTCCTCACCATCGTCGGCGGCGCCGGCCGCGACTCGATCGTCGGGAGCAATCTGCGCGACATCATGTTCGGCGATGCCGAATTGCCATCCTGGGAAGGCGAGGTGGGCGAGGCCGACGTCCTGAGAGGCCGGGGCGGCGACGACGAGATCCAGGGCGGCGTCGGGGACGATGATATCAACGGCGGCAACGACCAGGACATTCTCCAGGGCGGAAGCGGCGCCGATGTCGTGCTCGGAGGGGGCGGGAACGACATCATCACCGGAACGCGTTACTTCCATCATTATCGCGTCGAGTATGCGGACGCGGACGCGGTGGCGGACAGGCTCGACGGCGGCGAGGGCTGGGACCGGATCTACGGCGGCTACGGGGACATTATCGACGGCGGGACAGGGGCGTCCGGGGAGTCGGACATATTGTGGCTCGATCTTTCGGAGGGAAATGCGGGCGTGACGGCCGATTTCTCTTCGATCGCAGAGGGCGGCACGCTGGCCGTCGGCGGGGGCAGCATCACGGGCATCGAGCGGCTGGATGAGCTGGTCGGGACCCGCTTCGCCGACGATCTGACCATCTTCGGCGGCACGACGGTCCGCGCGGGAGGCGGCGACGACCGCGTGAACGGCAGCGAGATGGACAATAATTTCACGGGCGAAGGCGGCAACGATGCGCTTTACGGCCATGACGGCAACGACTTCCTGCGCGGCGGCGTCGGCAACGATGTCCTGGAAGGCGGCAGCGGAGCGGACGCGCTCGGCTATGGCTTGAGCGGCATAGCCGTCGAGGCGGGCGACGATGTCATGAACGGCGGCGCCGGCGGCGACCGCCTCAACGGC
>DASVRK010000021.1:0-1894 GCA_036388655.1 Allosphingosinicella sp. | reverse complement strand
AACATCAACCCGCGCGAGGCCGGGGTGATGGATCCGCAGCAGCGCCTCGTTCTCGAGGGCGCGTGGCGGGCGCTCGAGCATGCGGCGATCCCGCCCGGCTCGCTGCGCGGCACCCGGACCAGCGTCTTCCTCGGCGCCGCCGACAACGAGTATCTCCCGCTCGTCCGCGACGTCGCCGCCCTGAAGGCGGATTCGGCCTGGCTCGGCACCGGCAACAAGGTCAACGTGATCGCCGGGCGCCTGTCCTACATCCTCGGCCTGGAGGGACCGAGCGTCACCCTCGACACCGCCTGCTCTTCCTCTTCCGTCGCGCTTCACATGGCCGTTCAGAGCCTGCGAAGCGGGGAATCCGACCTGGCGCTGGCCGGCGGAGTCAACGTCATCCTCGATCCCGAGACGTTCATCGGCCCCTGCCGCGCGGGCATGCTTTCGCCCACCGGCCGCTGCCGCACCTTCGACCGCGGCGCGGACGGCTACGTGCGGGCCGAAGGCTGCGGAATCCTCGTCCTCAAGCGGGTCGAGGACGCGCTTCGCGACCACGACCGCATCGTCGCGACGATCATGGGGACGGCGGTGAACCAGGACGGCCGCAGCAGCAGCCTCACGGCGCCGAGCGGACCGGCGCAGGAGCGGGTGATCCTTGCGGCGCTGGACGATGCCGGGATCGACCCCGGCTCGATCGACTATGTCGAGGCGCACGGCACCGGCACCGCGCTTGGCGACCCGATCGAGGTCAACACGCTCGCCCGGGTCTACGGCCGGACCCGCGGCGATCGGCCTCCGCTGCTGGTCGGCGCCCTGAAATCGGTGATCGGCCATAGCGAGGCCGCCGCCGGCGCGGGCGGAGTGATCAAGGCGGCGCTCGCGCTGGAGTCCGGAACGATACCGCCGAACCTTCACTTCGAAGCGCCCAACCCGGAATTCCTCGAAATCGAAGGCCTTCGGTTCGTCACCGCGCCGCAGCCGCTCGACGGCGAGGGCCCCAGGCATGCCGCCGTGAGCGCATTCGGCTTCTCCGGCACCAATGCGCATATCGTGCTCTCGGCCCATTCCCCGCCGGAATCGTCCGGGCCCGGCGACGAGGGCATGCCATGCTGGCCGGTGCTGTTCTCGGCCCGGAGCGAGGCCGCGTTGCGGGCTCAGCTGGAGCAGGCGCGCCAAAGCCTGCTTCGCGGCTCCCCGGCCCTCGGCGCGATCTCGCGCGGGAGCAGTCTCGGCCGCGACCATTTCCCGATGCGGATCGGCTTCGTCGTCGACTCGCCCGACGCCTTGTCCGAGGCGATCGAGGCCTCTTTGGCCAGGCCCCGGCTCGTCCCCAATTTCGCCGAGCCGCCCGCCGATGCCGCCGCGATGGGCGAGAATGCCCGTCTGGCCGCGGCCTCGGCAGCAACTCCGCTGGACCGCTGGACTCGCCTCGTCGAGGCTTTCGAAGCGGGTGCGATCATCGACTGGGCGGCCGCGATGGCCGACCTGCCGGGGCCGCGCGCGCCGCTCTCCGTCTATCCGTTCGAACGCCAGCGCTACTGGCCGACCGCGACCGGCCCGCTCGTCCCGGGCCGGACTCGCAGCCCGACGGCGGGCGACTATCTGCTCGGGGATCGAGTGCCGACGCCGCGCAGCCCGGACATACGCTATCGGCGCCGCTTCACGCCGAGCTCGCCCGCTTATGTCGACGATCATCGGCTGCTGAATACGGTGGTCGTGCCGGCCGCCTCGCACATCTCGATGCTGCTCTCCGCTGGCCGGAGGGAGTTCGGCCGCGACGAATGCACCGCGTCCGACATCATGCTTCTCGCCCCGCTGGTCATCGCCGACGACGGCGAACGCGAAGTGCAGCTGCTGTTGACTCCGGCGGAGGGCGGCGGTTTCCAGGCGGAGCTGGTCAGCGCGGACA
>DASVRK010000020.1:0-7923 GCA_036388655.1 Allosphingosinicella sp. | reverse complement strand
AGAGCTTGCCATGGTCGGGCGAGCGTGCGGCGATCTCCAGGATCCGCCGAAGCTGATCGGAGTCCGGGCCGGGCTCGACCAGGTCGCGGGGGCGACAGGAGCGCCGGGTGGCCAGGTAGGAGAGCAGGGAGGAGCGGTCGTTGAACATCGGCCGCCGCGCTAGCAGCCTGAAGGGAGTGCAACAATCGGCTTCACAGATGAGTTTTGGCCGCTAGGGTGCACGCCCTGTTAGGCCAGCCAGAGGGCGAGGAGTAAGCGCCGTGGGATTCAAACCTGTCTCCGCTTGGGCAGAAGGCGACTGGATCGCCGCGACCGCCCTCCTCCTGCTCGCCGGATTCCTGACGGCCGGCGCCCTCATCGCCGCCGGCAAGAAGCCGGAGTTCGCGGGCCATCCCAAGGGCCTTTACATGCTGTTTTTCGCCGAGATGTGGGAGCGCTTCTCCTTCTACGGCATGCGGGCGCTGCTGATCTTCTACCTCGTCCAGCATTGGGCGTTCGCCGACGACAAATCGAACCTCGTCTACGGCTCCTACCTTTCGCTCGTTTACATCACGCCGGTGCTCGGCGGCTATCTCGCCGACCGTTATCTCGGCCAGCGCAAGGCGGTGGTGTTCGGCGGCCTGCTGCTGGCGCTCGGCCACGGTTTCATGGCGTTCGAAGGCACGGGCGGGCAGGACGACCCGACGATCAACGTCTTCTGGCTGGCGCTGGCGCTGATCATCGTCGGCTCGGGTTTCCTCAAAGCCAACATCTCGGTGATGGTCGGCCAGCTCTACAGCCGCACCGACATCCGCCGCGATCCGGCCTATACGATCTTCTACATGGGCATCAACGTCGGCGCGGCGCTCGGCACCATCCTGGTCGGCTATCTCGGCCAGACGCTCGGCTGGGGCTGGGGCTTCGGCCTGGCCGGCATCGGCATGCTTCTCGGCCTCGTCGTCTTCGTGCTCGGCAAGAGCGTCCTCAACGGCGCGGGCGAGGCGCCGGGGCCGCTCTCCAAACAGCGCGAATATACGCTCTACGCGATCGGCCTCGGCGCCGTCGCGGTGATGTGGGGCCTCATCCAGTATCAGGACGTGATCCAGGTTCTGCTCATCATCTCCGGCCTCGCGCTGCTCGGCTATGTCCTCTACGAGAGTTTCAAGCTGCCCAAGGAGCCGCGCGAGCGCATGTTCGCGATCCTGTTCCTGATCGCGCTCAATCCGCTCTTCTGGGGCCTGTTCGAGCAAGCGGGCGGATCGATGAACCTGTTCACCGATCGCTTCGTCGATCGCGGCGGCGTGCCGGCCTCGATCTTCCAGTCGATCAACCCGATTTACATCATCCTGCTGGCGCCGCTCTTTGCCGGCCTCTGGCAGTGGCTGGGCACGAAAGGCCGCGAGCCGTCGGCGCCGGCCAAGTTCGGCCTGGCGCTGCTCCAAATGGGCCTCGCCAACCTCGTCCTGGTGTGGGGCGCGCAGGCTTACGGCGTGGCGGCGATGACGCCCGTCCTTCTTGTCTTCATGTATTATCTGCTCGCCACCACGGCCGAGCTTTGCCTGTCGCCGGTCGGCCTGTCGGCGATGAACCGCCTCGCCCCCAGCTTCCTGGCGTCGCTGATCATGGGTGCCTGGTTCTACATGACCGCCGTGGGCAATTTCCTGGCCGGCAAGATCGGCGAGGCGACCGGCGGCCACGACGGCGAGATGACCAAGCAGGGCCTGCTCGACATTTACGCCATGTTCGGCTGGATCTCGATCGGCGTGGCCGTCCTCGTGCTCCTGCTGAGCCCGATCGTGAAGCGCTGGATGCACCTCGACACGCTGCGGGACCGGGAGGATAATGAGCTCGCCGGCTATAAGGAACTGGGCGAGAACCAGGGCCCCGGCCTGTTCCCGCAGCGCGAAACCAAGCCCGAAAGCAAACCCCTCTGATCCCAGCAGAAAGCGATCCATGGCACCGAAAGTCCTGGCGAGCGTCCTCGCGGCCGCTCTCGTAACGGCCTGCGCCGATGCCGGGGGCGCGGAAAGCGCCTCCTCGAAGCGCCCCGGCACGCCCTACGGGCGCGACCCCTATCCCTCCACCTACCGCGCCTATCCGGGGAGCCCGACCCTGGTCACCGGAGTCACCATCTTCGACGGCGAGGGCGCGCGCATCGACAACGGCTCGGTGCTGTTCGCCGACGGCCGCATCGTCGAGGTCGGCCAGCAGATCGCCGCGCCGGCGGGAGCGACGGTGATCGATGGCCAGGGCAAGTGGGTGACGCCCGGCATCATCGATATCCACAGCCACCTCGGCGACTATCCCTCGCCCGCGGTCGAAGCGCATTCGGACGGCAACGAGATCACCAATCCCGTCCACCCCGACGTCTGGGCCGAGCATAGCGTGTGGCCGCAGGATCCGGGCTTCAGCCGCGCGCTCGCCAATGGCGGCGTCACCAGCCTGCACGTGCTGCCGGGCTCGGCCAATCTGTTCGGCGGCCGCGGCGTCACCTTGAAGAACGTCCAGGCGCGGACGATGCAGGCGATGAAATTCCCCGGCGCGCCTTATTCGCTCAAGATGGCGTGCGGCGAGAATCCCAAGCGCGTCTATGGCGGGCGCAACCAGATGCCCGGCAGCCGCATGGCCAACGTCGCCTTGATGCGGCAGACTTGGGCCAAGGCCGCCGAATATCGCCGCAAATGGGACAAATATGAGCGCGACGGCGGCGAGGCGCCGGTCCGCGAGATCGGCATGGACACGCTGCGCGGCGTGCTGGCCGGTGAGATCACCGTCCAGAACCATTGCTACCGCGCCGACGAAATGGCCATCATCATGGATATGGCCAAGGAGTTCGGCTACAAGGTCGCCGCCTTCCACCACGCCGCCGAAAGCTACAAGATCGCCGACCTTCTCCGCGACAACGGCGTCTGCTCGGCGATGTGGGCCGACTGGTGGGGCTTCAAGATGGAAGCCTATGACGGCATCAACGAGAACATCCCCTTCGTCCACAATGCCGGCGCCTGTGCGATCGTCCATTCGGACGATCCCAACGGCATCCAGCGGCTCTACCAGGAAGCCTCCAAGGCGCTCGCCTATGGCCGCCGCGCCGGCATCCAGATCCCGGAGGAGATCGCCTGGACCTGGCTCAGCTTCAACCCCGCCAAGGCGCTCGGCATCGCCGACCGCACCGGCAGCCTGAAGCCCGGCAAGATGGCGGACCTGGTGCTGTGGAACGGCAATCCGTTCAGCGTCTACACCCGGCCGGAACGGGTCTGGATCGACGGCGCGCTGCTTTACGACGCCAATGACCCGAACCGGCGGCCGGTCAGCGATTTCGAGCTCGGCCAGCCGGGCGAAGGGGATGTGAAATGAGCCCGATGCTCAAAGGCGCGGCCGGCGCGCTCCTCCTGACTTTGATGGCGGGCGCGGGAACCGCCCAGACCGTCGCCATCACCGGCGGCACCGTCGCGCTCGGCGACGGATCGGAGCCGATCCCCGGCGGCACCGTCGTCATCCGCGACGGGCGCATCGTCGCGGCCGGGGCCGGCGTCGCCGTGCCGAGCGGCGCGCAGCGGGTCGACGCGACCGGCAAATGGGTGACGCCCGGGCTGATCGCCGGCTTCTCCCGAGTGGGGCTGGCCGAGGTCGACGCGGTCGACGCGACCAACGACGTGCAGGCGGGCAATTCGCCGTTCAGCGCCGCGATCGACGTCGCGCCGGCGATCAACCCGCGCGCGGCCGCGATCTCGATCAGCCGGGCGGCGGGGGTGACCCGCGCGGTGGTGGCGCCGGCGACGGCGCGGAGCATCTTCGCGGGGCAGGGGGCGGTGATCGACCTCGGCGCTGACATGCAGCCGATCACCCGCGCCCGCGCCTTCCAGTTCGTCGAATTCGGCGAAACCGGCGCCGACGAGGCGGGCGGCAGCCGCGCGGCCACCTTCGTGCTGTTCCGCAACGCGCTGCGCGAGGCGCGCGACGTCAGCCGCTTCTCGCCCGGCATCGGCGGCGGCGGCGGCGGGCAGCGCGAGGCGCGCGCCTCCGACCAGCGCGACTTCCCGCTCGAGGAAGTGCCCGACCCCAATGAGGCGTCGCTGCGCGGCAACCTCAGCCGGCCGCAGGACGTGCTGCTGACCCGCTTCGATGCCGCCGCTTTGGTGCCGGTCCTGATGGGGCGCCAGCTCCTCCTCGTCCATGTCGAGCGGGCGAGCGACATCCTCCAGGTGCTCGGCCTCAGGCGCGAATTCCCGCGGCTGCGCATGGTGCTGGTCGGCGCGACCGAAGGCTGGACCGTGGCCGAGGAGATCCGCGCCTCGGGCGTGCCGGTGATCGCCAACGCGCTGGTCGACCTGCCGGCCTCGTTCGAGCAACTGGCGGCGACCCAGTCCAATTTCGGCCGCATGCGCGCGGCCGGCATCAACGTCGCGATGGGCACGATCAACGAGGACGAGACTCGCCAGGTGCGGGTGTCGCGGCAGAATGCCGGCAATTTGGTGGCGCTGACCCGGGTGCCCGGCGCGACCGGGCTCAGCTGGGGCGAAGCGCTCGCCTCGATCACGTCGCGCCCGGCCGAGGTGCTCGGCCTCGGCGGCGAGCTGGGCTCGCTCCAGCCGGGCCGCCGCGCCGACGTGGTGATCTGGGACGGCGATCCGCTCGACACCAATTCGGTGGCGCAGATGGTGATGATCGACGGCGTCCAGCAGCCGCTCGACAATCGCCAGACCAAGCTGCGCGACCGCTATCGCAGCCTCGAGGAAACCACCCTGCCGAGGGCCTATAACAGGTGAGCGCGCTCGCCAGTCTCGCGCTGGCGACCATCGCCTTCGTTGGCACCCATTTCCTGCTGTCGCACCCGCTGCGCGCGCCGCTGGCGGCAAGGCTGGGCGAGCGCGGCTTCGCCGGCCTCTATTTGCTGGTCGCGTTCGTCACGCTCGGCTGGATGATCCTGGCCTGGCGGAGCGTCGAGAACAGCGATCCGTTGTGGATCGCGCCGCTCTGGTGGTGGCGGATCGCGTCCGGCCTGATGCTGCTCGCGCTGATCCTGCTGGTCGGATCGCTGGTCCGCAACCCCGCGCTGCCGCATCCCGGGGCGTGGCCGGCAACCATCCCGCCGCCGCGGGGCGTGCTCGCGATCACCCGCCACCCGATGAACTGGAGCTTCATGATCTGGGCGCTGGTCCACCTCTCGCTGTGGGGCAGCCCGCGCAATTTGATCGTCGCTGGCGGCATCCTGATCCTGGCGTTGTTCGGATCGATCGGCCAGGACGGCAAGAAGCTGGTCCTGCGCGGTGAGGCGTGGCGCGGATGGATGGAGGCGACCTCGTTCGTGCCGTTCGCCGCCCTTCTGTCGGGACGCATCCCGTGGCGCGCGGCGGCGCCGGGGTGGATTGCGCCGGTCGTCGGGCTGATCCTGTGGCTGGCGATCACCTGGTATCACGCGCCTCTGGTGTCGCCGATCGGCGGGCTCGGGCGCCTCGGCGGAATCGGCTGAGCCTCCTCATTCGAGCGGCCGGCGCTCAGCCTCCGCTCCAAGGAAGCTCGCCTTGACTGCGCTCAGCAGCGGGTTGGTCCGCTTGGCCGGCAGGTAGCCGTAATTGATCGTCCACAGGATCGTGCCGCCGAGGCCGGCATTGCGCACCCACTGGCCCTTGGCCGCGATCGACCTTTCGTCCTCATAGGAGAGGAAGCCGGCGGGCGCGGCGCCAGGGTCGTTGGCAGGCACGTAGCCGCCGTTCGGATAGCTGCGGAAGGTCGCCTTGGCGACGGCGTCCCAGCGATAGGCGCCGTGGCTGAGATAGCCTTTGCGGACCAGCTCCGAATAACCGAGCGCGGCGTCGCTATATTCGAAGACAGCATTGCCCTCGGTCGGCTGGCGCGGGCCGGTGATGCCCGGCCCGTAATAGATGCCGTAAAAGCCGATGCCGATGCCGAGCTTGCGGCGCGGCACGCCGGTGCGGACATAGGCGTCGATGCTGGTCTTGAGGTCGTAGGGCGTGGTGCCGGTCGCGCCGAAGATCGGGCCGCTGAACCAGCTGTCCCAGCCGCCGCCATTATAAGCGGTGCCAATGCCGTAGCTCATCAGATTATATTGATCGACCAGGTGGGCGACGTCGGCCTGCCATTGCTCGACCTTGCCGCCGGGCTGCAGGAAGTTGATGCTGACCGCATAGCCGGGGAAGGTGACCAGGACCGGCGGGTTGGGCGCGCGGAAGCGGAGCCGGCGATTGGCCTCGGCGCGGACCTCGACCAGCAAGGCCTTGAGGCGCCGGCGCGCCTCGGCGGCGCTGACGCCGAGCTGCGGGGTGCCGTGCAGCTCATTCTCCCAGTCGACGTCGACGCCGTCATAGCGGTGGCGGACGAGGTAATCGACGATGTTGCGGACGAAGGTGGGGCGGATGTCGTCGGCGGTGGAGCGGACGAAGCCGAGCCCGTCGGCGCCGTCGCCGCCCAGCATCAGCAAGGCCCTGGCGCCGGCGCGGTGGGCGCGGGCGATCAGATAATCCTCGACGCTGCGCCGGCCGTCGGGCGAGAGGCCGGTGTGGTGGGCGGTGCCGGCGCCTTCGACGATCGTGCCGGCCGTGCCGCCCAGCGAGCCGCCGCCGGGGGCGACGCGGCCGAACACGAAATGGGTCATCGCGCTCATGTCGACGCGCTCGGGCGGGTACATCTGGTCCCAGAACCAGCCGGCATAATAGCCGGTCACCCAGGGGCTGGTGTTGACCGCCTGGGCGGGGGCAGGGGCCGCCGCCGCCCAGGGCTGCGCCCAGCTCGTGTCGGCAGTCGGCACCGGGGCCGCCTGCGCCCGGACCGCCTCGGCCGCCGGCTGGCCTTCGCCGCCGCCGCAGGCCGCGAGCAGGAGCAGCGCGCCGGTCGAAATCGCGATACGCAGGTGCATGAGGTCCCCCCGACAAGGTTTCGGCGAAGGTGGCGGATTGCGCCTGCCGCGAGGGCGATTTTCGATGAAGCCGCCGCTCCCGTCGACGAGTTCCGGCTAATGTGCCGGTAACCCGAAGCTGTTCCTGCGAAGCGCCGGCGGTACAGGAGCGGGGCGCGTCAGACGCTTGTGGACATGGTTGTCCGTCCGGACATAGCTGAAGGCATGAGCAAGCCTGCGATCACCACAAGCCGCTTGCTGCTAAGGCGCTGGCGGAGCGATGATCTCGAGCCGTTCGCGGCCATGTGCAGCGATCCCGAGGTGATGCGCTACATCGGTTCGGGTGACACCCGTAATCGCCAGCAGGCGGCAGCCGCGATCCTCGCGTTCGAACGAGCTTGGGAAGAGAGTAGCTATGGTCTCTTCGCCGTCGAGTTGCTGGGCAGCAATCAACTGATCGGTTTCACAGGCTTAGCCGAGCCGGCCTTCCTTCCCGAGATCATGCCTGCCGTTGAGGTTGGTTGGCGGTTCACACGTCGGAGCTGGGGCAACGGCTATGCAACCGAGGCCGCACGAGCGGTGCCGATTTCGGTTTGGCCGAGCTGGGAATCTCTGAGATCGTCAGCATTTATCAGGTCGGCAACACTGCCTCCGCCCGGATCATGCAGAAGCTCGGAATGCGGTTCGACAGAGAAATTATCGATCAGACCTGCGGGCGCTTGGTCCGCGTATATCGAACATGCTGAAGGTCCGCTTTGCGTCGTAAGCGGACCTTCGGCCTTTCATCAAACTGACCCACCATTCTAGATCCGCACCATCCGCATGCCGCGCTCGCTATAGCGGTCGCCGGCGGTGGTGCCCTGGGGGGCGGCGGCGTCGAGTTCGGCCATGTCCTCGGCGCTCAGCGCCACATCGACGGCGGCCATGCTGTCCTCGAGCGTGAAGCGGCGCTTGACGCCGGGGATCGGCACCATGTCGTCGCCCTTGGCGAGCAGCCAGGCGAGCGCGATCCGGGCGAGGCTGACGCCGTGGCGGTCGGCGACCGCGCGGACGGCGTCGACGATTCCGAGATTGGCGGCGAAATTCTCCTC
>DASVRK010000019.1:0-2885 GCA_036388655.1 Allosphingosinicella sp. | reverse complement strand
AATGAGATTCGCGGAACGGCTCGCGCTCGAAGCCGCTGACACGCACCGCCTGACCCGACGCTTCGAGGCCGAGCCACAGATCGGGCAAGGCGGCGAACCGCGCTCGGCCGGCATAAGCGAGGTGGGCGCCTTCCTCGGCTTCCTCGTTGACCCGGCGGAGCATGGCGTTGGCCTGCAACCACCAGCGCAGAGTCTTCTTCTCGAGGATCAGCCGCGCCTCCAGCCGCGCCAGCTCGCCGTCGGCGTCGAGCCCCGCCTGCAGCCATAGGCCAATGCCGACCGGATCGCGCTCGGCATCGCTGAAGCGGAAGATGCCGACCACGCTGTCATAGTCGAAATAGATCCGGTCCTCCTCGACCAGCGGACCGCTGCGATAGCTGAGCAAAGTCTCGCCGCCGATCGCGAAGGCGTCGGTGACGCCGTAGAAGGATTGGCCGGAATGCTGGCGCGGCGCGTCGCTGCCGTCGGCGTCGCCATACTGGCCGACATATTCAAGCTCCCAATCGCCATTGGCGGGCCCGAGCCCTTCCACGGTTTCGGGGCTCTGCGCCGGCGCCGGCACCGCGCAGAGCAGCAGCAACAGGAGGGCCGGAGCGCCGCCGGAGCGCCGACGGCTCCGCTGCGCCATCAGAAGGTGGCGATTAGCAGCAGCGCACAGACGAAGCCGCCGGCGATCCAGGTCGAGCCTATGCGAAACCGTTCAGCCGTCATGATTTCTCGCCTCGTCGCGGTGCGACTCGCCCATAGCGCGGACCGCGTCCGCCGCCGCTTAAGAGGGTTAAGGGCGATGCATTTTGCCGCCGGGGAGCGGGGACCGGCTGGCACCGGCAAGGCGGCTGCGGCATAGGCGCGCGCATGGAGCAGCCCGAAATCTCCGCCGCCACCGAAGCCGATCTGGGAGCGCTGCTGGCGCTGATCGAAGGCGCCTATCGCGGCGATTCGGCGCGCCGCGGCTGGACCCATGAAGCGGACCTGCTCGGCGGCCAGCGCACCGACGAGGAGACGCTGGCTGAGATCGTCCGGGATCCTCAGCAGGCGATGCTGGTCGCGCGTGCCGGCGAGGCCCTGGTCGGCTGCGTGCAGCTTGCCTGGCGGGGCGGCGGCACCGCCTATCTCGGCATGCTGTCGGTCGATCCTTCCTTGCAGGGCGGTGGGCTCGGCCGGCGGCTGATCGAGGCGGCGGAGCGCGAGGCGGCGCTTCGGTTCGGCGCCCGCGGGATCGAGATGACGGTGATCGAGCAGCGGGCGGAGCTGATCGCTTATTATGTCCGGCGCGGCTATGCGGTCACCGGCGAGCGGCGGCCCTTCCCGCTCGACGACCCCCGCTTCGGCATCCCGCGCACGCGGGCGCTCGCCTTCGTCGTGCTCGCCAAGCCGATCGGCCCCGCTTCAGAAGAACAGCTTGCGCAGCGTGATCCGGACGGAGCGGCCTAGCGGGTCGAGATAATCGGGCTGGTAGCCGAGCGGGGTCGCGCCGGTCGCATCGCGGACGCCGAGCCGCGCGTCGAAGAGATTGTTGACCGAGAGGCTGACCCGCGTGCCGCGCAGCCAGGGGAAGCGCTCGGCCAAAGCGCGCTGACGGCCGAGGTCGGCGAACAGCCGCAGGTTGACGGTGGCGAGATCGGAGAAGCGAAGGTCTCCACTCGCGCCGCCGGGGCCGGCCGGGCCGCCGCGCACCACGGTCCCGCTCTGCCAGTCGGCGGTGAGCCGCGCCCCGAGGCCGTTGCGGAACAGGCCGGCCTGGAGCTCGAGCTGGTGCGCGGGGCGGCCGCCGGTGTTGCCGGCGGCGGAACCATTGAGGAAGTCGAGCTTCGGCACGCCGTCGCGGATCAGCACCTCGTCGCGGATACGCCAGGTGTGATAGAAAGCGAGCTGGATGCGGCCGCCCTGGCCGCCGAAGCGCCCGCCGCCGAAGCGCCCGCGGCCGGAGCCCCGCGCTTCCCGCCGCGCCGCTCGCGCCGCCTCGTCGCCCCCCGCTCCGCCGCCGGGACGCCAGCCGCCCGGCGGCCGCTCCGGCTCGGGGCCGAGCGGCTTGGAGAAGTTGAGTCCCCAGCGCATCTCCTCCCGATCCGAGCGGGCGAAATTGACCGGCCGGCTGTCGATCCGGATCAGGCGCCCGGACTCGCTCCTGAGGAAGCGCTCGGGGAAGGCCGCCTCGATCTCCGGAGTGGCGGTGGGGAAAGCGGCGATGACGTCGCGGATATGGCTGCGCACATAATTGGCGGTGAGCGACAGGCCGGTCTTCTCGAACGGCTTCACGGTCGCGCCGAGCTTCAGCACGCGGCGCCGGTCGGGCCGCAGCGCGGCATTGCCGCCGTCGATGCGGATGATCTCGACGGTCTCGCCGGTGATGAAGTCGAACACCCGGAAATTGGGCGTCGCCACCGCCGGGTCGCCGAGCTGCTCGACCGTCGGAGCGCCTTCCTCGTCGGTATAGGAGGCGATGAAGTCGATTTCGTCGACCGGCGACCAGTTGAGGCCGCCGCCGATGGTGCGAAGCGTGCCGACATCGGAGAGATGCTCCGCCTCGAGGTTGAGATTGGCCGAAAGATCGCCGATCGCCGCCAGCACGCCGCGGCCGCGGTCGGCAATCGGAATGTCGAGGCTGGCCTGGAAATTGCCGCCGTTGCGGGCAAGCTCGCGATCCTGCTCGATGCCGGCGTGTATCGTCTCGCTCTTGAAGCCGCCGGTCTGGAAGCCGGCGCGCACGGTGGTCGAGACCTCTCCCGCCGGCAGCTCGAGCACTGGACCGTTGGCGACGAAGTCCACGTCCAGCGTCTGGGCGGTCGAGCTGGAGCGGTCCTGGAGCGCCGGTCCGATCCCCCGCGGCATCGCCGCATAGGGGTTGGTGCGCGGGTTGCCGGCGGCGAGGCGCGCCTGCAGCC
>DASVRK010000018.1:0-3778 GCA_036388655.1 Allosphingosinicella sp. | reverse complement strand
CGACGCCGGGGCGGAGCAGCACCTGGCTGGCCTTGAACATGTCGGCGACCGCGGCGGGATCGGCGGCACGCTCGGCAAGCAAAGCGAAATAGGGGGCCAGGGTGCGGCGCAAGGCGGGCGAGCCGCTCGCCGCCTCGGCATTGGCATCGACGATCCGGCGGTACAGCGCCAAAGCGGGCTCGGCGCGGCCGACGCGGGTATAATAAGCGGCGAGCCGCGCCTGGCTGTTCACCAGCGCCGCCGAGCCTGGATAATAAGCGCCGACCAGCGCTACCGCGGCGAGGTGCTGGCGCTCCGCCTCGGCGGCATTGCCTCCCTCCTCGGCAATGGCGCCGAGCTCGCCGAGCAGCTGGCCGCGCATCCAGACCGTCGAAGTGACGCGGCCGCCGCGGACGGAGGCCAGCTGCGAAAGCGCGGCGTTGAGCGCGGCCGCGGCCTGCTCCGCCTTGCCCTGACGGCGCAGGATCGTCCCGCGCAGATGCTGGGCTTGGCCTTCGAGGATCTGCACCTTCTCGTCGGGAAGCAGGCCGCCGGCGCCGGCGCTGGCGAGCTGGCGGGTGACCGGCGATTCGGCGTTCAATCGCGCGGCGGTGGCGGGATCGATCACCAGGTTCGCGATCTCGGCCCCGGCGGCCGAGGTGGCGCGCGGCAGCGGCCGGTCGAGCTCGGCGAGCGCTTCCTCGGTCCGCTGCTGGTTGAGGAGGTGCATGGCGCGATAGTTGCGATACATGCGGGCGCGCACCGGATCGCCGGCGACGAGGCCGCGGGCACGGGCGAAGAGCGCGTTCGCCTCGGCATGATTGCCGAGATTCGACTGCTGCAGCGCCTGATTGACGAGCGCTTCGGCCTGGCTGGTCTCGTCGGCCTCGCCGCCGAGTAGCGAGCCAAAGAATTCGGCCGCTTCGGCATAATTGCCGGCATTGTTGCGGCGATAGGCTTCGGCCAGCGCGCGCTGCGGATCGAGCGTGCCGGCCTGGACCCGCGCGAAGGCGGCGGGGTTGCCGGCTTCGGTGGTGGCGACCGCGATCTCGCCCGCAACCGGCTTGTCCGCCACCAAAGTGCGAAGGCCGAGGCGCAGCGCCGAATCGTAGCCGGCCAGCCCTTCGGCGACATAGACGGTGCCGCGCGAGCGCCACTGGTAGACGCGATAGGCGACGTCGAGCTCCTTCATGCGGCAGCTCGCCACCTCGACCGCGCCCAGGCCTTCGACCTGCTGCCGCTCGGCGGCGGAGCACTCGGCCTTCTCGAGCCGGAGCGCTGCCAGCCGCTGGACGGGATCGGCGCCGCGCGCCTTCAGCGCATAGAGCTGCCCGACCGGCACCGCGGCGTCGCGGCACACCACGGAATAAGCGCGGTCGAACATGTCGGCGAGCGCCTTGCTCGAGCTGGCGACCTGGGCGGTGCAGAGCACGCCGGCGCCGGAGCCGATCCGGAAGCTGTCCTGCAGGCTCACGCGCTGGGCGAGCGCGCCGGTGGCGAAGGGCGCCGCCGCCAGCAAAGCCGCGGCTGCGGTGAGGGTCAGTCTGTGCATCGGTCGTTCCCGTCGCTGCCGTCCGCCTCGTCGGCGGAGCATTCGTTCCACATCGTCGTGTCGCCGCCGCTCGCCACCGGCTCCTCGATCAGCGGCTCGGCGCTCAGCGAATTGGTGTCGATGAGGCCGACGAAACCGGAGCCGAAGCCGGAGCCAGGTCCCCCGTCACCGTCGCCGTCGGCACCACCGGGCCCGTCGCCGGCATTGTCGAGCGGCCCCGTCACGACATCGGGCGTGCCGATGCCGGGCGGCGGCTGGGGAGTCGGAGGCGGTGGGGGCGGAGGAGGCGGCGGCGGCGGCGGCGGCGGCGGCTCCACCACGCCGTCGTTGATGTTGATGCCGTTGAAGGTCGACAGATCGGTGTAGGTGACGCGGCCTTCGTCGCGGCCGAAATCCACTTCGTTGAAGAAGTCGGCGCCGCTGGTGAAGCTGCCATCCTCATTCTGGCGGCGGCCGAAGGCGATCACGTCGATTGGCCCGTTGTCGCCGCCCGGCCCCTGGGAGGAATCCACCCCCAGCACGTCGAAGGCGAAGGCTGGATTGCGCCCGTCGAGGTTGCCATTGTTGGAGAAGCCGTCGTCGACATGATCGCCGTTCGGGAAATTGGGATAGGCCGAGACGGCCACCGTGTAATCGCCCGCCTGGAGCGTCTCCTGGAAGAAGACGTCGTAGCGGTTGCCGGTCGTCGGATCGACTGGGACCTGCTCGTTGCCGTCGTCATTGCTGCCGACGAGCGCGCCCGAGGCGTTGAACAGCGACAGGATCGGGTCGAAGCCGCCGGCCTGGATCACCTGCCCAGCGGCATTGGTGCCGCCGGCATAGGAATAGCTGCGCAGCGTCACCTGCGAGGCCGAATCGATGGTGAATTCGAAGAACAGCACGTCGTCCTTGGTGATGAGCGTGCCGACGAAGGAGAAATTCCCCTCCTCGCCGCCACCCCCGCCGCCGCCGCCGCCACCGCCGCTGCGCTGGAAGCGGCCGATGATCAGGCCCTCCCCGCCGACGGTGACGCCGGCAAAGTCGGTCGCGGTGCCGGTATTCTGGACGAACAGGGTCTTGCCGGTCAGCAGCGAGATGCCGCCCGCCCGGACGTAGCCGCCCGGAGTTACCTCGCCGTCATTGGTCGCCAGCGCCGCGTCCCGCCCCTCGAAATTGGGGTCGTCGGCGAGGCGCGCGGCGAGGGCCGCGTCGGTGACCACGATGTTCTGCGACAGGAGCTGGAGCAACCCGCTCAGCCGCCCGTCGGCGTTGGTCATGCGGATGCTGCCGGTCGGCGTGATCACCTCGAGCCGCTCGCCGGCGGTGATGCTGAGCTGGTCGGTGGCCGCGGCGCCGCGATATTCGACGGCGCCTTCGACGCGGACATGGCCGCTGGTGACGAGCGACACCGATTCCATGCCGTCGTCCTGCGAGCCGCGGATATCAAGGTCGCGGACCAGCACGTCCGGGCCGCCGTCGCTGCCGGTGCGGGCGGCGGTGAAGGTGAGGCTGCGGGCCTCGATCGCGGCGGCCTCGGCCTGGGTGAGCGTGTAGCCCGGCCCTTCCTCGTCGCCGCCGATCACCGTCATGCCGTCGCCCGCGGCGTCGAGCGCCACGGCGGAGACGCCGGCGGTGCCGAGCCTCGCGCCATTGGCGATGTCGATGTCGGCGGACGCGATCGCGATTTCCGGCGCGGTCACGACGCCGCGGATGGCGACGTTGCCGCCGGCAGCGACGAGAAGCTTTTCGGAGGCGGCGATGGCGCCGCCGTCGGCGCTGAACAGATTGAGGTCGCCGCCGCTCCTGACGTCGATCGAATCGGCCGAGAAGCTGAGCGAGTCCGAATTGTCGGTGCCGTCGAGTACGTTGATCGCCATCGGCCCCGGCGCCGGCCGGGCCTCGGTCGCCGGCCGAGCCGCCTCGCCCGCGGTTCTCATCGCGATCGTGCCGAAGCTCGCCTGGCTGCCGCCGCGCACCAGGATGGTGGCCTCGCCGTAGCGCGCCGGGCCGGTGCTGCTGCCGGCCCCGCCGGTACCGCTGGCATTGGCCTGGAAGGTTTCGAGGCTGAGCTGGCCGCCGGTCGTGCCCTGGCCGGTGACGGCGAGGGTGGCCGTACCGCCGGCCCCGGAGCCTCCCGCAGCGCCGGCGCGGCCGGAGCCGCCGGTCCCGTCGGCGCGAAGCGAAGCGCTGTTGCCGGAAAAGCTGGCTGCCACGACGCTGAGCGAGGCCGAGCCGCCGGTGCCGGAAC
This sequence comes from Allosphingosinicella sp., assembly GCA_036388655.1. Taxonomy (GTDB): domain Bacteria; phylum Pseudomonadota; class Alphaproteobacteria; order Sphingomonadales; family Sphingomonadaceae; genus Allosphingosinicella. The sequence goes on along the minus strand of DASVRK010000018.1, from coordinate 20 downwards.
CGGCCGTTCCGCCGGTGCCG
>DASVRK010000017.1:0-4236 GCA_036388655.1 Allosphingosinicella sp. | reverse complement strand
CACCGGGCGCGGCAGCGTCGGCCTCGCATCGGCGGCCGGCTATCCGATCGATATCCGCCTCGTCTTCGACCGCGCGCAACTGGCCCGCAGCGACGCGCTCGGCGCCACCGTCAGCGGCAATGTCGCCGTCACCAACAATGCCGCCCGCGGCCCGCTGATCAGCGGCGACCTGCAATTGCCCGAGGTCCGCTACCAGATCGTCCGCCAGGGCGCCGCCGAAGTGATCGAGCTGCAGGGCGTCCGCCGCAAGGGCGCCCCGCTGGTCCGCCCCGACCGCGTCGCCCAGCGCACCGCCGCGCCGAGCATCTGGAAGCTCGACCTGCGCCTGCGCGCCGACAACGAGGTGTTCGTCTCCGGCATGGGCCTCGAATCGGAATGGGAGACTGACCTTCGCGTCGGCGGCACCTCGAACGCGCCGGTCGTCACCGGCATGGCGCGCGTGATTCGCGGCGAGATCAGCTTCGCCGGCAACCGCTTCGATCTCACCACCGGCGAAGTGCAGTTCACCGGCAGCCGGCCGATCGACCCGCAGCTCAACATCGTCGCCTCCGGCGATGTCGAGGACGTCACCATCAACCTCAACATTGGCGGCAACGCCACCGATCCGGAGATCGCCTTCACCTCCTCGCCCGCTCTCCCGCAGGACGAGCTGATGGCGCGGCTGCTGTTCGGCGGCCCGGTCACCGAACTCAATGCGCTCCAGGTCGTCCAGCTCGGCGCCTCGCTGAACTCGCTGCGCGGCGGCGGCGGCGGTTTGAACCCACTCGGCCGCCTGCGCTCCGCCACCGGCCTCGCCCGCCTCCGCTTCCTCGGCGCCGACGAGGCGACCGGCCGCGGCACCGCGATCTCGGCCGGCTTCTACATCTCCAACAAAATCTACCTGGAAGTGATCACCGACGCCCGCGGCTTCACCGCCACCCAGCTCGAAATCGCTTTGTCGAAGGCGCTCAGCATCCTCGCCCAGGCGGGCACGTCGGGCGGTGCTACCAACGTCAACATCCGCTACCGCAAACAATATTGATCGTCTCGAGGACAAATATGCGCCTTCCAAAATCGCTCGCCATCGCCGCCGCGGCACTGCTCGCCGCCCCGGCCGCCGCCCAGGCCCCCGCCCAGAACGGTATCACGGTCATCCACGCTGGCACCCTGCTCGACCGGCCCGGCAAGGCGCCGCGCCGCAACGCCACCATCACCGTCCAGGCCGGCAAGATCCTCTCGGTGCAGGACGGCTTCGCCCAGCCTCCGGCCGGCGCCGCCGTCATCGACCTTCGCGACCGCTTCGTGCTGCCGGGCCTGATCGACAGCCACGTCCACCTCTCCTCCGACCGGGCCGGCAACGAAGGGTTGCTCGCCGGTCTCACCGAAAGCCCGCAGCTCGGCGCCTATGAAACCCTGTGGAACGCCCGCAAGACGCTCGAGGCCGGCTTCACCACCGTCCGCAACCTCGGCGACGAAGGCTCGACTCTCGCGCTGCGCGATGCGATCGCCCGAGGCTGGGCCGAGGGGCCGCGCATCGTCGATGCCGCCTCGTCCATTTCGACCACTTCGGGGCATATGGACGCCCGCTTGGGCCTACGCGAAGAGCTGCACGACGCCGTCCCGCACGAAAATCTCTGCGATGGGCCCGAGGAATGCCGCCGCGCCGTCCGCCGCCAGATCGGCCGCGGCGCCGACGTCATCAAGATCGCCACCACCGGCGGCGTCAACAGCCGCATCGGCGCCGGCCTCGGCGCGCAGATGTTCGAGGATGAGGCCAAGGCGATCGTCGAGACCGCCCACCTGTACGGCAAGAAGGTCGCGGTCCACGCCCACGGCGCCGACGGCATCGCCGTGGCCCTCCGCGCCGGCGCTGATTCGATCGAGCACGGCACCCTCATCGACGAGGAGAGCCTGCGCCTGTTCCGCAAAACGGGCGCTTATTACGTCCCGACCCTGTCGACCGTGAACGGCTATCTCGAGCGGATCGCGCGCGATCCCAACGCTTATTCGCCCGAGGTCCGCGCCAAGATCGACTGGCGCATCGGCATCACGGGCCAGGCTTTGCGGAAAGCGGTTCCGGCCGGCGTCAAGATCGCCTTCGGCACCGACGCCGGCGTCTCCAAGCACGGCCGCAACGCCGACGAGTTCGAATTGATGGTGAAGCACGGCATGACCCCCACCGCCGCTATCCACGCCGCCACTGTCAACGCCGCCGACCTGCTCGGCCTGCGCGACCAGATCGGTACCCTCGAGACCGGCAAGGCCGCCGACCTCATCGCCGTCGCCGGCGACCCGCTCCAGGACGTCACAAACCTGAAGCGCGTCGGCTTCGTCATGAAAGGCGGCAAGGTGGTCAAGGACGCGCGGTAGCTGGAATGGAATATGCTAAACCCGCCCGTTGGTCCCGAGCGAAGTCGAGGGACCCTGCCGAGCGAAGCCGAGGCCCTTCTTCTCGGCTGAGCTCGAAGGGATGTCTCGACTTCGCTCGACACGAACGGCTTTAGCCGATGACCTCCGCCTGGACCTTTGCGATCGATCGCGGCGGCACCTTCACCGACATCGTCGCCCGCCGACCCGACGGCGCCCTCGTCACCCGCAAATTGCTCTCCGACAATCCCGAACACTATGACGACGCCGCCGTCGCCGGCATCCGCGCGCTGATGGCGGAGCATGGCGAGGCGCCGATCGCGTCCGTGAAGATGGGGACCACCGTCGCCACCAACGCCCTCCTCGAGCGCAAGGGCGAGCCGGTCGTCCTCGCCATCACGCGCGGCTTCGGCGACGCGCTTCGCATCGGCTACCAGGCGCGCCCGCACATCTTCGCCCGCAACATCGTCCTGCCCGAGCCGCTCTACGGCCATGTCGTCGAGGTCCACGAGCGCGTCACCGCCGAGGGCGACATCCTCCGCCCGCTCGACCTGGACGCCGCCCGCGAGCAGCTTCGCAGCGCCTTTCACCAGGGCTATCGCGCCATCGCGATTGTCCTGATGCACGGCTGGCGCTGGACCGAACATGAGGCCGCGCTCGCCGAGGCCGCCGGCGCGATCGGCTTCACCCAGATATCCGCCAGCCACCAGGTCGGGCCGCTGATCAGGCTCGTCGGCCGCGGCGATACGTCGGTGGTCGACGCCTATCTCTCCCCCGTCCTCCGACGCTATGTCGACCGGGTCGTGGCCGCGCTCGGCCGCGAGACCCGCTTGTTCTTCATGCAATCCTCGGGGGGGCTCACCGACGCGGCCGCCTTTCAGGGCAAGGACGCCATCCTGTCCGGCCCCGCCGGCGGAATCGTCGGCATGGTCCGCACCGCTGCGGAGGCCGGGTTCGAGAAGGTGATCGGCTTCGACATGGGCGGCACCTCGACCGACGTGTCGCATTATGCCGGAACCTATGAGCGATCGACGGAGAAGCTGGTCGCAGGCGTGCGCGTCCGCGCCCCGATGCTGGAGATCCACACCGTCGCGGCCGGCGGCGGCTCGGTCTGCCATTATGACGGCGCCCGCTTCCGGGTCGGGCCGGACAGCGCCGGCGCCGTCCCCGGCCCGGCTTGCTACCGTCGTGGAGGCCCCCTCACCGTCACCGACTGCAACGTCGTTCTCGGCAAAATCCGCCCTGATTTCTTCCCCGCCGCCTTCGGCCCCGCCGGCGACCAGCCGATCGACGCCGAAGCCTCCTACGCCCGCTGCGCAGAGATTGCGGAGCGCGCCGGCCTCACCCTCGAGGAGACGACCCAGGGCTTCATCCGCATCGCCGTCGAGAATATGGGCAACGCGATCAAGCAGATCTCGATCGCCCGCGGCCATGACGTCAGCCGCTACACCCTGCAATGCTTCGGCGGCGCGGGCGGGCAGCATGCCTGCCTTGTGGCCGACGCGCTCGGCATGGAACGGGTGATGATCCACCCGCTCGCCGGCATCCTCTCCGCCCACGGCATCGGCCTCGCCGATCTCACCGAGCTCCGCCAGCGCAGCCTCGGCGGCGGCAATCTCGACGCGGCGCTGGACGAACTGGCGGGCGAAGCTGCCGCCGCCCTCCAGGCCCAAGGCGCCGCCGAGGTGCAGCTGCACCGCCGCGCGGCGCTCCGCTACCAGGGCAGCGATACCGCGCTCGAAGTGGAGGTGGGGCCGGATATGGAAGCGGCCTTCGTGGAAGCCCACCGCCAACGCTTCGGCTTCACTTCCGAGGCGGCGGTGGTGGTCGAGACTGCGATCGTGGAGGCCAGTTCCTCCCCGGAACGGGGAGGGGGACCGCCGCCGCAGG
>DASVRK010000016.1:0-3067 GCA_036388655.1 Allosphingosinicella sp. | reverse complement strand
GCGGCCAGCTCTATACGGTGATCGGCAAGAGCGACGGTCAGGGTCGCTGGCAATTGCGGCTGTGGTGGAAGCCGGCGGTGACCTTGATCTGGCTCGGCGGGGCGCTGGTGGCGCTGGGCGGGCTGTTGTCGCTGGCAGGCCGGGTCCGGCGTGGACGCCGCGCGCGGGCCGAGGAGAGCTACGCATGAGGCGCGTCGTCCTGTGGCTGCCGCTCGCGGTGTTCTTCGTCTTCGCATTGGTGGTGGGGCTGAGCCTCTACGCCCCGACCGACGGTGTGATACGATCGCGCATGGTCGGCCAGCCGGTGCCGAATTTCGCGCTGCCCCCCGCGCAGCCGGCGCGGCGCGGGCTCAGCAGCGCGGACCTCGCCACCGGCAAGCCGCGGCTGGTCAACATCTTCGCGAGCTGGTGCCTGCCGTGCATCGCCGAGGCACCGCAGCTGATGGAGCTGCGCCGGCGCGGCGTGCCGATCGACGCCATCGCGATCCGCGACCGGCCCGAGGACATCGCCGCCTTTCTTTCGAAATGGGGCGACCCCTATCAGCGGATCGGCGCCGACCCCGACAGCCGGGTGCAGATGGCGTTCGGGTCGGCGGGCATACCGGAAACCTTCGTCGTCGACGGCCGCGGCATCATCCGCCACCAGCATATCGGCGATGTGAGGCCCGAGCATGTGGGCGAGATCGTCGCGGCTTACGAGGCGGCACGGTGAAGGTGCACGGTGCCAGTTCCCCGGCGAAGGCCGGGGCCCAGGTGGACGGTGTAGCTGGACCCCGGCTTTCGCCGGGGAACGAGGGCGGGGTGCATCGTGATAGCTCCCCGGCGAAGGCCGGGGCCCAGGAGGGCGGTGTGGCTGGGCCCCGGCTTTCGCCGGGGAACGGCGTCATCGGGGGCCTGCTGTCACTCCGTCATTCCCGCGGAAGCGGGAATCCCGCTTTTCTTTCGGCGGCTGACCGCGGGGCTAGCAAGAAGAAGTGGGATTCCCGCTTTCGCGGGAATGACGGGGTGGTGGCTTTCTTGATCCTGGTGGCTGTGCCGGCCCCCGCCTTCGCGGATTCCTCGCTGCCGCCGGCCGATTATGCCGACCGGCAGTTGCCGGACCCGGGGCAGGAGGCGCGGGCGAAGGCGTTGATGGAGGCGCTGCGCTGCCTGGTCTGCCAGGGCCAGTCGATCGCCGACAGCGACGCCGAGATGGCCGGCGACATGCGCGCGCTCGTGCGGCGGCGGATCGCGGCGGGCGAGCCGCCCGAGGCGATCCGCGACTGGCTGGTCGGCCGCTACGGCAATTGGGTGAGCTACGATCCGCCGCTCGAGCCGCTGACCTGGCCGCTCTGGGCGGCGCCGATCGCGCTCCTCGCCGCCGGTTTGTTCCTCGCCCGCGGGCGCTTCCGCCGGAAGCGGCGCTGATGGGGTGGCTGATCCTGCTGCTGCTGGCGGCGGCTTTGTTCGCGGCTTTGTGGCGGTTCGCGCGGCTGGAGAAAGGCGCGTTGCAGCTCCTCGCCGCGGGGCTGCTGCTCACTATGGCCGGCTATGCCTGGCAGGGGCGGCCGGGGCTGGTGGGCGCGCCGGTGCCGCCGCCGGAGCGGCAGCGGCTGCCCGACACCGCCTTTGCCGAGACCCGTCACGCGGTCCTCGGCCAGTTCGATACCGCCGATCGCTGGCTCACCATCGCCGACAGCTATCACCGGTCGGGCAAGACCGAGAATGCAGTCGGGGTGATCCGCACTGCCATCCGCCTATATCCGCGCAACGCCGACCTTTGGATCGGGCTTGGCAACGCGCTGGTCGTGCATGGCGGCGGCATGAGCCCGGCGGCCGAGCTCGCCTTCCGGCGGGCGGACGAGATTGCCCCGAACAATCCGGCGACCGGCTTCTTCTACGGCCTCGCGCTCGCCCAGAGCGGGCGGATCCAGGAGGCCGAGCTTGTGTGGCAAGCGATCCTGCCGCGGATCCCGGCGCAAGTGTCGTGGCGACCCATGGTGGAGGAGCGGCTCGCCGTCATCGACCAGCTGCGGCGGATGGGCGCGCTGCCGCCGGGGTAGGGGGCGGTGCCGTCATGCCGGACTTGATCCGGCACCCCGCTTCTTTCCGGCACGATGAGGAAGCGGGACCCCGGATCAAGTCCGGGGTGACGGTTAGATCAAGTCCGGCGTGACGTTCATTCGCCTTCGCCCGCTCCGCGCCTAGTGGTCGATGCCGCGGCCGGTCTCGTGCTGGAGCTCGTCGATCTTCTTCGAGGCTTCGGCCTTGCTGAGACCGGGCTCGAATTCCTCGCCCGCTTCCTGCGCCAGGGTCTTCAGATAAGAGGCCTGCGGGGCGGTCATTGCCTCGTCGCCGGTGACCCAGTCGTCGGGGTCCTTGGCGGCGGGATCGGGGTTTTGATTCTGGTCGGGGGACATGGTCGTATCCTCTTGGCGCATTCGCCGGTTCAACGACCATGTTCCTCCTTCGTTCCCGTGTCAGCCGGCCGGCTCGAACTCCAGGTCGAGCGCTTCGGCGACCGCCTTGTGGCGGATCTTGCCGCCCGACACGTTGAGGCCGTTGGCGAGGTGCGGATCGGCGCGCATCGCCGCTTCGGCGCCCTGCTCCGCCAGCTTCAGGACGAACGGCAAGGTGGCGTTGTTGAGCGCAAAGGCCGAGGTGCGGGCGACCGCGCCGGGCATGTTGGCGACGCAATAATGGATGATGCCGTCGACTTCGTAGACCGGATTTTCGTGCGTGGTCGGGCGCGAGGTCTCGAAGCAGCCGCCCTGGTCGATGGCTATGTCGACCAGCACCGAGCCGCGCTTCATGGTCTTCAGCATGTCGCGGGTGACGAGCTTCGGCGCGGCCGCGCCGGGGACGAGCACGGCGCCGATCACCAGCTCCGACTTGGCAACCGCGCTGGCGATCGCCGCCTTGGAGGCATAAGCCGTCTTGATCTGGCTTGAGAAGAACATGTCGAGCTCGGCGAGCCGTTCCATGTTGATGTCGTAGATGGTGACGTCGGCCCGCATTCCGACCGCCATCTGGGCGGCGTTGACCCCCGACACTCCGCCGCCGAGGATCGCCACCTTGGCCGGCGGCA
>DASVRK010000015.1:0-6215 GCA_036388655.1 Allosphingosinicella sp. | reverse complement strand
CGGACGCGGTAATGGACGGTGCCCTCTTCGCGCATCTTCAGCGATTGCCGCGGATAGGGATAGGAAAAGCCCTCGCCGGACCCGGTCGGCTCCTGCGCCGACGCCGTCGTCGCCAGCACCATGCCGCTGCCGATCAGAGCTGCGATCTTCCACATGACCATGACTGCCTCCTAAAGCCTCTACCCGGCTCGATTTATCTCATATCCCGCCCGTCCGGTCGAGTCGAAACCGCGCTGCCGCGACGCGCCGGCTCGTCGAGCCGGTCTCCAGCTTCGTCGAAACGGCCGCGCCTGCCGACACCCGCCATGCTCTGGGCGCCGCTCACCGCAACGGGAGGGAAGATTGAACAGGTTCAGGACCGCGGCCTCGGCTTTTTGCCTTGCCGCCGCCGCGCTCGTGCCGACGGCCGCGCCGGCGCAGCAGCCGGCGCCCGCAGCCGCCGCATTCACTGACGATCCGCAGGCGGTGCTCGCGATGAAGGCGGGCATTTGGGACGCCGACATCACCTTCCCCAATGCCGAGCCGGGCAAGCAGAAGGCGAAAGGCGTCCAGGTCAACCGGCTGCGCTCGGGCGGCATGTGGATCATCAACGAATTCTCGGTCGACGGCACGCCTTACGAAGGCACCGGCATCTGGGGCTATGACCGCGCGAGCGGCCGCTATTCCGGCATCTGGACCGACACTAACGACCAGAAGATCCGCCTCGACGACGGCCGCTGGGACCCGGCGACGCGCACCATGACCTGGTCGGCCGACGTCGCCCAGCCGGACGGCCGCCACGCGCGCTACCTCTTCACCGAGGAATTCAAGGGCGACACAAGGCTGTTCAACATGGTCGCGCTCACCCGCAAGGGCGAGGTGCCGCTGGTCTCGATGGTCTTCACCCGCCGCAAGGGCTGACGTCCGCTCGCTCGGGGCGGCAGCCGATATCGCTCCCCCGCGAAAGCGGGGGCCCAGAGGAAGTCGAAGCTGGACCCCGGCTTTCGCCGGGGATCGATGCTGCCTTAATGCCAGTCCGGGTCCGCCTCCGGCTGCATCTCCCGAGCCGCGCGGACGATGTCTTCGAGGTCTACCGGGCTGTCGAACGGGTCGGCGTCGAGCCCGGTCGCGCGGTTGAGCCGGCGCTGCCAGGCGTGCAGCGCCTCGACATAAGGCTGAAACGGCACCCGCATGAGGTCGCCCATCGGCGTTTCGACGAGGTCGGCGATGCCGTTGTTGAGCCATTTGCCGGTGTGCCAGTCTGGCATGTCGACGGCCGGGAACATGCAGACCGCGTGGATGTCGACGCCGCGGTTGATCGCCGCCAGGCATTCGCGGACGACATCGTTCAGCCAGTCGTCGCGTCCGCCCTCCAGCCCCGAAGTCTCGGCGATGATCATCGGCCGCCGGTAGCGCTCCCAGCCGCGCACCATCATGTCGCACAGCGGCACGATCCGCGGGTCGCCGGGGTCGAGCGGCTTGTTGGGCGCGTCGCCGCCATATTCCATCTGGCCGAAGCTGTAATTGTTGAAGCCCACGATATCGAGGATTTCCGGGCTGCCGCCGAACTCGGTCGCCTTGAGCCCGCCGATGATGTCGAAGGCGAGGAACGCGTCCTCCTCGGCCTCGTGCCGCGCCGCCGCCTCGAGGTCGGGCCGGTCGACCGGCGCGACGACGTTGATCAGCGGGTCGATGTGGACCATTCGCGCTGAAGGCATCACGTCGCGTATCGCCTTCACCGCCGCGATATCCGCCCGCGCCAGCGCCGCCGTGAAGTCGAGCCGGCATCGATGGTCCTTCTGGAACGGCGCGCACCAGCCCCATTCGCCGCCCATATAGCCGAAGAAGGTGATCTCGTTCATCGGCGTGAAGTAATAGGGGCCGCGGTGGCGCTCGGTCACATAAGCGGCGGCGGCGGCGGCATAAGCGGCGAAGCGCTCGGTGAATTCGTCCGAGAACGGGTCGAGGTCGTCGGGGTAGCCGTAATGGCACAGGTCCCAGATCGGCAGGATATCGTGCCTGCGCATCGCCGCGATGAACGGGTCGATATAGGAGAAGTCATATTGGCCGCGGCCCTTGTCGACCATCGGCCAGGGTATGCCTTCGCGCGCCACCGCGATGCCGAGCGGGCGCAGCATGGCATAATCGCCATCGGCATGCTCGCGGTGCCGGGTCTCCTCGACCAGGCTGCGGCGGCCCCTGTCCATCCACAGGAAGGTCGAGCATTCGAAGCCCGACAGGAAGAAGGTTGGGAAGATGCCGGGCCTGATCGTCATCCCGCTTATACGTTTCGCGAGCGGCAACGGCTCCGGGGCTCCGTTCGCGCCGGTTTCGAGCGCAAGCATCGGGACGCCGCGCCGCGCGCCGCGCCCTAAGGCGAGGGCGCAAAGGAGATGCCCATGCCCTTCCTGATCCGTCCGCTCCCACACGCCCGTTTCGCGCCGCTCTTCCACCTCGACGAGGCGGAGCTTTCCGCCCGCGGCGCGATCCGCCGCACCGCCGATGCGAAGCCCGGCTTTCCCTGCCGGGTCAGCCTCGCCGACGCCGAGCCCGGCGAGGAGGTGATCCTCCTTCATTACGAGCATCACAGCGCCGCGACCCCGTTCCGCTCCGGCCACGCAATCTACGTCCGCGCCGCCGCGGTCGAGGCCGATCCCGCCCCGGGCGAAGTCCCGGCGATGCTGCGCTCGCGCATGCTGTCGCTGCGCGGCTTCGACCGGCACGGCATGCTCAAAGCCGCCGACCTCGCCGACGGCGCCGCGCTCGAAGCGCCGCTGGAGGCGATGCTGGCCGAGCCGGAAGTGGATTACATCCATCTCCACTTCGCCAAAGCCGGCTGCTACGCCGCCAAGGCGGTTCGCACCGAGCCGATCAGAGACTAGAGAGATCGAGCGGCCCGTGCCGGTCGAGTGTGCGGGATCGGTCGGGCAGCGGATATTTGAGTCCGGTGGCGCAGTTGAACAGCACGGCGCGCTCGTCCGCCCGCACCAGCCCGACCTCGATCGCCTGCCGCCAGGCCGCGAGCGTCGCCCCGGCCTCGGGGCAGAGCAGCAGCCCGTCGTCGCGCGCCGCATCCTCCACCGCCTGGGTCAGCGCGGCGTCGGACACCGCCATGGCGAAGCCGCCGCTCTCCCGCACCGCGCGCAGGATCAGGAAGTCGCCGACCGCGCGCGGCACCCTTATGCCGGCCGCCACCGTATGGGCATCTTCCCAGCGCGGCGCATGCTCCTCGCCCTCCTGCCAGGCCTTGACGATCGGCGCGCAGCCCTCGGCCTGCACCGCCACCATCCGCGGCCGCTCGCCGCCGATCAGGCCGATCGCCTCCAGCTCGGCAAAGGCCTTCCACATGCCGATGAGGCCGGTGCCGCCGCCCGTCGGGTAGAAGATCACGTCCGGCACCGCCCAGCCGAGCTGTTCGGCCAGCTCCAGCCCCATCGTCTTCTTGCCTTCGATCCGGTAGGGCTCCTTCAGCGTCGACATGTCGAACCAGCGGCCCTCGGCCGCGCCTTCGGCGACGATCCTGCCGCAATCATCGATGAGGCCATTGACCCGGTAGACCCGCGCGCCCTGCGCCGCGATCTCGCGCACGTTCACTTCCGGCGTGTCGTCCGGGCAGAGCACGATCGTCTCGATCCCGGCGCGGCTCGCATAAGCGGCGAGGGCGGCGCCGGCATTGCCGTTGGTCGGCATGGCAATCCGCCTTACGCCGAGCTCCTTCGCCATCGCCACCGCGACGCCGAGGCCGCGTGCCTTGAACGATCCGGTCGGCAGCCGGCCCTCGTCCTTGACCAGCAATTCGCCCGCGCCGAGCGCCGCCCCGGTCCGCTCCAGCCGCACCAGCGGCGTCGCGGCCTCGCCCAGGCTGACGATATTCTCCTTCGCGCGCACCGGCAACAGCTCGCGCCAGCGCCACAAATCCGCCGGCCGCGCCTCCAGCGCGCGCCGGGTCAGCGCCTCGCGCACCCGCGCCAGATCGTAGCGCACCAGCAGCGGCCGTCCGGCCAGCGACAGGCCCTGCAGCCGGCCGGCCTCGTAGCGCTCGCCGGTCATCGAACATTCGAGATGGGTGACGAAGCTCGGCCGGTCGGCGGTCAGATTGTCGTCCCAGCGCACGGGTCAGGACTGCCGGGGTGGGGGAGGGGGCGCAATTCTTTTCACCTCGACTTCGGTATGGCGCAGCGTGTCGTGCACGGTCTCGGCACATTCCGTGGCCTCCCTGGTGAGCACGACCTCTTCGCGCACGACGGCTTGCTTCGTGACCACGATTTCCTCGGCGGTCTCGGCCATCTCGACCACCCCGCCTCCAAATCCGCCGCCGCCCGTTAGGATGATCGGCTGGACCGGCTCTTCGTGTAGAATGCGGATCGCCTCGTCGGCCTGCGGCTCATCGACGTTGGCCGAGACCCTGAAGCGGCGCGGCCGGCCCTGCCGCGGCAGCAGCCAGTCGGCGAAGCGGTCGAACAGGCCCGGCTCGGCGCCGGCCGGTACGGCCGAATTCAGTACGTCGATGCGGAGGTCCTCCGGCGCGAGGTGCGACCGCTCCAGCCGCGCGGCGGCGGCCTCGGCTTCGGCCCGGCTTTCGAATTGGGCGTTGACGCTGCGGATCATGAAATCGAATGGCGGACCGGAGGCTCGGGCGAGCCTCCGGCCCTGGCCCACTTAGAGGGCGTCCGCCGTGCGCGCGCGCGACGCGCTGTGGCCGCCAGCGCGGTAGAGCATGTCCTGCGCCCGCTCGGCGTCGAGATCGGCCTTGGACGTGTCGACTGAGACGAACACGCCGCCCTGGTTGATCCGGTCCTCATAATAGGTCGAATCCTCGTCGGTGACGCCGTGGTCCTTGAGCGCTCCGGCGAGGCCGCCGGCTGCGCCTCCGATCGCCGCGCCGGCCGCGATCGCGCCGCCGGTGACGCCGAGAGTCTCGGCGAGCGCGCCGGCCGCGATGAACGGTCCGACGCCCGGGATCAGCAATGCGCCGAAGCCGAGCAAAGCGCCCGCGCCGAGGCCGATGCCGAGACCGGTGCGGGTATCGTCGCCGGAATCGCCGTCATCGTCGCCGGTGTGGCCACTATGGCCTTCATGGCGGGCGATCAGCGAAATCGCCTCGTCGCGCACGCCGGCGGAGCGGAGCTGGGCCAAGGCGCGCTCGGCTTCGGCGCGGTTGTCGAACACGGCGGATACTATTTGACGCTGCATCGGGTAATCCTTTCAGTGGGAAGGGGGCATCCCTTCCAACACAACCCAGGTTAGACTCGCCCGTTCCTCCGCTGGCCGCGCGGGGGCTCGGTTCGTCGATTAAGCGGCCCGAAGCGCCGCCGCGCCCCCGTCCCAATAAATGAGAGTAAACCGCCGGTTAGGGTTCTTTTCTGAGAAACAGGCGGGTGCGCCGGGCGTTACTGTCCTCATGCCACATTATTACTTCCACATCGGCCAGGGCGCCGACCGCGTCGAGGATCGCGAGGGCATGACGCTGCCCGACCAGGAGGCCGCCTGGTATCATGCCTGGCGTAGCGCCGCCGAGCATGAGGCGGCGAGCGCCGGTTCCGCCCGCATCCTTCAGGTTGAGGACGAGCTCGGCGTTCCGGTGCTCGAAGTGCCCGTGTCGGAGCTGCTTCGGCTCGTCGCATGAGCGCGGCGGGGCAGGGGACCCGGCAGGGGCCGTCCGCCGGCCGAGGGAACGCCGGCCGGTCTCATGGGTTTTTCGTCCGGGGTAGATAGCCGCTTCGCGCTGGCTGTCGGCGAGACGCCTCTGGCCTTATGTCGGGGCGTTTCGTTTTATCCGGGAACCAACAGGCTCGACGCTCGTTCTCGCATTACCCCAACAGGCAGCGGGCTCCCCCCCCCCCCGCTCGCTGCCACCACGGCGCCCCGGCTTAGGCCGGGGCGTTTCGTTTTGGGGGACCTCTCAGATTCGCCTTCAGCCGGTCGGCCGTCAGTGGGTCTGCACGCCGTTGGAGCCGTGGCCGGTGCCCAGATTCGCCTCGGGGTTGCGCTTCGCGTCGAGGCTCCACGGACCCGCGCCGACGAATGCGAGGTAGAGGAAGACGAAGCAGTAAAGGATCGCCGCGTCGCCGCCATTGTTGACCGGAAACGGGCCCTGCGGAGCGTGCGCCATCCAATAAGCCACCGCCATCGTGCCCGAGGCGAGGAACGCCGCCGGGCGGGTGAACAGGCCGAGCGCGATCAGCGCCCCGGTGACGACTTCGATCACGCCCGCTAACCATGGCAGGGTCATCGCT
>DASVRK010000014.1:0-5805 GCA_036388655.1 Allosphingosinicella sp. | reverse complement strand
GGAGGAAGAAGTCGTATTCGTCCTTGGTCATGCCGTTGCCGAGCAGATATTCGTACATTTCGCTGTCGACGCGGCGGCCGTAATTGAGGTCGAGCGACAGGAAGCGGCGTGAGTTCATCACTTCGGCTGGGCCGATCGCGGCCGGACTGTCGGCGTGGAAATATTCGGACGATTCGCTCTGGATGAAGATGGCGTCGGGGCGCCGCTTCAATATCTCCGTCATCGCGAGCACGTTCGCTTTGACGATGTGCTTGAGCGCGGTGACGAAGCCGCGGTCGGTCTTCAGCTGCTCGTTCCACCAGCCATATTTGGCCGAGAAGATCGCGCAAATGAACATCTCGTTGACCGGCGTGTAGAGCTGCACCCACGGGAAACGCTCGGCGAAGGCGGCGGCGTAGGAAGCGAACAGGCGCGGGAAATCGGGATTCTGGAAATTGCCGATCCAGTCGGGGACGCCGAAGTGGCAGAGGTCCACGATCGGCGTGATGTCGAGCCGTTTCAGCTCCGCGAAAGCGATATCGGCGAATTCCCAATCGTAGCGGCCGGGCGCGAGGTAGGTGCGGTGGATCGGCGGGCCGTAGCGCAGGAAATGTATGCCGATTTCCTGCACGAGGTGGAAATCCTCGCGCCAGCGGTCGTAATGGGCGCAGGATTCCATCTGATCGATCCGCGTGCGGCCGTTGTTGATGGTCGGGATGCTGTTTTCGATCCCGGTCGCGAACATGAAATTAGCGATGAGTCCCTCCCATGGCGGCGCGCGGCAGCCGGCGCCTAGCGAGCGGAGACGACGAGCGCCATCCGCGTGCGACCGGTTGCGGGAAAAAAGAGTCGGGGCGGATAAAGTTGCAAAGGCGGCCCACGGCTGAGCCGCGCGCGCCTTCGGCCCTACCCTCTCCCCCGACAGGGAGAGAGGGCAAGATCGGTCCTCAGCCCAGCGGGCGGAGCGGCGCTTATTCGGGAGCCTTGGGAGCGGCTTTGCGGCGGCCGCGGCGGGCCGGCGGCTGGGGGGCGCCGCCAGTGCCGTTGGGGCCGCGGCGGGCGGCGGGCTTGGGCGCGGCCGCGCGGGTATCGCCGCGCTTGCGGCCGAGCCCGATCGCATTGGCCATCTCGCTGCGGCGCTTCGAATATTCCGGCGCAACCATCGGATAGTTGGCGGGCAGGCCGTAATCAGTGCGGTATTGATCCGGCGTCATGCCGTGCGCCGTCTGAAGGTGGCGCTTCAAGGTCTTCTGCTTGCGCCCGCATTCCATGCACACGAGGTAATCGGGCTTGATCGATGCGCGAATAGAAACGACCGGCGTCTTCTCCTGAACCGGCTCCGGCTCGACCTGCCCTAGGCCTGCGAGGGCGGTATGGACGCGCTTCACGAGTTCGGGGACGTCGCTCACGGCGACAGTATTGTTGGCCACATGCGCAGCGACGATATCGGCAGTGAGAGCGAGCAGAGTTTCCTGTTCCATTTTCAATCCCCACAATTAACTGCCGACACGCGGCGGAAATCTTCGTGGATCAAATCTGGACGAAGTTCAACTTGATCTTTCAGCCGGCCGCATCGGCGATGCTGAATGGCGCCAGACGGCGACCGCCAAGTGCAAGTTCAGCCAGCAAAAAGTCCGTCGGCGAGACCTTTGACGCCCGGCATCAGCAAGAAAAGACCGCCCGCCTCCGGCTGCCCGGCCAGCGCCTTTTCGTCGAGACCGATGCTGGCGGAGGTGACGAACAGATGATCGAGCCCGGGGCCGCCGAACGCGCAACTGGTCGGCTTCTGCACCGGCAGTTCATAGTGCTGGAGAAGCTCGCCCGACGGCGCGTAACGGCGCAAGCACCAGCCGTCCCAGAAGGCGATCCAGAGGCAGCCCTCGGCATCGACGGTCATGCCGTCGGGATAGCCGTCGCCCTCGCCGAAGCTGAGGAAGACGCGGCGGCCGGAAGCTTCGCCGGCCTCGTCGAGGTCGAAGACATAGGTGGTCTGAAGCGCCGAATCGTTATGATACATGAGCCGGCCGTCCGGGCTGAAGGCGGGGCCGTTGGTCACCTTATAGCCATCGTCGACCCGGACCGGCGCCGCGCCGGGCGACAGACGGTAGAGAGCGCCGGACGCCTCGACCTCCGCATCGTCCATCGTGCCCGCCCAGAAGCGGCCGGCGCGGTCGAGCTTGCCGTCGTTGAAGCGGTTGGTGGCGCGTTCGGGTTCGGGATCGAATTGCAGGCCGAACCGGTTGGCGGCGGGATCGACGAAGGCGAAACCGTCCTCGGTGCCGGCGATGAAGCCGCCCTCCGCGCGCGGCGCCAGCGAGCAGATCCGGAACGGTGCCGGCCATTCGGTGAGCTCCCCGCCCTCCAGCGCGTAGCGGAAGATGCGCCGGCCCTTGATGTCCACCCAGTAAAGCGACTGCTCGCGCTCTACCCACACCGGGCCCTCGCCGAGTACGGCCTTGACGTCGGCGATGCAGCGCGCGGTCTTGTCCTCATCCATTGCCTCTCCCTATCGTTCCGCGCAGGGGGTTCAAGCGCCATGGGACCCAATCAGGGCTTGGGCGTTGGGCGGGTGAGATGAGAGGACAGGATGCGCTGGGCTGAAGGTTTCATCGCCGTCGACTGGGGAACCACCAACCGCCGCGGCTACGCGATCGGGCCGGACGGCCGCATGACCGGCGAGTTCGAGGACGACCAGGGTATCTTGTCGGTGCCGAAGGACGGCTTTCCCGCGGCGGTGGCCGAATTGCGGGCGAAGCTCGGCGACCGGCCACTGCTGATGGCGGGCATGGTGGGATCGAACCGCGGCTGGGTGGAAGCGCCCTATGTCTCGTGTCCCGGCGGGCTGCCGGAGCTCGCCGCCGGCCTCAAATGGGTCGAGCCCGAACGGATCGCGATCGTGCCGGGCGTCTGCTACGCCGCGGGCGAGGCGGCCGACGTGATGCGCGGCGAGGAGGTGCAGATATTGGGCGCCTATGGCGAGGGCATGATCCCGTCCGACGCGACCATCTGCCATCCCGGCACGCACAATAAGTGGATCAGCCTTGAGGACGGCCGCATCGCCGCCTTCCGCACCGTGATGACGGGCGAGATGTTCAACCTCCTGCGGGAGCACAGCATCCTCGCCGACCTGCTCCAGGAGGATGCGGAGCCGGGCGAGGCGTTCGAAGCGGGCGTCCGGCGCGGGCTCGAGGGCGACGAGCTTACCGCCGAACTGTTTTCCGTGCGGGCGCGGGTGCTGCTCGGCAAGGCGCGGCGCGAGGACGCGGCTTCCTATACGAGCGGGCTGCTGATCGGCACCGACATCCGCATCGGCCTGCGCTCCGCCGGGAGCGGCGCGATCGTGGTAATGGGCCGGCCCGAGCTGACCGAATTGTTCGCAGGGGCGCTGCGCATCGCCGGCCGCGAGGCGCGCGAGGTCGACGGCGAAGCGGCATTCCTGGCCGGCGTCAAACATCTGGCGGAGCTGATCCAATGAACGCGGTGGCGGACTTCCAACATTATCTCGCGGAATGCCCGCTGGTGGCGATCATCCGGGGCGTGACTCCCGACGAAGCCGAGGCGATCGGTGAAGCGCTCTACCGGGGCGGGATCCGGATCATCGAAGTGCCCTTGAACTCGCCGCAGCCTCTGGTCAGCATCCGGCGCCTGGCGCGAGCGCTCGGCGACCGCGCGCTGATCGGGGCGGGCACGGTGCTCGATCCCGTGGACGTCGCCCGCGTCGCGGAGGAAGGCGGCCGGCTGATCGTCTCGCCCAATATGGACGAGGCGGTGATCGCCGCCACGGTGGAGGCGGGCCTCGTTTCCTCGCCCGGCTATTTCACGCCGTCCGAAGCGTTCGCGGCGCTGCGCGCGGGAGCGCATGCGCTGAAGCTGTTTCCCGCCGAAGCCGCCTCGCCGGCCGTGGTAAAGGGGCAGCGGGCGGTGCTGCCCAAGGAGGTGCCTTTGCTGGTCGTTGGCGGCATCGCGCCGGACAATATGCAGCCGTGGCTGGCGGCGGGGGCGAACGGCTTCGGACTCGGTTCGGGCCTCTACAAGCCCGGTCAGTCGCCCGACGAGGTCGAGCGCCAGGCGCGCGCCTATGTCGCCGGGCTCGGCCGGTGAAGCCGATCCGGATCGGCATAATCGGCTATGGCAAGATCGCGCGCGACCAGCATGTGCCGGCGATCGCGCGGCTGCCGCGGTTCGAGCTCGCCGCCACCGTCAGCCGCCAAGGCAAGGGCGCGGAAGGTCTGCCCTGCTTCACCAGCCATGGCGCGATGATCGCCGAGGCGGGGCTGGAGGCGGTGGCGATCTGCACGCCGCCGGCCGCGCGCTACCACATCGCCCGCGAGTGCATCGCGGCGGGCCTCCACGTGCTGCTCGAGAAGCCGCCGGCGGTGACTTTGGGCGAGATCGAGGACCTTGCCTGCCTTGCCGAGGCCCAGGGCATCAGCCTGTTCGCGACCTGGCACGCGCGCTTCAACCCCGCCGTCGCCGCGGCGGCGCAAGCGCTGGCGGGGCAGCGCATCGCCTCCATGGAGATCGTGTGGCGCGAGGACGTGCGCAAATGGCATCCGGGCCAGCAATGGATCTGGGAGCCGGGCGGCTTCGGAATCTTCGATCCAGGCATCAACGCCTTGTCGATCGCGACCGCGGTCTTCCCCGGGCCCTTGTTCATGCGGGCGGCGGAACTGACCTATCCCGAGAACAAGCAGGCGCCGATCGCGGCGGCGTTGCGGCTGTTCAGCCCGGCCGCCGACGCCGACATGACGGCCGAGTTCGACTGGCGTCACAGCGGCGGCGAGGCTTGGGACATAAGGGTGCGGACCGCGGACGGCAGCGTGGTGGAGCTGAAGGAAGGCGGATCGAGGCTAATAATCGACGGCGAGCCGCGCACGGCCGGCGGGGCAGGCGAATATCCGCTGATCTACGAGCGCTTCCTCGACCTGATCGACGCCCGCCGTTCGGACGTCGATTTGCGGCCGCTGCGGCTGGTCGCCGACGCCTTCCTCACCGGAAGGCGGGCGGCGTCCGAACCGTTCCAGGATTAAGCTCGGTCCACCGGTGCCGTCATTCCAGCGAAAGCTGGAATCTCCCTTCTTTCGTACCCCCGCTAAGGGAAGTGAGATGCCAGCTTTCGCTGGCATGACGGTTCATCCCGACCTCGACGAACCCTAGACGAAGAAGTCGCTGTGGGTCGGAATCGCCGAATCCTCGACGCGGACGACATAGTCGCCGCCGGCCTGGTAACCGGCCACGCCATTGCCATCGAGCACGAAGAAGGTCTTGCCTTCGAAATCACCGGAGCTCGGCACGAACACCGCGGCCGTGCCCGATTGCAGCGCGCCGCCGACGGCGGCGGCGAGGTCGGCGTCGAACGTGTCCTCGTCGAGCCGGCCCTGCTCGACCACGGCGACGAATTGCGGCGCCGGGACCGAATTGGGCAGGTCGATCTTGTCTTCGTCGAAGTTGAAGGCTGTGATCGTGTCGAAATTGACGGACGTCGAGTCGAGCGCCGAGCCGTAGACCAGGCGGTCCGCGCCGGCGCCCCCGTCTATCTCGTCGCCGTCGCGGCCGCCGGTGATCACATCGTTGCCGCCGCCGCCGAGCAATGTGTTGTCGCCAATATTACCGACGATGGTGTTGCCAAGCGCGTTTCCGGTGCCGTCGACGTCCTGCCCGCCGGTGAGGGTGAGCTTTTCGACATTGGCGCCCAGCGTGAAGCTGACGCTGCTCTTGACGGTGTCGATGCCGCCGGTGGCGCGGTCGGCATTGGTCTCGATCGCCACGTCGCGGATATTGTCGACGATATAGGTGTCGTTGCCGTCGCCGCCGGTCATCGTGTCG
>DASVRK010000013.1:0-5185 GCA_036388655.1 Allosphingosinicella sp. | reverse complement strand
ACGATGCCCTCGTGTTCACGCAAGGGGCGCTCGCGAGCCTTGCGGCGGGGCTGTTCAAGATCGCCAACGATGTCCGGCTGATGGGCTCGGGGCCGCGCTCGGGACTGGGCGAGATCTCGCTGCCCGAGAATGAGCCCGGCTCTTCGATCATGCCCGGCAAGGTCAACCCGACCCAGGCCGAGATGCTGACCATGGTCGCCGCGCAGGTGATCGGCAACCACGTGAGCGTCACCGTCGGCGGCATGCAGGGGCACCTCGAACTCAACGTCTTCAAGCCCTTGATCGGTGCCGCGCTGCTCCGCTCGATCGACCTGCTGAGCATCGGCATGGCCAGTTTCACTCGGCGCTGTGTCGATGGACTCCAGCCCAACGCCAGGCGCATCGCCGAACTGGTCGAGCGCAGCCTTATGCTGGTGACCGCGCTTGCGCCCGAGATCGGCTATGACGCGGCGGCGAAGATCGCCAAGCATGCGCACGAAAGGGGGCTGACCCTCAAGGAGGCGGGACTGGAACTCGGGCTGGTCGACGAAGCCACCTTCGATCGGGTGGTGCGCCCGGAGGCGATGCTGGGGCGGTGAGGGCCGGGGCTGGTTTCGCGGCAGCGACCTCCCCATCCGTTAGGCCCGACGGACCGCGCTTCGTTCGGGAACCGGAACGGTAGTCCGGGGTTCGGGCTTTGCCTCAGCCGGATGTAAGCGGCGCAACCAGAGAGATCCGATGCTGTTCGACTTCGCGCCGGCTGCCTCCCACGGCCCTGCACGCGCCCACCCGGAAACGGACATCCGCTGGGGCGTCGACTCCGAATATGGCCGGCTGACGGACGTCATGCTGTCCGCGCCGCCCCACCTCGAAGTGCTGCCCTGCAATTCGGTCGCGGTCGAAGCGCTGGCCAACGGCCTCGCCTGCTGCCCGGTGGCGGCCGAGACCCAGCACCGGGCGCTCGCCCGAACGCTCGAGGCCGAGGGGGTAAGCTGCCACTTCGTGCCGCCGTCGGAGGACATGCCCGACCTCAGCTTCACCCGCGACGCGGCCTTGATGACTCCGTGGGGCCTGCTCCAGCTGGTCCCGGCGGTGGCGCACCGGGCGGCGGAAGCGGCTTATGTGCGGCGGACGGCGGAGAGCTGGGGCGTGCCGATCCTCGGCCGGCTCCCCGAAGGCCGCGCCGAGGGCGGCGACCTATGCGTGCTGCGGCCCGGCGTCGTCGTCATCGGCTATTCGGGCGAACGCACCGACGAAGCCGGCGCGAGCGCGCTGGCGCGGCTGTTCGAAGCGCGCGGGTGGCGGGCGATACGCTACCGGTTCGACCCGCATTTCCTGCACCTCGACACCCATTTCACCACCGTCGACCGCAACCGCGCCGTGGCCTGCACCGAAGCGATCGACCCGGCCTTCCTCGGCCAGCTCGAGGAGCTCGGCATCGATCTCGTCCCGGTGAGCTATGACGAGGTCCAGCGGCTGGGCGGCAACATCCTCAGCCTCGGCGATGGCCGGGTGCTTTCGTCGGCCGACAATCACCGGCTGAACGGACAGCTCGAGCGGCTCGGCTACCGGGTGCTTCCGGTCGAGATCGACCAGTTCGTGCGCTGCGGGGGCGGCATCCATTGCCTGACGCTGCCGCTCGCCCGGACCCCAGGCTAATTCGCTAACCCACGTTAGGATAACGGCTTTAGCGGAACTCCCGCTCGCCGGCGCCGGTTTCCTCTGAAGCGTTTCGGAGGATCGCAGATGAGACATGTTTTGCTATCGGCCGCGGCGGCCTCGGCCGCCCTGCTGGCCGGGTGCGCGACGGACTACGGATATGACCGCGGCTACGGGGCCGGCGAATACGACCAGGGGCCGCCGCCGGGCGGCTATGACGAAGGACCGCCGCCGGGCGGCTATGACCAGGGCCCGCCGCCGGGCGGCGGATATGACGCCGCGCCGATGCCCGCGATGCCGCTCGACCGGATCGGCTATACGGAGATGGCCGCTTCCAGCGACCTGTTCGAGATCGAATCCGCGCAAATGGCGCTCGACCGGGGGCGGCACTCCGCGGTCCGGCAATTCTCGCAGATGATCCTCCGCGACCACCGGATGATGTCGCAACAACTGATGGCGGCCGCCAACGCCGCCGGGGTGCGGCCGATGCGGCCGCGGCTGCTGCCGATCCATGCCGACATGCTCGCCCGCCTCCAGGCCGGCGACGGCCGAGATTTCGACGACCGCTACGCCCGTATCCAGGTGCAGGCGCACGAGATGGCGCTGGCGCTGCACGACAATTACGCCCGCGGCGGCGATGCCGCCTCGCTGCGCGCCGTCGCGGGCAGCGCGGTGCCGATCATCCGCCACCATCTCGACATGGCCCGACGCTGGCCTGTCCGTTGACCCAAGCAAAATTGAAAGGAAAACCCACAATGGCGAAATATCTTCTCACCGCGGCGGCCGCCGCCCTGCTGACCACCTTCGCGGGCAGTGCCGGCGCCATGGCGCCGCCGCCGCCATCGGGCGGATCGGCCGACATGACGCCCAAGGACCGGGCCGGCTATATGCGCATGGCCGCGTCGGGCGATCTTTACGAGATCCAATCCTCCCAGATCGCCGTGCAGCGCAGCCAGAACCCGGCGGTGCGCAAGTTCGCTCAGATGATGATCGAGCATCATACGATGACCAGCAAGCAACTGATGACCGCCGCCAAGGGCGCGGGCGCGAACCCGCCGCCGCCGCAATTGATGCCGATGCACGCCGAAATGATCGCCCAGCTCCAGGGCGCCAACGGCGAAGGCTTCGACCAGCTCTACATGAGCCAACAGACGCAGGCGCATAAGATGGCGCTGGAGCTGCACCGCAATTATGCCAATGACGGCGATACGGCCGCGCTCCAGTCGACCGCCCGGACGGCGACGCCGATCGTCGAGCGGCACCTAGCCGCGGCCCAGCAGCTCCAGCGATGAGCGGGGCCGCGGACGGCACCGCGCCCGGGGACGAGGCGCCCCCGGGCACGCCCGGCACCGGCGAGAATCTGTGCCGCCACTGCAACGGCACCGGCGAGCATGACGACGCGCCCTGCCCGGTGTGCGACGGCACCGGCAAGGTGACCGAGGGAATTGGCGGCGCCTGAGGCCCTCAGGCGGCCTGCCATTCCCGGATCGCATCCACGGGCGCGAGCAGCATCAGGACGTTGAGCGTCAGATTGTCGCGGATGGTCCACAGCGTGAGCAGCTCGAAGCCGATGGCGAGGGCGATGGTGGCGGCGACCGGCAGCCGGCGGGCGAGAAGGAAGCCGAGCGCCATCCAGCCGATGTCGGCGACCGAGTTGATCACGCTGTCGCCATTATAGCCGAGCGCGAAGGTCGCCTCGCGGTAGCGGTCGATGATCATCTGGCTGTTCTCCAGCAACTCCCAGGCGGCTTCGATCGCGACGGCGCCGATGAAGCGCTCGCCGATCGGGTTCCGGCGGAGAAAGAGCCAGCCGAGGCCGTAGAAAAGGAAGCCGTGGATGATGTGGCTGGGCGTGTACCAGTCGGCCAGGTGCTGGCTGTTGTCGGCGCTCTGCACCGCGCCGGCCCACAGGTCGATGCGGCCGCAGGTGCAGATCGGCGGGCGGCCCGCGGCGAGCAGGATCGCCGCCGCCAGGGCGACGATGGCCAAGGCGATCAGCCAGTGACGCTTTGCGATCCCGCTCATCCGGCCAGCAGCTCCTGAAGCTTGACCGCGGTCCGGTAGTTGCGCGCGGTCACCGGCGATCCGACCAGCCGGTCGAACAGCGCCGGCGACAATCGCGACGTGCCGGAGCCCGAGGTAAAATGCACCCATAGCGCATCGCCCGCCGCCGCGACCCGCTCCCCGTCGCGTGCCCGCTCCTGGAGAGCGGCGGCGGCATCAGGTTGCGGAGGCCCTTTCGACAGCATCAGCATCAGCCGGTTCGGCTCCGCCGCCGCCGCTTCGGGAAAGGGGTTGCCGGCCACGTAAGCGGGCCAGCCTGAGGCGGAGCGCACGATGACGGGAATCGTCATGGCGAACCGTTGCTGGATCGCCGCCTCCAGCGCCGCCTCGAGCTCGGCGGGCGCGGCCTCGGCCATGAAGACGACGTTGCCGCTCTGGATATAGGTCTCCACCTCGCCCCAGCCGAGCCCGCCGCAAAGCGCGCGCAGATCGGCCATGCCGATCCGGTTGCGGCCGCCGACGTTGATGCCCCTGAGGAGCGCGACGAACTTCTCCATGCCCTCTCCCGCCTTCCACTCTTGACGCATCGGCGCCGCCCGCGCCAGTAGCGGCCATGGGGACGAGAAGTCAGGTCAAGCGACGCGGGCTGCTGTTCGTGCTGTCGAGCCCGAGCGGCGCGGGCAAATCGACCATTGCCCGGATGCTGCTCGCGCGGGACGACGGCATCTCGCTCTCCGTCTCCGCCACCACGCGCCCGATCCGGGAAGGCGAAGTCGATGGCCGCGACTATCATTTCATCACCGACGCCGAGTTCGACCGGATGGTGGCGAGCGGCGCGTTCCTCGAATGGGCTTTGGTATTCGGCCGGCGCTACGGCACCTTGCTGTCGGAGGTCAGCCAGTCGATCCAGAATGGCTGCGACGTGCTGCTCGACATCGACTGGCAAGGCACCCAGCAGCTTAAGCAGGTAGACCCCGACATCGTCCGGGTCTTCATCCTGCCGCCGTCAATGGCCGAGCTCGAACGGCGGCTGCGCACCCGCGGCACCGATAGCGACGAGGTCATCCGGGGGCGCATGGAGCGCGCGGCGTCCGAGATCAGCCACTGGGCCGAATATGATTATGTGCTGATCAACGAGGATGCCGATATCTGCCTCGGCAAGGTCCACTCGATCCTGGAGGCCGAGCGGCTGAAGGCGTCGCGCCGGACGGGGCTTCACGACTTCGTCCGCAGCCTGATCGGCTGAGGAGCGACGCGGCTAAGGCTCCCTGAGCAGATCGAGCAGGCGGGCGGCGGCGCCGAAATCCTTGCGCCTCGCGTCGAGCGCGGCGGAGGCTTCGGCATCCTCGCCCCATTGTTCGGCCTGCCAGGCTTCGTCGAGCGTCGCGGCCGCCCAGCCGTCCTCCAGGCTCATTGCGCCCTCCGCCAAGGCAAGCGCGATGATCAGCGAGCCGCTCACCGTCACCAGCGGGGCAAGCCCGGCGAGACGGAACGGGTCGCGGGCCGACACCGCCGCGGCCAGCTGGTTCACCGTCGCGAGCGG
>DASVRK010000012.1:0-9045 GCA_036388655.1 Allosphingosinicella sp. | reverse complement strand
CCGCGTGAGGCGCGTAGGCGAGGCCTCGCCTGATGCAATGGTCGACGCCCGTCCCCTCCCTCAGGCGGAAGAAGCCCTCGGGCGTGCGCTCGCCGGTGAGGAATTCATGGTCGCGCCCGTCGACGTCGCAGGTGATGAGCTTGGCGCTCTCGGCGTCCGTGCGAGCAACGAGAACGGTCGGCACGCCGCACACGTCGGCCGCCAGTCGCGCCGCGTCGAGGTTGCGGATATGCGCCTGGGTCGGGATCAGCACCTTGCCGCCGAGATGGCCGCACTTCTTCTCGGACGCGAGCTGGTCCTCGAAATGAACGCCGGCCGCGCCCGCCTCGATATAGGCCTTCATGATCTCGAAGCAGTTGAGCGGGCCGCCGAACCCCGCCTCGGCATCGGCCACGATCGGCACGAACCAGTCGCGCTGCGCGCCGCCCTCG
This sequence comes from Allosphingosinicella sp., assembly GCA_036388655.1. GTDB lineage: Bacteria > Pseudomonadota > Alphaproteobacteria > Sphingomonadales > Sphingomonadaceae > Allosphingosinicella. The sequence goes on along the minus strand of DASVRK010000012.1, from coordinate 8,614 downwards.
GCATGCTCGATCTGGTCGGCGCGCTGCAGCGTCTTGTTGATTCGCCGGCACAATTCCGGTCCGGCATTGGCCGGGTAGAGCGACTGGTCCGGATACATGGCGCCCGCCGTGTTGGCGTCCGCCGCCACCTGCCACCCGGAAAGATAGATCGCCTTCAGGCCCGCGCGGACCATCTGCATCGCCTGGTTGCCCGACAGCGCGCCGAGTGCATGGACATAATCCTCGCTCTTCAGGAGCTCCCACAGCCGGTTGGCGCCGCGTTTGGCGAGCGTATGCTCAATCGGCACGCTTCCGCGGAGCCGCTCCACCTCGGCTACGTCATAGGGGCGGCTGATGCCCTGGAAGCGGTCCGCGGGGGCCGGAACGACGCTGCTGAAATCACTCATCTGAGAATCACCCTGTTTCGCTAGTTCCGGGTGATTGAACCTCAAATCGGCCGCGGCGGTGGCATCGAAAAGGGTCGCTTTGTCACAGCGCGACTTGCGACACTTGTAAATTCTTGACAATATAACAGCCGTGGCTGCCGATCGTAAACTCTATCTGGGCGGGCGCCTGCGCCGCCTCAGGCGCGAGCTCGGCGTCAGCCAGAGCGCGATGGCGGGCGAACTGGGCATGTCGCCCAGCTACCTCAACCATCTCGAGCGCAACCAGCGGCCGGTGACGGCGCAGGTGCTGCTCCGCCTCGCCCAGGCCTATGAGGTCGACCTCAAAAGCTTCACCGCCGAAGGGGAGGGCACCGGCACGGAGGACCTCGCCGAGATCTTCGCCGACCCGATGTTCGGCGATCTCGGTATCCCACGCTACGAATTGCTCGAGGTTGCCGACAACGCGCCTTCGGTCGCCGACGCCATCTCCCGCCTTTACACTGCGCTAGTCGAGCGCCGGAACGCGCCGCCCGGCGCGGCGCCCGACGGCGAGACTTCGCACGTCACGCCCGAAACCTGGGTGCGCGACTATATCCAGGCCCAGCGCAATTATTTCGGCTATATCGAGGAAGCCGCCGAGACGCTCGCCGGCGCGCTCGGCGACCGGCCAGGCATCTTCGCCGCGCTCGCCCGGCGCCTCAAGGAAGGCTTCGGCGTCGAAGCGCGGGTGGTGCCGCCCGAATTGCTCGACGGCACCAGCCAGCATTACGACTATCACCGCCGGCGGCTGATGCTGTCCGAGCTGCTGCGCCCGGAAAGCCGCGCCTTCGCGGTCGCCTATCAGGTCGCCTTGTTCGAGTTCCGCCCGCTGCTCGCGCGGATGCTGGAGAGCGCGGCTCCGCCCGACATGCCGACCCGGCGCCTGCTCCACATGTCGTTCGCCAATTATGCCGCCGGCGCGATCCTGATGCCTTATGCGGCCTTCCTCGGCGCGGCCGAGCGCCACCGCTACGATATCGACCGGCTGTGCGCGGAGTTCGGCGCCAGCGCCGAGCAGGTCGCCCACCGCCTGACCACGCTCGGCCGCGCCGGCGCGCGCGGCATTCCCTTCTTCATGCTGCGCGTTGACGCCGCCGGCAACATCTCCAAGCGCTTCGCCGGCGAGAGCTTCCCCTTCTCGCGCTTCGGCGGCACCTGCCCGCGCTGGAACCTCCACGCCGCCTTCCGCACGCCCGAACGAGTCATCACCCAGATCGTCGAGACGCCCGACGGCCAGCGCTTCTTCACCGTCAGCCGCGCGGTCGAGCGCGCCGTCCGGCTCGACCCGCGCGAGAGCAGCCAGCTCGCCATCGGCCTCGGCTGCGACGTCAAGTTCGCGCCCAAGCTCGTCTATGCCGACGGCCTCGATTTGGCTGAGCCCTATGTCACCCCGATCGGCCCCGCCTGCACCATCTGCCCCCGCATCCGCTGCCCCCAACGCGCCGCCGCGCCCGCCGGGCGGACCTTGATGGTCAACGAGATGCAAAAGACGATCTCGCCTTACCCGTTCGGGGGGTGAAGATTGACCGATGTGTACGATTAGGCTAAATTATACACATGCGGACCAACATCGACATTGACGACGCTTTGCTGGCCGAAGCGATGAAGCTCACCGGCGTCAGGACCAAGCGCGAGGCGGTAGAGATCGCCCTGCGCGGCCTCGTCCAGTTGGGGCGACAGGGCGAACTCAGGAACTGGCGCGGCAAGCTTCACTGGCAAGGTGACCTTGAGACGATGCGGCTCGACTAATGATCCTGGTCGATTCCGGAGTGTGGATCGACTTTTTTCGGGGGACGCTTTCGCCGCACACGGACGTTCTCAACGGCCTGCTCGGCCGACAAGCGGTGGCCGTTGCCGATCTCATCCTCGTCGAGGTGCTGCAGGGGTTCGATCGCGACTCCGAGTTTGCTGACGCTCTTCGCCTCCTCTCGTTGCCGGTCTTCGTTCGAACCGGAGGACGCGAGGTGGCGTTGCAGGCCGCGGCCAATTACCGGCTCCTGCGCGCCCGCGGCATCACGGTCCGCAAGACCATCGATGCGCTCATCGCCACCTATTGCATTCTGCATTCGACGCCGCTCCTCTTCCAGGATCGAGACTTCGATCCCTTCGTGGAACATCTCGGCCTCGTCTCAGCAATGGCCTGAGCCGCCTGCTCAGCCCCGGTCCCGACGCTTCCAAAATAGGATTTCGCATGCTTGGCTGGCGCGATGGGCGAACCGCATCCCCTCCTCTCCACCCCGGGCGAGGACCGGCGCGGCCCGCCAAAACTGACAAAGCTGACGCGAATCGCCTGCCAACGCCCCAACTTCGTCAGCTTTGGCGCCCCCGGCGAGGGTTCCATTCGCCCGCGTATGTCGTCTAGAGCGCCGGCCATGTCCGATCTCGAACTTATGAGCCGCGAGCTGCTGGGCCGAATCGACGCGGCCACCGACCTGCCGGCGCTGGAGGCGGAGCGGGTGGCGGCGCTGGGCAAGCAAGGCGTGGTCACGCAGCTCTTGAAGACGCTGGGCGGGATGAGCCCCGAGCAGCGGCAGCAGGGGGGCCCGCGCATCCACGCGCTTCGAGAGCGCGTGGCTGACGCCATAGCGTCGCGCAAGGCGGCGCTGGAGGCGGCCGAGCTCGATCGCCGGCTGGCCACCGAGATGCTCGACATGACCTTGCCGGTGCCGCCGGGGCTGCAAGGCAGCGTCCATCCGGTCAGCCAGGTGATGGACGAGCTCGCCGAAATCTTCGCCGACCTCGGCTTCTCGGTCGCGACCGGCCCCGAGATCGAGGACGACTGGCACAATTTCACCGCGCTCAACATCCCGGAGAGCCACCCCGCGCGGGCGATGCACGACACTTTCTATTTCGACCGAAGCGACGGCGCCGGGCACCGGATGCTGCTGCGCACTCACACCTCGCCGGTGCAGGTCCGCGCCATGCAGAGCCAGCCGCCGCCGATCCGCATCATCGCCCCCGGCCGCACCTACCGTTCCGACAGCGACGCCACCCACACGCCGATGTTCCACCAGGTCGAGGGGCTGGTGATCGATAAGGGCATCCATCTCGGCCACCTCAAATGGACGCTGGAGACGTTCCTCAAGGCGTTTTTCGAACGCGACGACATCGTGCTGAGGATGCGGCCGAGCTATTTCCCCTTCACCGAGCCCTCGGCCGAAGTTGATGTCGGCTACACGATGGTGAAGGGCCGCCGCGTCCTCGGCGGCACGGAAGGCTGGATGGAGCTGCTCGGCTCCGGCATGGTCCACCCGCGCGTGCTCGCCAATTGCGGGCTCGATCCGGACGAATGGCAGGGCTTCGCCTTCGGCTGCGGCATCGATCGCTTGGCGATGCTCAAATATGGCATGGACGATTTGCGCGCCTTCTTCGACGGCGATCTCCGGTGGCTGAAGCATTACGGCTTCTCCGCGCTCGACGTGCCGACGCTCAGCGGAGGAGTCGGGGCATGAGCCGGTCGCCCCTGATGCTGCGCCTTGCCCCGTTCGCCCCGAGCGCAGTCGAGGGGCCCTGTCGAGCGGAGGCGAGACTGTCGCCGACTTGCCGCCTCGGCTTCGCTCGGCGGGATGTCTCGACTTCGCTCGACACGAACGGACGCTGAAATGAAATTCACCCTTTCCTGGCTGAAGGAGCATCTCGACACCTCCGCCGCGCTCGACGAGATCGTGGAGGCGCTGACCGGCGTCGGCCTCGAGGTCGAGGGCGTGGAGAACCCGGCCGAGAAGCTCGCGCCCTTCACCATCGCCAAGGTGCTGACCGCCGAGCGGCACCCGCAGGCCGACAAGCTGCAGGTGCTCACCGTCGACACCGGCGCCGGCGAGCCGGTGCAGGTCGTCTGCGGCGCGCCCAACGCCCGCGCCGGCATGCTCGGCGTGTTCGGAGCGCCGGGCGCCTACGTCCCGGGCAGCGACCTCACCTTGAAGATTGCCTCGATCCGCGGCGTCGAAAGCCGGGGGATGATGTGCTCGGTGCGCGAGCTCGAGCTCGGCGACGAGCATGACGGCATCATTGCGCTTCCCGACGACGCTCCGATCGGCGCCAGCTACCCGCAATGGGCGGGCCTCGACGACCCGGTCATCGACGTCGCGATCACGCCGAACCGTCAGGATGCGATGGGCGTCCACGGCATCGCCCGCGACCTCGCCGCAGCCGGCCTCGGCACGCTGAAGCCGATCGCGGTGGCGGAGGTCCCCGGCCGCTTCCCCTGCCCGATCGAGATCCGCACCGATGATCCGCAGGGCTGCCCCGCTTTCTACGGGCGCGTGGTCCGCGGCGTGAAGAACGGCGCTTCGCCGGCCTGGCTGCAGCAAAGGCTGAAGGCGGTCGGCCAGCGCCCGATCAGCGCCCTCGTCGACATGACCAACTACATCATGCTGAGCTACGGGCGGCCGCTCCACGTCTACGATCTTTCGAAACTCGAAGGCGCGATCTCCGCCCGCCGCGCTCGCCCCGGCGAGCAGGTGCTGGCGCTCAACGGCAAGACCTATGCGCTCGACGAGACGATGACGGTGATCGCCGACGAGGCCCATGTCCACGATATCGGCGGCATCATGGGCGGCGAGGAATCGGGCGTCACCGAAGCCACCACCGACATTTTGATCGAATGCGCCTATTTCGATCCCGAGCATATCGCCCGCACCGGCCAGAAGCTCGGCCTCACCTCCGACGCCCGCACCCGTTTCGAGCGCGGCGTCGATCCGGCTTTCGTCGAAACCGGCCTTCAGCTCGCCACCGCCTTCACGATCGAGCTTGCCGGCGGCGAGCCCTCCGAGCCGGTCCGCGCGGGCACGCCGCCGATCGAGGCGCGGATCATCGGCTATTCCCCCAACCGATGCGCGGAGCTCGGCGGACTCGCGGTGCCGGAGGATCGGCAGCAGGCGGCGCTGGAGCGGCTCGGCTTCGGGGTAACCGTTGAAGAAACCTGGGAAATCACCGTGCCGTCATGGCGCCGTGACGTCATCGGCGCGGCCGACATCGTCGAAGAAGTGATCCGCATCGAAGGCATGGACAAAGTCCCTTCGACCCCGCTCGAGCGCGCGCCCGGCGTGGCGAGGCCGACCGCTACGCCCGAGCAGCTGATCGAGCGCCGCGCCCGCCGGGCCGCCGCCGCGCGCGGGCTCCATGAGGCGGTCACCTGGAGCTTCGTCGCCGAGGCCGAGGCGGCGCCGTTCGGCGGCAGCGCCTGGATGCTCGACAATCCGATCAGCGAGGAGATGAAGGCGATGCGCCCGTCGCTCCTCCCCGGCCTGCTCGCCGCCGCGCGCCGCAACATCGACCGCGGCGCCGCCGGCGTGCGGCTGTTCGAGATCGGCCGCCGTTACCTCGCCGACGGCGAGCGCGCCGCGCTCGGCCTCGTGCTTGCCGGCGAGCGCGGCCCGCGCCACTGGCGCACCGGCAAGGCGCAAGGCTTCGACGCCTATGACGCCAAGGCCGAGGCGCTGGCGATCCTCGCCGCCGCCGGGGCTCCGGTCGACAATTTGCAAGTGCTGGGCGACGCCTCGCTTGTCCACCATCCGGGCCGCTCCGGCCGGCTCTGCCTCGGCCCCAAGACCGCGCTCGCAGAATTCGGCGAGCTCCACCCTTCGACGCTGAAGGCGTTCGGCCTCGACGGACCAGTGGTGGTCGCCGAAATCTTCCTCGACCTGATCCCGCAGCGGCGCGACGCCGGCCACCGGCGCTCTGCCTATGCGCCGCCTCCGCTGCAGGCGGTGAAGCGCGACTTCGCCTTCCTGGTCGATGCCGAAACGCCCGCCGAGGCCCTGCTTCGGGCGGTGCGCGGCGCCGACAAGGCGGCGATCGTCGGCGTCGGCCTGTTCGACATGTTCACGGGGCCGGGCGTTCCCGAAGGGCAGAAGTCGCTCGCCGTCGAAGTCACGCTCCAGCCGGGCGAGAAGAGCTTCACCGACGAGGAATTGAAGGCGATCTCCGCCCGGATCGTCGCCGCCGCGACCAAGGCCGGTGCCCGGCTCCGCGACTGAAGGCGGCGAGGCCACGGTTCGCGCCGCCTTCGCCACCCAGGCCGGCTGGTGCGCGACGATGGGCTCACCCTTCACCGCCAAATTGTGCACCTTGCTGGGCGAACGGCTCGACCGCAGCACCGAAGTGGGCCGCCGCACCCTCGACTGGCCCGGCAACCCGGACGGCTGGGCCGACGGACTGCCGCTGCGCTTCTGCGGCGGCCTTCATGCCCTGGTCCGAAGCGGTGCCCCGCTCGCGCGTTGCTATCCGCCGAACCCCACGCCGGACGACGAGACGCTGTGGGCAGCCATTCGCCGCACGCTGGAGGATGAAGGGCCGGCGCTGCTCGCCTGGCTCGACCACCCGCCCCAAACCAACGAGGTCGGCCGCGCCGCCGCCCTGATGAGCGGGCTGCTGGTCGTCGCCGCGACATGGCCGCTGCCGATCCGCCTGCTCGAGCTTGGCGCCAGTGCGGGGCTCAACCTCATTCCCGATCGCTATCGCTACACGCTCGGCAGCGCCGCCGCCGGCGACATGTCGTCACCCCTCCACCTCCAGCCCGAGTGGAGCGGCGCGTCGCCGCCACCCGCCGACGTGCGTATCCAGTCGCGCCGCGGGGTTGACCTGCGCCCGCTCGACATCCGCCGCGACGCCGAGCGCCTGCTCGCCTTCGTCTGGCCCGACCAGCGCCAGCGGCTGGCCCAGCTCGAAACCGCGCTCGCCATCGCCGCCGCCGATCCGCCGCCCGTCGACGCTGCCGACGCCGCCGACTGGCTCGAAGCCGAGCTGCCGCCCGATCCGCTGCCGGGCGCGACGCGGGTGGTGATGCATTCCGTCGCCTATCAATATTTCCCCGAAAGCTCGCAGCGACGGATCGCCGCCCGCATAGCCGAGGCCGGGGCGGCCGCCCGCGCCGACGCCCCGCTCGCCTGGCTGCGCTTCGAGAAGGATCCGGGCGATCATGGCACCACCCTCCGTCTCGCCACCTATCCCGGCGGCGGCGATCGGCTGCTGGCACATTGCCAGCCGCACGGCCGCACGATCGACTGGTGCTAGGCTTCGAGCGCGTTGATCGCCTTGTGGACGGCGGCCTCAACTTCACCCCGCGGCCGGCCCGGGGCCAAGCTTTCGCCGAAGCGGAAGGTGACGACGCCCGGCCGCTTGACGAAGCTGCGCCGCGGCCACAGCCGGCCGCTGTCGACCGCCAGCGGCACCACGGTGAGGCCGAGCGCGCGATAGAGGCCGGCAAAGCCCGATTGCAGCGGCGGCTGCTCGCCCACCGCCACCCGCGTACCCTCTGGGAAGATCAGGATCGGCCGCCCCTCGGCGATTGCGGTCTTGGCCGCCTTCATCATCCGGCGGAGCGCCGCCGCGCCGCCGTCGCGGTCGACCGGGATGCAGCCATAGGTTTGCGCGACCCAGCCCCATCCGGGCAGGTCCGCCAGCTCCCGCTTCAGCACCACCGCCGGCCGGTCGAGGTAGCGCAGCAGCTCGATCGTCTCGAACATCGACTGGTGCTTGGCCGCCACCAGCGTCGCCCCCCGCGGCGCCGTCCCCTCCACCCGCACCTTTATCCCCAGCAGCAGACGGGCGCACCAATGATGGTAGCGCGCCCAGCCGTAGGTCACCCGGATCACCGCTTCGCGCCCGAGCAGGGCCGCGGGGAAGGCGAGCGCGACGAACAAGGCGCTCCCCGGATAGAAGAACAAGGAGAACAGCATTGAGCGGATCAGGTTCATCAGATGCCGACGACCACCGCCGCCTGCCGGAGGAGATATTTGTTATATTCGGTGAAAAGGGTGCGGAAGCTCGGGTTCGACGTCACGGCGTCGGAGATCATGACGACATCGTCGCCGAGCTGGCGCGACAGCTCGAAACGGGCCCGCGGCATGTGCCAGTCGGTGGTCACCAGCCGCAGCGTCTTGACCTTGCGCCGCTCGACCCAGCGCGACACCTCTTCGGCATTGGAGCGGGTGTCGACCGATTCCCGGCCGAGGTCGATGCAGCATTCGAACAATCGCTCGTCGGCCTGGTAGCGGAGGGCGAGCTCGACCGGGCGGACGGTGCGCTCGACGCCCGACATCAGCATCCGATCGGCCCGGCCGCGGCTGAGGAGGTCGATGCCGCGCTCGATCCGCTTGGCGCCGCCGGTGAGGACGACGATGGCGTCGGTCGGCCGCTCCGGCGCCGGCCTCGGCAGCATCACCGCGAACAAGGCGTAGCCGAGGAGGTAGAGCAGGAGCACGGCCGAG
>DASVRK010000011.1:0-17518 GCA_036388655.1 Allosphingosinicella sp. | reverse complement strand
GAGCTGCTGCCCGAGGCCGTGGATACCGTGCTGATGCCGTGATCGCTCCTGCCGGGGCGGAGGATCACCTGGCCAGAAACGCCCTCAGTGCGGCGTGGAAGGCGGTGGGGCGGTCGCACATCACCATGTGCCCGCTATTGTCGATTCGGACGAGCCTGGCGTCGCGCTTGGCGGCATAAGCCTCTTTGTAGCCATTCTCGACGATTGCGCGGCTTTCCGCGTCGGGAACCGCATAGACCACGGTGAGCGGCGCCTTCATCCGCGGCAGCTCGGGGGTGAGGTCGGTGAGGGCGAGCTCGTGGGTGACGCGGGCGACCAGATCGGGGTCGCTGCGGGTGGCCTCGGCCTGGGGATTGCCGAACATGCCGATCAGCGAGCTGACCAGCTCGCGCCCGCCGGGGCTGGCGGTGAGTCCGCGCAAGGTCTCGGCAAGGCCGCGAACGCCGCTGGCCGAGGAGCCGAGCAGGCCGGCCGGCTGCGGCAGCATGTCGACCACCATCGCTTTGCCGACCACCCCGGGATGCCGCGCGGCGACCATCATCGCCAGCGTCCCGCCCATCGAATGGCCGACAATGGCCGGCGCGGCCAGCCCGCGCGCTTTGGCATAGGCGGCGATCTCGTCGGCGAGCGCCCCCACCACCGGGCCGCTAGCGTTGGCGCCGGGGGCGGTGCCGGCAAAGCCGTTCACCTGGACGAGATGGTAGCGATAGCCGGGGACGGCGGCGACGGTGCCGTTCCAGATGTCGCGCGACGCTGTGAGGCCGGGGACGAGGATGACGTCGGGGCCGGCGCCCCTTACCACCACCGAGAAGCGCTTCGGCTGGAACGGCGGGGCGGCGGCGCCCGCCGACGGCGCGCAGCCGAGCAGGGCCAGAGCGAGCGAGGCGGCGATGAAATTTCTGCGGTTCATGGCGGCGCTTCTAGCGCGGCCGCTTGAACCTCGCATGACCTTCCGGCTTCCCCATATGGGAGCGACTAGGCTAGACCCTCGGCAATGTCCTCCCCCCATCTTTACCTCGTCGACGGATCGAGCTACATCTTCCGGGCCTATCACCGGCTGCCGCCGCTCACCAACCGGCACGGCCTCAATGTCGGGGCGGTCTACGGCTATACGACGATGCTCTGGAAGCTGGCCGAAAGCCTCCACAAGGAGGACGGGCCGACCCATCTGGCGGTGATCTTCGATGCCTCGGCCAAGACCTTCCGCAACGACATGTATAGCGAATACAAGGCCAACCGGCCGCCGCCGCCCCCCGACCTCGTCCCGCAATTCCCGCTGATCCGCGACGCCACCCGCGCCTTCTCGCTGCCCTGCATCGAAGAGGACGGGCTGGAGGCCGACGACATCATCGCCTGCTATTCGAAGTCGGCGCTGAAGGAGGGGTGGAAGGTCACCATCGTCTCATCGGACAAGGACCTGATGCAGCTGATCGAGCCCGGCCTCGACATGCTCGACACCATGAACGACCGCCGCATCGGCCGCGACTATGTGATCGACAAATTCGGCGTGCCGCCCGAGCAATTGGGCGAGGTGCTGGCGCTGATGGGCGACAGCGTCGACAACGTGCCGGGCGTTCCGGGGGTCGGGCCGAAGACCGCGGCCCAGCTGATCAAGCAATATGGCGACGTCGAGACTTTGCTCGCCCATGTCGACGAGATCGCCAAGCCCAAGCTGAAGCAGAACCTTACCGAACATGCCGCGGCCGCGCGGATGTCGCGCGAGCTGGTGCGGCTGGTGTGCGATTCGCCGCTGCCCGAGCCGCTCGACACGCTCCAGATGAAGGGCATTCCGGACGGGCCGCTGCGCGAGTTCCTGGAGGATCAGGGCTTCCGATCTTTGCTGGCGCGATTGAACGGCACCTCGCAGGTGCGGGCGCCGTCGGACTCGCCCTCGGCGGCGCCGGTGCAACGAGAGGTGCGGCCGGAGCCGAAGATCGATCGCTCCGCCTATGAGACGGTGACGGACGCGGCGGCGCTCGACCGCTGGATCGCGGAAGCGAGCGCGAACGGACTGGTCGCGGTCGATAGCGAGACCGACGGCTATGATTGCGTGACCGCCAAGCTGGTCGGCGTCAGCCTCGCCACCGAATGCGGCAAGGCCTGCTACATACCGCTCGAACATGGCGGCCACGATTTGCTGTCGGAGCGGCCCGAGCAGGTGCCGGCCGAGCTGGCGCTGTCGAAGCTCAAGCCCATGCTCGAGGATCCGGCGGTCCTGAAGGTCGGCCACAATTTCAAGTTCGACTGGATCGTGTTCGACCGGCGCGGGATCAAGGTCGCGCCGATCGACGACAGCCTGGTGATGAGCTTCAACCTCGATGCGGGCGGGCTCACCAGCCACGCCATGGACGACCTCGCCGCCCGGCATCTCGACCATCAGTGCCTGACCTATAAGGAATTGTGCGGGACCGGGCAGAAGCAGATCAAGTTCAGCCAGGTGCCGCTCGGCCGGGCGACCGAATATGCGGCCGAGGATGCTGACGTCACGCTGCGGCTGTGGAAGCGGTTCAAGACGCGGCTGCCGCACGAGCGGGTGACGCGCATCTACGAGATGGTCGACCGGCCGCTGGTACCGGTGGTGGCGCGGATGGAGCGCGAAGGCGTCAAGGTCGACCGCGACGAGCTCCACAAGCTGTCGACCGAGTTCAACCAGCAGATATTGGAGCTGGAAGAGCGGATCTGCGGCGAGGCGGGGTGCAAGTTCACCATCGGCAGCCCGCAGCAGCTGGGCGACGTCCTGTTCAACCAGATGCAGCTGAAGGGCGGCCGAAAAGGTAAATCCGGGACCTGGTCCACCGACGTCAACGAGCTCGAGCGGCTGTCGCGCGAAGGCGTGCCGATCGCGCGGCTGGTGCTCGAATGGCGGCAGCTCACCAAATTGAAGTCGACCTATACGGACGCGCTCCAGCAGCAGATCAACAAGGAGACCGGGCGCGTCCATACCAGCTACAGCCTGTCGGGCGCGCAGACCGGGCGGCTGTCCTCGACCGACCCGAACCTGCAGAATATCCCGATCCGAACCGAGATCGGCCGCCGCATCCGCGACGCCTTCGTGGCCGAGCCCGGCCATGTCGTGCTGGCCGCGGACTATAGCCAGATCGAGCTTCGGCTGGCCGCCCACATGGCCGACGTGCCGCAGCTCCGCGACGCCTTCGCGGCCGGCGCCGACATCCACAACATGACCGCGCAGGAGCTATTCGGGGAGGCCAATCGCGATACAAGGGCGAGCGCCAAGACGATCAATTTCGCGATCCTCTACGGTATCTCGCGCTGGGGCCTCGCGGGACGGCTTGGCGTCACCGCGGACGAGGCGCAGGCGATCATCGACCGCTATTTCGACCGCTTCCCCGGCATCCGCGACTACATCCACGAGACCCTCACCGGCGCGCGCGAGACCGGCTTCACCACCACCTTGTTCGGCCGCAAGACCCACTTCCCCGGCCTCAAGAGCAAGGTCCAGCACGAGCGGCAGGGGGCGGAGCGGGCCGCGGTCAACGCGCCGATCCAGGGCACCAGCGCCGACATCATCAAGCGCGCCATGGTCCGCATGTGCCCAGCGCTGGAGGCGGAGGGGCTTGGCTCCACCCGGATGCTGATGCAGGTCCATGACGAACTGGTGTTCGAAGTGCCCGAGGCGGACGTCGAGCGCGCCGGCGCGGTGATCCGCCGCGTGATGGAGCGGGCCGCCGAGCCGGCGGTGACGCTCTCGGTCCCGCTCGGCGTCGACGTCGGCACCGGCCCGAACTGGGGCGCGGCGCATTGACCCAGCCCGCACCGGCGGGCGACGACATCGCGGCGCTCGCCAGGGGCGGGCGGACCAATTTCTTCGGATTCCTGCTGCGGCTGGCGGCGCGGCTGCCCTTCCTGTTCATCGCGGGCCGCATCTATGGCGCCGAGGCGCTCGGGCGGTTCGCTTATGCGATATTGATCGTCGAGTTCGCGGCCCAGATCGCGACCCTGGGGTTGAAGCGGGGGCTCGCGCAGCAGCTTTCGTCGACCGACAAGCCGCATGTCTGCATCGTCTGGGACGCGATGCTGGTCGCCTTCCTCGCCTCGGCGGTCGCGACCATCCTGCTGGCCATCTTCCCGCAGGCGATGTTCCCGAACAGCCCGATCGTCGGGCTCGAATGGCTGCTGCCGCTGATCGTGTTCGCCATCGCCGGCGCCGACGTGGCCTTGGCCGCGCTCGCCTATCGCCACAATGTCCGCGCCTCGGTGACGTCGCGGGCGATCGTCGAGCCGTGGACGATCAGCATCGCGGCGTTCCTGCTCTCCTACCTCTCGTCCCGCGACGGCCTCATCATCGCTTATGTGCTGTCGATGCTGGCGGCGTTTATCGCCGCTTTGTGGCCCTTGTTCCGGACCTATGGCGCGCCGACTGGCTGGCGGCCCGACCCGGTGACCTTGTGGGCGCTGGCGCGGCGCAACACGCCGCTGGCCGCGGCCGACGCGATCGAATGGGCGTCGCGCCGGATCGACATCGCCATCCTCGGCCTGTTCTTCTCGCCGGCCGTGGTCGGCGTCTATTATGTCGCGCAGCAAGTGGCGTCATTGCCCCAGAAGCTGAAGACCAGCTTCGACCCGATCCTGTCTCCGGTCATCACCCACAAGCTGGCCGAAGGCGACAAGGCCGCAGTGGCGCGGCAGGTGCGGCAGGTCGGCTTCTGGATCATCGCCGCCCAGGCTGCGATCGCGCTGGCGCTCGGCATCCCCGCCGAAGCCGTGATGGGCCTGGTCGGCGCCGCCTTCATCGGCGGCACCGGCGCGCTGGCCTTCCTGCTCGCCGCCGAAGTGGTCGCCGCCACCGCCGCGGTCTCGGAATCGGCATTGGTCTATGTCGCGCGGCACCGCAATCTGATGATCTCGGTCTTCTCGATAGCGGTGCAGGCCGGGCTGTCGGTCGCGCTCATTCTCGGCATGCGCGCGCTCGGCTGGCCGGCGACCTTCCAGGCGGCGGGGCCGGCGATCGCGCTGATGCTGGCGCTCGGCATGTCGTCGGTGCTCAAGGCCCGGCTGCTCTGCCGCATCCTCGGCGCGCCGGTGCAGGGCTGGCGCTGGCCGCTGATCTGGGCGGCGGCGGCGGCGACGGTGGTCGGCTACGGCTTCACCTTGCTCCCGCGCTCGCTCGAATTCGTCGAGCTGGTGGTCGGGATTCCGGTCATCCTCGTCACCTTCGGGGCGGTGCTGTGGACGCGCGGCTTCACCCATGAGGACCGCGTGCTGTTCCGGATGAAGCGCGGCGAGGAAGCTACTCTTCCACCTCCGCAAGGGGCTTTGCCGCCGGGCCGTTGAGCACCTGCCCGTCGGGCGCGAATTGCGAGCCGTGGCACGGGCAATCCCAGCATTTCTCGAAATTGTTCCAGTGGACGATGCACCCGAGATGGGTGCAGACGGCCGAGCGCTGGGTGACCGAACCGTCCTCGCCGCGATAGACGGCGATCTTGTGCAGCCCCTTGCGCATCAGCCCGCCCTCGCCCGGCGCGAGCTCGTCGGCCGAAGCGATCTCGCCGCCGGTGATATGCTCCATGTAATTCTTGGCGGAGCCGGCCTGCTCGCGGACGAACTCGCCGATCGAGGAGGTCGAGGTGAACGACTTGCGGCCCGGATCGAGCACCGGCGCGTAGCGGCTGTCCTCGCCGATGATGAGCGGCATGATGGTGAGGCTGCCGGCGACGCCGTTGGTGATGCCCTGGCCGGAATCGCCGGTGTGGATGTAGATGTTCTTGTTGCCCGGGTTGCGGCCGGAGAAGGGCATGAAGTCCATCGGCTCGAGCACCTGGCCCGACCAGCGATAATCGGCGCGGGTGAAGCTCGGATAATGTTCGCGGGTCCAGCTTTCGAGATCGTCGAGGCGCTTGTCCATGTCGTCCGCCTCGCCGGTGCGGTGGTCGCCGCCGCCGACGATGATCAGATCCTCGGTTTCGCTCAGCGGCTGGATGCGGACATAGTGATAGGCTTCGTACGTGTCCCAGACGAGCGCGTCGGGTACCGAGCCCTTCGGCACGCGCCCCGCCACCACATAGGTGCGGTCCGGCGTCTGCTTGGCGTGGATGGCGACTTTGTCGTTGGTCGGCGAGTTGGTGCAGAACACCGCCGCCGAGGCGCGGATGACGGTCCCGGCTTCGGTGGTGATCTCGACGCCGTCGTCGGTTTCCTGGTCGGAGGCATGGGCGGTGTCGGCGTAGATCCGACCGCCGCGGGCGACGATCGCGCCGGCGAGGCCGGCGAGATATTTGGTGGGATGGAAGCGGCCCTGGTTGGGGAAGCGCAGCGCCGGCCCGGTATCCTTGCCGGGGACGGGCGCGCGGTCGACCCATTCGACGTTGACGTTGATCGCCTTGCAAGCCTGATATTCCTCCTCGAGCTCGGCGCGGTGCGCTTCCTCGGCCGGGAACAGATAACCGTCGAGGCGGGCGAAATCGGCATCGATGCCTTCGTCGCGGCAGATCGCCTCGATCCGGTTGACCGCCGTCACCTGGCTGTCGTGCCACAGCCGCGCATCGTCTTCGCCGCGCACGCGGATCAGCTCGGAAAAGAAATCGTCGAGCTCGGTGGCGAGGTGGGCGGTGGTGCGCGCCGTCATGCCCCAGCCGATCTTGCCGCGATCGATGACGATCACCGAGCGGCCGAAGCGGGCCAGCTCATAGGCGGTCGACAGGCCGGCGATGCCGGAGCCGATCACGACCACGTCGCAGGTCGCGTCGGAGGTCAGCGGCGGCGCGTCGAGCACGGGGGCGAATTCCATCCAGTAGGAAAAACTGCGCTCGTCGCCGACGTTCATGTGGGTCTCCCTTGCTGACGGGGGAGCAACGGGCGCTGCCCGCGATGGGTTCCAGCCCGACCTAGTGGCGGAAGTGGCGCATGCCGGTGAACACCATCGCCAGCCCCGCTTCGTCGGCGGCGGCGATGACTTCGTCGTCGCGGATCGATCCGCCCGGCTGGATGACGGCGGTGGCGCCGGCCTCGACCGCGGCGAGCAGCCCGTCGGCGAAGGGGAAGAAAGCGTCCGAGGCGACCGCCGAGCCGATCGTGCGCGGCTCGGGCCAGCCTGCCTTCTCGGCGGCGTCCTTGGCCTTCCAGGCGGCGATGCGGGCGGATTCGAGTCGGTTCATCTGGCCGGCGCCGATGCCGGCGGTGGCGCCGTCTTTCGCATAGACGATGGCGTTCGACTTTACGTGCTTGGCGACCGTCCAGGCGAACAGGCAGTCGGCGAGCTCCTGGTCCGTAGGCACGCGCTTGGTGACAACCGTGAGGTCGCCGCGCTCCACCCGGCCGTTGTCGCGCGACTGGAGGAGATAGCCGCCCGCGATCGACTTCAGCGCCAGCCCCGGCCGCGCCGGATCGGGAAGGTCGCCGGTCAGCAGCAGGCGGAGGTTCTTCTTGGCCGCGAAGATCGCCCGCGCTTCCTCGTTGGCGTCGGGCGCGATCACGACCTCGGTGAAGATCCGGGTCATCGCCTCGGCGGCGTCGCGGGTGAGCGGGCGGTTGACGGCGATGATGCCGCCGAAGGCCGAGACGGGGTCGCAGTCGAACGCTTGCTGATAGGCCTGGAGGAGGGTGCCCGCGGCGGCGACGCCGCAGGGATTGGCATGCTTGACGATCACGCAAGCCGGATCGCCGCCGCGCAGCTCGGCGACCAGCTCGAGCGCCGCGTCGGCGTCGTTGTAATTATTGTAGCTGAGCGCCTTGCCCTGCACCTGGCGGGCCTGGGCGATGCCGCGCGCATGCGGCCCGGCCGGAAGATAGAGCGCCGCCTGCTGGTGCGGGTTCTCGCCGTAGCGCAGCTCTTCGCGCTTGTGCATCGCCAGTGGCAGCAGGTCGGGGAAGAGCTGGCCCTGGTCGGCGAAGGCGAACCAGGAGGCAATCGCCGCGTCATAGGCCGCGGTGGCCGCGAAGGCCTTGGCGGCGAGGCGCTTCCTGAGGTCGAGCGACGTCATGCCTCCGCCGGCGGCGAGCGTCTCGATCAGCTCGGCATAATCCGCGGGATCGGTGACGATGGTGACGAAAGCGTGGTTCTTGGCGGCCGAGCGGACCATGGAGGGGCCGCCAATATCGATATTCTCGACGATCTCGTCCCGCCCCGCGCCCTTGGCGACGGTCGCGGCGAATGGATAGAGGTTGACGACGACGAAGTCGATCGCGCCGATGCCATGCTCCGCCATCGCCGCCGCGTGCGCCGGGTCGTCACGGACGCCGAGCAGGCCGCCATGGACCTTGGGGTGGAGGGTCTTGACGCGGCCGTCCATCATCTCCGGAAAGCCGGTGAGATCGGAGATGTCGCGCACCGTCAGGCCCGCCTCCCGCAGCGCCCGCGCGGTGCCGCCGGTCGAGACCAGCTCGACGCCATGCCCGGCAAGCGCCTGGCCCAGTTCGGCGAGCCCCGCTTTGTCGGAAACGGACAGGAGCGCGCGGGTGATCTTCACGTCTGACATGGATGGTCCTGGTCAATGAGGAAGGTTCGGCTCCTAGCGTCATGCTGAACTTGTTTCAGCATTCAATTGCGGGCTCGGTGCGGGGCGGCAAAATGGACCCCCGGATCGGGTGCGGGGCAGGCTCTGAAACAAGTTGAGGGTGACGACTTGTGTCGACGAGGCCGGCTCGACTCGGCGTGACCCGTCCGGCGCCCGCCGCTACCCCGCGCGCTTCAGGAGCCAGCTGATGCTCATGCCGGCGGGCGGGGTCTCGCCGGTAATGACGAGCTGGAGCGAGCTGTGGGGCCGCGCCTCGCCGTCGACCGAGAGGCTGTCCTCGATCGCCAGCGCGCCGCCGCGGCAGCGGAATTGCCAGACGGCGCCGCCGCGGATGCGGAGCAAAGCGCCCTGGCCGTCGGCGGTGCTGGTCACTTCGAGGGCGGGAGCGAGGTGGAAGCGGACGGCGAAGGCGGTCGGCTCCGAGCGGCGGCGGCGGCCCTCGGGCAGCAGCCGGTCCTCGCCGCGCAGCTCGAGCCCGTCGGAGGTGAGGGTGAGCTGGCGCTGGTGGACGAGGCCGAAGCGGCGGACATAGCCGTCGTGGCTCGCCTCGACGATGGTGGTGCCGGCGGTCTCGTCGCGCGACAGCTCGACCTGCCCCACCCCCTTGCCGAGCGTGCCGTCCTCGTGGATCGCGGTCGAGTTGCGGTCGCCGAGAATCAGGGTGGAATGGGCGGCGGTGGTGCGCAGGCCGCGGATCAGGTCGGTCGGGAGCGCCGAGATCCGCGGGCCGACCCCGCCGCAATTGACAACCAGCCGCTCGGCGCCGTCGCTGAACTCGAAGGCCAGGGTCGAGGCGCAGCCGCCGCTGAGCGCGCGGCTGGCGGGCGGCGGAGCGGCGTCGAACACCGCCACGCTCTTTTTCGCGGCGAGCCGCTGGTAGCCCCAGCCGCGCGCCTGGCGGAGCGGCCGGGCCGTGACGCCGCTGCCCTCGATCGCCGCGGCGAGCCGCCGCTTCGAGCCCATATTGCCGCCCTGCCAGCTCGACAGCGCCTCGTCGCCGAGCGTCACCGCGAGCAGCGCGGCGACGGAGCCGGAGAGCGCCTCGGCCAGGTCTTCGGGCATCTGGCGGCGGGCCGACATATAGACGGCGCGAAGCTGGCTGAGCAGCTCGACCAAGGCCAGTTGCTCGAGCGGCGAGCGGCTGATGAGGCCGCCATCCTCGTGGAGCGAGGCGTCGAGCGCGCGGCGCAGCCCGCCCTCGCCGGTGCCGAGCCGGGCGGGGCCGCCCTGCACGACGATCGCCGACGCGATCACCCCGCACCAGGCGGCGATCCGCGGCAGGCCTGCGGTGGCCTTGTCGGCGCCGCGATCGAGGTGGCGGGCGCCGCGGGCGAGGGTGTGGAGCACGGCCGAACGGTAGACCATGTCGCGGCTCGACAGGATGTAGGGCGCGTAAGCCGTCCAGAACAGGATGCGGCGTCCCCACAGATCGGCGCGCCAGGCCGGCTCCGACACGCTGGCGGAATAAGCGCTCAGCCATTTCTGGCAGATCTTCTCCGCCACCCGCGCGCCCTTTTCGCGGGTCGCGGCGGCGGCGAGGTCGCGCAGCCAGGCGAAGCTCTGCAGATATTCGGTGCATTCGGCGGGAATGGACGGATCGGTGAAATCGAGCCTGTCGATCGGAAGGCTGGCGCCGCGGTGAACGATATTGCCCGCGAGGATCGCCTCGCCCGCGGCCTTGTCGCCCGCGATCGGGTCCTTGGGCACGGTCAGCAGCTTCAGCGGGAAGCGCCCGCGCAGCCGGAAGCTGTGGAAGGGGGTGCGCCAGGCGAGCCGGTGGAGCCGGTAGGCGAGCCGCTCGGCGAGCGAGACGCCGCGGTCGTCACCGACCCGGATCAGCCTCTTGCCGGGCTCGATCTCCTGCTGCCCATCGGCCTCGTGGATGCGCTCGAGCAGGCTCATGATCCGCGAAGCCTCCTGATATTGTCGGCATAATGATCGGCGCCGCCGCGGAAGGTGGCGGTGCCGGCGACCAAGACGTCGGCTCCGGCCTCGATGGCGCGGCGGGCCGTATCCGGGTCGATGCCGCCGTCGACTTCGAGGTCTATGGACAAGCCGGTCTTGTCGATCTGCTTGCGGACCGCCTCCACCTTGCGGAGTTGGCTGTCGATGAAGCTCTGCCCGCCGAAGCCGGGGTTGACGCTCATCACCAGCACGAGATCGACCTCCTCCAGCACATAATCGAGCATCTTCGCCGGAGTGGCGGGGTTGAGCGAGACGCCGGCCTTCTTGCCGAGCAACTTGATGTGCTGAAGTGTGCGGTGAAGGTGTGGGCCCGCCTCGGGATGGACGGTGATGATGTCGGCGCCGGCCTCGGCGAAGGCGGCGAGGAAATTGTCGACCGGCGAGATCATCAGGTGGACGTCGAACGTCTTGGCGGTATGCGGGCGGAGCGCTTTCACGACGCCTGGGCCAATCGTCAGATTGGGGACGAAATGGCCGTCCATGACATCGACATGGATCCAGTCGGCGCCGGCCGCGTCGATCGCCCGCACTTCCTCGCCCAGGCGCGCGAAATCGGCCGAGAGGATCGAGGGGGCGATGCGGACCGGCTGCTGCACAGCGAATCAGTAACCGCGCCCGAGTCGCGGGGCAAGGAAGCGGGCGACTTATCCCCCGCTAATGCGCCTGAAACGCGCGATAAAGAAGCCGTCGGCGCCGCCCTGCTCCTCGTAGAGGCCCGGGAGGATGCGCAAAATGCCGTCATTGGGGCGCATCGGTGGCGGCAACTCGTCGGACGTGACGGGGTCGAGCGCATAATCGGGGCGGGCGCCGAGGAAGGCCTCGACGATCTTCTCGCCCTCTTCCGGCTCCAGCGAGCAGACCGAATAGACCAAGGTGCCGCCCGGTTTCAGCCAGCCGGCGGCGCGCGCGAGCATCGCCTGCTGGATCGCCGCCAGCTCGGCGATGACGCGCGGGCGGACGCGGTGGAGGACATCGGGGTGGCGGCGGAAGATGCCGGTCGCGGAACAGGGCGCGTCGAGCAGGATGGCGTCGACCGGGTCGGCCGGCTGCCAATTCATCACATCGGCGGCCTCGATCTGCGCGGAGAGATGGGTTCGCTCCAGATTCTCGCGAAGTCGCGCCAGACGACTTTCCGACGCATCGACGGCGGTGACATCAAAGCCGGCCGAGGCAAGCTGCATCGTCTTGCCGCCGGGCGCGGCGCAGAGGTCGAGCGCGCTGCGCCCCCGCCCATCGCCGAGCAGCCGCGCCGGCATCGAGGCGGAGACGTCCTGAACCCACCAGTCGCCGCTGCCATAGCCGGTCAGCCCCGCAATCGCCGTGCCCCGGGCGAGGCGGAGGTGACCGGGCATGAAGCTTTCGCCCTTGAGCCCCTCGGGCGCTTCGGCCCCGGCGAGCACCAGGTCGATCGGCGGCGGCACCGCCATCGCCCGCGCCGCCGCCCGGGCGACCGCGCTGCCCCAGGCCGTCTCCCAGCGCGCCTCGACCTGCGGCGACAGGCTCGGCACCTCGGGAAGCGTGACGCCGCTGCGCATCAGCGCGCTGAAGACGCCGTGCACCAGCTTGCGCGGGCCGCCCTCGACCAGCGGCAGCACCGTCGAGATCGCGGCATGGTGCGGCGTCTCCATCGCCAGCGCCTGGACCAGCGCGATCCGGAGCGCGAAGCGCGCCTTGGCGTCATCGGGCAGCGGCTTCTTGGTCGCGCTGTCGATCAATGCATCGAGATCGGTGAGGCGGCGCAGCGCCTCGGCGGCTATGGCATGGGCGAAGCCGCGATCGTCGGCCCGGTCGAGGTCGCGCGCGGCGGTGTCGAGCGCCGCTTCGAGCGGCAGGCCCTTGCGCAGCACCGCGTCGAGCAGGCGCAAAGCGGCCCGGCGCGACGCCGTGCCGATCGGATCTTCCCGGCTCAGTCCCCGCGCCCCAGCGGATCGAGCGCGCTGGCGGAGCGCCGCGTCTTCGGCACCGAGCTGCGCGGCGGGGCGCCGCGGCCAAGCGCCGGCGGCGGCGAGGCGAGGCCGAGCTCGTCGGCCATGGCGTGGAGCGCGGCGATGCGGTTGCCGGTGTCGGGATGGGTCGAGAACATGCTGTCGCGGCCGGTCGCCGACGGCACGATGTAGAGCGAGGCGGCGGCCGGGTTGCGCATCGCGACCGGGTTGGGGACGCGGGCCGCGCCCTGCTGGAGCTTGGCGAGCGCCGAGGCGAGCGCGCGCGGGTTGCCGCTGATCTCGGCCGCGCCGCGATCGGCGCCATATTCGCGGGTGCGGCTGATCGCGAGCTGGACGATCATGGCGGCGAAGGGGGCGACGATCACCGCCGCGATCATCGCCAGCATGTTGCCGCGATTGTCGTCGCCGCCGCGGAAGAACAGCCCGAAATTGGCCAGGAATGAGATCGCGCCGGCAATGGTCGCGGTCATCGTCATAATCAGCGTGTCGCGGTTCCTGATATGGGCGAGCTCGTGCGCCATCACCCCCGCCACTTCGTCGCGGCTCAAGAGGGCGAGCAGGCCCGTGGTGGCGGCGACCGCCGCATTCTTCGGGTTGCGGCCGGTGGCGAAGGCGTTGGGATGCGGCGAATCGACGATATAGACCTTCGGCATGGGCAGCCCGGCGCGGGCCGCCAGCTCGCGGACGATGCCGAACAATTCGGGCGAGGAGCGGGCGTCCACCTCGCGCGCCTTGTGCATCCGGAGCACGATCTTGTCGGCATTCCAGAAGGTGAACAGGTTCATGCCGGCGGCGAACAGCAGCGCCATCAATGCGCCGCCCGAGCCGCCCAGCGTGTAGCCGAGCGCCATGAACAAGGCGGTCAGCGCCGCCAGCAGCATCAGGGTCTTCACATGGTTCATCTTGCGATCCGGTCTCCTCAACCCGAAATGTGGGAAGACGCATGCCCCTCTTCAATCGGGAGACGATGATGGCCGGCCGCCGCCCAGACCATGTGAAGCCGCCCGCTTACCTGTCCAAGAGCCGGCCGGTGCCGGCGCCGGACCCGGCTGAGCCCGATGCGGCCGCCGAGGAGCATGGCGGACCCAAGGGCCGCGAGCCGACCCGCTACGGCGACTGGGAGAATAAGGGCATTTGCTGGGACTTCTGACCCGGCGTCACCCAGTGAGCCGGCCTCAGGCCCCCTCGCTCCTCAGCGGCCGCGACAACAGCCTTTCCACCACCGCGTCGACGGCGGCCTCCCCGCTGAGCAAGGCGCAGACGGCGGCGACGATCGGCATGTCGATGCCGGCGGCCTCGGCCGCCCGCTTCAGCACCGGCGCGGTATAGGCCCCTTCGGCCACCGTATGGCGGTCGGCGAGCAGCTCGGCCGGGTCCCAGCCTTCACCGAGCCCCTTGCCGAGGCTGAAATTGCGCGAGCTGGCCGAGGAGCAGGTGAGGACGAGGTCGCCGAGCCCGGAGAGCCCCGCCAGCGTCGCCGCCCGGCCGCCGCGCGCCAGCCCGAAACGCGTCATTTCGGCAAACCCGCGCGAGATCAAGGCGGAGCGGGCATTCTGCCCCAGCCCGCGCCCCTCGACCACGCCGCAGGCGATGGCGAGCACGTTCTTGACCGCCCCGCCAATCTCCGCGCCGACGATGTCGTCCGACAAATAGGGCCGGAACCAGGGCAGAGCGAGCCGCGCGCGCAGCCGTTCGCCGACGCCGCGATCCTCCACCGCCAGCGTCACCGCCGCAGGCAGGCCGGCCGCCACCTCATGCGCGAAGGTCGGCCCCGACAGCACCGCGATGGCGCAGCCGGGATGCTCCTCGCGCGCGACGTCGTGCATCAGCTTGGTGGTCGCCTCCTCCATGCCCTTGGCGCAGAGGATCAGCGGCTTGGTCCAGCGCGCCATCGCCGACAGCACCTTGCGCGTATGCTGGGCGGGGGTGACGACCAGCAGCGCGTCGCAGGCCTTGAGGTCGGCCAGCTCGCCGGTCGCATGGATCGCCGCATTGAGCGGGATGCCGGCAAGGAAGCTCTTATTCTCGTGGCGGCTGTTGATCGAATGGACGACTTCGGGCTCGCGCGCCCAGAGCAGGGTCTCCTCGCCGCCCGACGCCGCGACCTGCGCCAGCGCCGTGCCCCAGGCGCCGCCGCCGACCACGCCGAGGCGCATATTCATGCCTTGACCCCGGCGCCGCGCGCCCGCTCGGCGTCAGGATCGAGCGGCCAGCGCGCCCGCGCCGGAGCGTCGAGGCCGTCGACCAGCCCCTCGGCAAAGCGCAGCGCGCCGGCCCAGGCGATCATCGCGGCATTGTCGGTGCACAGCCACAAAGGCGGCGCCGCGAACGGCAGGCCGTGAACCGAGGCCAATGAAGTGAGCGCCGCCCGCACGCTCTGATTGGCGGCAACCCCGCCCGCCACGACCAGGGCGGTGGCGCCGGGCGCCTCGTTGAGCGCGCGGGCGGTGCGGTCGACCAGGCAGTCGACGACCGCCTGCTGGAAGGAGGCGGCTATGTCTTCGGCGCTGTAGAGGCCGGCGTCGCGCGCCCGCAGCACCGCGCTCTTGAGGCCGGCAAAGGAGAAATGCGGCTCGTCCGAGCCCAGCAGCGGGCGCGGCAAGCGCACCGCCTTCGGGTTGCCGTCGGCGGCCGCGCGCTCGATCGCCGGGCCGCCCGGAAAGCCGAGCCCGAGCAGCTTGGCGCTCTTGTCGAAAGCCTCGCCGGCGGCGTCGTCGATGGTGGTGGCGACGCGGCGGTAACGGCCGACCCCTTCGACGAACAGTAACTGGCAATGGCCGCCGGAGACGAGCAGCAGCAGATAGGGAAAGTCGAGGTCCGGCGCGCTCAGCATCGGCGACAGCGCGTGGCCTTCGAGGTGGTTGAGCGCGATCAGCGGCTTGTCCGCGGCGAGCGCGAGGCCCTTGGCGGTGACCAGGCCCACCATGACGCCGCCGATCAGGCCGGGCCCCGCCGTGGCGGCGATCGCGTCCACTTCGTCCAAGGAGAGATCGGCCTCGCGCAGCACATCCTCGATCAGCGAGGGCAATATCTCGACATGGGCGCGGGCGGCGATTTCGGGAACGACGCCGCCATAGGGGCGGTGGGCGCTCTCCTGGCCGGCGAGCCGGTGGGCGAGCACCTGCCGGTCCGAAGTGACCAAAGCCGCCGCGGTCTCGTCGCAGCTCGATTCGATGCCGAGGATCAGGCTCATCCTGGCTTCCCTGCCATTGCCTTAGCCGTTAGCACAAGCGCCGCATGGACACGCCCCTCCGCATCGGCACCCGCGGCTCCCCGCTTGCCCTCGCCCAGGCGCGGCTGGTGGCGGCCGCCTTGCGCGAGGCGCATGGCTGGGGTCCGGAGCGGATGGAGATCGTCGCGATCACCACCAGCGGCGACATGATACAGGACCGTCCGCTGTCGGAAGTCGGCGGCAAGAGCCTGTGGACCAAGGAGCTCGACGCCCACCTGATCGACGGGCGCACCGACCTCTCGGTCCACTCGATGAAGGATGTCGAGACCTTCCGCCCCGACGAATTCTGCATCGCCGCGATGCTGCCGCGCGCCGACGCCCGCGACCGGCTGCTCGGCGCCGTCAGCCTCGAAGCGCTGCCGGGATGGGCGCGGGTCGGCACATCCTCGCCGCGGCGGACCGCGCAGCTGCTGGCGCGGCGGCCCGACCTCAACATCGTCGCCTTCCGCGGCAATGTCGCGACCCGGGTGCGGCGGCTGGAGCTGGGCGAGGCGGACGCGACCCTGCTGGCGGCGGCCGGGCTCGACCGGCTCGGACTGGGGGAGATCGGCACCCCGCTCGACGATCTGCTGCCGGCGCCCGCGCAGGGCGCGATCGGGGTCGAGGTTCGCGCCGAGAACAAGAAGGTGCGCGCGCTGGTCGCCGCGATCAGCCACGCCGAGACCCACCAATGCGTGTCGGCCGAGCGGCGGCTGCTCGAAGGGCTCGGCGGCGACTGCCGCTCGCCGGTGGCGGCGCTGGCGCTAAGCGAAGGCGACATCATCCACCTCCGGGCGGAGCTGCTCACCCATGATGGCGGCGAGGTCGTGCAGGGCGAGACGCGCTTTGCCGCCGGCGACGTCGAAGCGCCGCTCGAGCTCGCCCAGCACTTGCTCGGCCGCGCCAGCCCGTCGCTGCGGGCGCTGTTCGCCGGGTGAAGCGCAAGCTGCTGATCCTGCGGCCGCAGGCGGGAGCGGAGCGCACCGCGCGGCGCATAGCCGAGCTCGGCGTAGATCCGGTGGTCGCGCCGTTGTTCGAGGTGGTGCCGCTCGCCTGGCAGGCACCCGATCCGGCGGCGGTCGAGGCGGTGATGCTGACCAGCGCCAACGCGGCAAGCCATGCGGGGGCCAGCCTGTCGCCGTTTCTGGCCCACCCCTGCTATGCCGTCGGCGAGGCCAGCGCGGCGGCGGCGCGGGCCGCGGGCTTCGGCGACGTCAGGATCGGCCGCGGCGACGGTAAAAGGCTGCTCGATCGGTTGGCGGCGGACGGGATCGAACGCGTCCTGCATCTCTGCGGCCGCGATCATCTCGATCTCGAGCGGCCGCGGCTGCGGCTGGTGCGGCGGTTCGTCTATGCCGCCGAAGCGTCTGAGACGCTCCCTCCGGATGCGGCCGCGGCGCTCCGCGCGGGCGCCGTGGCGCTCATCCATTCGCCGCGCTCGGGCGCCCTGTTCAGGGGCCTGGTCGAAGCGGCCGGTCTCGATCCCGCGCGGATCGCGGTGGCGGCGATCAGCCCGGCGGCGGCGGCGGCGGCTGGCCGGAGGTGGTCGGCGGTGGCGATCGCTCCCGTCCCGCGCGACCATGCATTGCTGGAGGTTGCCGCGAAGCTGTGCAAAGGTGACGCCATCGAGGCTACGGAATCCGGCGCATGAGAATGGATCAAGAGGTGAGCAGCCCCGCCGTCCGGCGCCGGTCGCTGCTGTCTTTGCTGTTCCTTCCGCTGCTCGCCTTCATCGGCGGCATCGCGGCCATGGCCTGGCTGCTCGCCAATTGGAGCGCCGCCGCCGGCTTTCTCGGCCTCCAGCCGGCCGCCCCGCCAGCCCGGGCGGCGGCCCAGGTCCGGCCGCAGCCGCAGCCGGATCCGTTCGCGGGCGGCGCCACGCTCGCGGCGGAGCAGCCGCAGCGGCTCGTCATCGATCCCGAAAT
>DASVRK010000010.1:0-8501 GCA_036388655.1 Allosphingosinicella sp. | reverse complement strand
TATGAACTTAACCGCTCATCCTGAGGAGCCGCTGAGCGAAGTCGAAGCGGCGTCTCGAAGGACGCACGGTAGTCCTTCGAGACGGGCCTTCGCCGGGGCTCAGTCCCTCCTCAGGATGAGCGGGGAGATTTGAGCCAATCGGCTGAGACCTCCCCCCGTTCATCCCGAGCGAAGTCGAGGGACCCTGCCGAGCGGAGCCGAGGCCTTGATATCCTCCAGCTCTCGCTTCGCTCGAAAGGATGTCTCGACTTCGCTCGACACGAACGGAGTGGTTCGGTTCGACGCGTCAGCCCGCCACCCCTGCCTCAGCCCTCCCCCTGCCCTGCCACCAGCGCATCGAGCCAGCGGACGGCCATGGCGCTGGCTTGGTCGGGGGTGAAGGTGGAAGGGTCGAGCGAGAGTTCGAGCCAGAGGCCGTCCACCAACGCCGTGAGCGCGATCGCCACGGGGGCGGTGTCGGCGGCCGGCACCCCGCAGGCGGCGAGCAAAGCTTCGAGGTCCGCGCGGTAGCCGCGATAGGTGCGGCGGTGGATGTCGGCGATGGCCGCGTCGGTGTTGACCAGGCTCCAGAAGGCCAGCCAGGTGGCGAGCAGCGACGGGTCCGCGATCGGCGGGCGGAAGCTCGCGGTGACGAACGCCACCAGCCGGGCGCGCGGCGCCTCCCCCGCCGCCTCCACCGCGGCGGCCAGCGCCGCCGCAACGCGCGCGGTCACGTCGCGATAGGTCTCCGCCACCAGCGCGTCGATGCCGTCGAAATAATGGCGCAGCAGGCCCGGCGACACGCCCGCCCGCGCGCAGATCGTGCGCACCGACGTGCCGGCGACGCCCCGCTCCGCCAGCGAGGCCGCCGCCGCCTCGATCAGCGACTGGCGCCGCACATCCGCTTTTTCCCGGCTGCTCATTGCGGGCAGCATACACTTATTGTACGATCGTATAAAGGAGGCCCCGATGACCCAGCCGCAGCGCGCCGAACCGCTCCGCAACAGCGATCCCGACGAGGGCTGGAGCCTGCCCGCCTGGACCTATGAGGATCCCGAATTCTTCCGCGCCGAGACCGAGCGCGTGATGCGCCCAAGCTGGCAGGTGGTTTGCCACGTCAGCGACGTCGCCGGCGTGGGCGACTGGCACACGCTCGAATTCCTCGGCGAAAGCATCCTGGTCGTGCGCGGCAAGGACATGGCGGTGCGCGCCTTCACCAACGTCTGCCGCCACCGCGGATCGCGCATCGTCGACGGCGCGTCGGGCTGCGCCAAGAAGCTGGTCTGCCCCTATCATGCCTGGACCTACGAGCTCGACGGCCGCCTCGCCGGCGTGCCGGGCAAGAGCGGCTATGCCGGACTGGACACCAGCCAGCATGGTCTGGCGCCGGTCGAGCTCGAAATCTGGCGGGGCTTCATCTTCGTGCGGCTGGGGGGCCCCCTCCACCGTCCTGCGGACGGTCCCCCTCCCCGTTCCGGGGAGGAGCTTCCCTCGGTCGCGTCGATGATGGCGCCCTACGAGGAAATGGTCGCGCCCTACCGGTTCGAGGATCTGCGCGCGGAAGGCCGCGTCACGCTGCGCCCGCGCGCGGTCAACTGGAAGAATGTCGCCGACAATTATTCGGACGGGCTCCACATCCCGATCGCGCATCCCGGCCTCACCCGCCTGTTCGGGCGCGGCTACGGCATCGAGGCGGAGGAGCATGTCGACCGCATGTGGGGGGCGATGATCGACCGGCCCTCGGCCAATTGGTCGGAGCGCATGTACCAGGCGATCCTGCCGCCGGTGCCGCATTTGCCGCCCGAGGCGCAGCGTTACTGGCTCTATTTCAAGCTGTGGCCGAACGTCGCCTTCGACATCTATCCCGACCAGGTCGATTTCATGCAGTTCCTGCCGGTCTCGCCGACCGAGACCCTGATCCGCGAGATCAGCTACGCGCTGCCGGACGACCGCCGCCAGATGAAGGCGGCGCGCTATTTGAACTGGCGCATCAACCGCCAGGTCAATGCCGAAGACACGGAGCTGATCGCGCGGGTGCAGGCGGGGATGCAGTCGCAAAGCTTCACCGTCGGGCCGCTCAGTGAGGCGGAGGTGTGCCTGCGGAGCTTCTGCCGCAAGATGCGCGGCCTGATCCCGGAAGCGCGCCAGCACCGCCCGCCGGCGCCGGGGTGGAGTACGCGTTCACCCGTGCAGGCCGCCAACTGATCCGTTCGGGCTGAGCCTGTCGAAGCCCTGCCCTCCTTCAACCGGTGGGAAGGAAGTAGAAGGCTTCGACAAGCTCAGCCCGAACGGAAATCGATCAAGGAGTCCCGATGACAAAAAATTATGACGCGATCATCATCGGGGCCGGGCATAACGGCCTCGTCTGCGCCTTTTACCTCGCGCGCGCCGGCCTCAAGGTGCGGATCGTCGAGCGGCGCGGGGTGGTCGGCGGCGCGGCGGTGACCGAGGAATTCCACCCCGGCTTCCGGAACAGCGTCGCGAGCTACACGGTGAGCCTGCTCCAGCCCAAAGTGATCGCCGACATGAAGCTGGCCGATCACGGCTATAAGGTGATCGAGCGGCCGATCTCCAACTTCCTGCCGCAGGAGGACGGAGGCTATCTGAAGCTCGGCGGCGGGCTCGCCGCGACGCAGGCCGAGTTCCGCAAATTCTCCGACAAGGACGCCGAGACCCTGCCCGCTTATTATGCGGCGCTGGAGAATGTCGCCGACGTACTGCGCGACCTTGCGCTCAGGACCCCGCCCAATCTCGGCGGGGGGCTCAAGACCCTGATCGATGGCGCCCGCCAGGGCCGCCGCCTCGCCGGCATGCCGCTCGACCAGCAGCGCGACGTGCTCGACCTGTTCGTCAAGAGCGCGCGCAGCTTCCTCGATTCTTGGTTCGAGAGCGAGCCGGTCAAGGCGGCGTTCGGCTTCGACGCGGTGGTCGGCAATTATGCCAGCCCCGACACGCCCGGCAGCGCCTATGTGCTGCTCCACCACGTGTTCGGCGAGGTGAACGGCAAGCGCGGCGCCTGGGGCCATTGCGTCGGCGGGATGGGCGCGATCACCGAGGCGATGGCGAGGATCTGCCGCGCCGCCGGGGTCGAGATCAGCCTCGAGGCGCCGGTAGCTCGGGTACTGGTCGATGGCGGCAAGGCCGCCGGCGTGCGGCTGGAGAGCGGCGAGGAGATCGCCGCCGCCACCGTGATCGCCAATGTCGGCCCCAAATTGCTCTACGAGCGGATGATGGACCCGGCGGACCTGACCCCCGAATTCCACCGCCGCATCAAGGCGTTCAAGGCGGGCTCCGGCACCTTCCGGATGAACGTTGCCTTGTCGGAGCTGCCGCGCTTCACCGCGCTGCCGGAGCCCGGCGAGCATCTCCAGTCCGGCATCATCATCGCGCCGACGCTCGATTATATGGACCGCGCCTTCCTCGATGCCAAAGCCTATGGCATGTCGCGCCGGCCGATCGTCGAGATGCTGATCCCGTCGATCATCGACGACAGTTTGGCGCCCCCCGGGAGCCATGTCGCCAGCCTGTTCTGCCAGCAATTCGCGCCAGAGCTCGAATGGGACGCGCATCGCGACGCCGCGGCCGACCTGATCATCGACACGGTCGACGAATATGCGCCCGGCTTCAAGGCTTCGGTCATTGGCCGGATGAGCCTGTCGCCGCTCGACCTCGAGCGCAAGTTCGGCCTCGTCGGCGGCGACATCATGCACGGCAACATGACCCTCGACCAGCTCTGGTCGGCGCGGCCGGTGCTCGGCAACGCCGCCTATCGCGGTCCGGTGAAGGGGCTGTATATGTGCGGCGCCGGCACCCATCCGGGCGGCGGCGTCACCGGCGCGCCGGGCCACAATGCGGCGCGCGAGATCCTAGCCGACCGCTCGTTCGTCGGGCGGCTGGTTCGCCGCGGCTGAGCGCCGCATCAGCCAGTAAACCGGAATGCCGATCGCGATCAGGATCAGCCACGGCACGATCGCGTCGGTGCCCGCGCCCCAGATCGCCCATAGCGAGTAGATCGCGCCGGCGACCGCCACGATTGGCAGCCATCGTCCCGCGGCCGGGCGCAGCTTCAGCGCCGCCAGCGCGCAGACCAGATAGGGGACCAGCGAGGCAGTGGTGGCGAGCAGGATCAGGAAGGTGAACAGCTCGGCCATCGACTTGGTGTAGTTGAGCATCAGCACGACGGTCAGCAGCACGCTCGAGGTGAGGTGCGCCCGCACCGGTGTGCCGCGCCGCGAGGTGTGGGCGAGGAAGCGCGGGAACACGCCGTCCCGGGCCATCGCCCAAGGCATCTCGCCCTGCAGCAGGATCCAGCCGTTCAAGGCGCCGAACGCGCTGATCACGGCGAAAAAGGCGATCCACTGCCCGGCCGCGCCGCCCCAATAGCGGCCGACGAAATCGGCGAGCGGGGCGCCCGATTGCGCTGCCTGCTCCGGCGGCAGCAGCAGCGCCACCGAGGAGCAGGCGAACAGGTAGATGGCGCCCGTGACCGCGGTGCCGATCAGGGTGGCGCGCGGAATAGTGCGGGCCGGATCCTGGACCTTCTCGGCCGGCACGGTAGCCGATTCAAGCCCGAGAAAGGCCCAGAGCGTGAGCGCGCCGGCGGCGGCGATGCTGGCTTCGCCGGTGAGGCGGATGTCCTCGGCCCGCAATGGCGGCAGCGCCGCGCCGCCGCCGATCACCATAGCGGCCAGCAGCACCACCGCCGCCAGCGGCAGCGCCTTGATGACGGTGAGGACGAGCTGGACCCGCCCGGCCAGCTGAGCCCCGTAGCAGTTGATGGCGGTCATCGCCCAGATCATCCCGCAGGTGACGAGGACGCTATTCTCCTCGACCCCCGGCACCAGCGTGCTCAGCGGCGCCACCACGCCGGTGGCGATGGCGACATTGCCGACCCACAAGGAGCACCAATAGCTCCAGGCAACGAGGAAGCCGGCGAACGGCCCGAACGCCTCGCGCGAATAAGCGTAAGGGCCGCCCGCCCGCGGCAGGACCCGCGACAGGCTGGCGAATATATAAGCGAGGCAGAGCGCGCCTGCGATCGTCACCAGCCAGCCGAACACGCCGTTCCAGCCGAGCGGCGCCAGGCTCGCCGGGAGCAGATAGACGCCCGATCCGATCATGTTGCCCATGACCAGCGCAAGGCACATCCAGATGCCGAGCACGCGGCGCGGCGGGCTTGGTCCTGCTTCCGCCGCCTCGCTCATCTCAAGCTAGAATTTCGTGCCGATCTTCAGCCCGATGGTCCGCGGCTGGGTGACGTAGGTATAGATTTTCGGGCCGATCAGGGTATCGCCTCCGGGGTCGCCGCACACCGTCTCGAGGCACTGGATGCCGCGCGCGGTCTGGCCGAGCTCGTCGAACAGGTTGCGCACGAACACTTCCGCCGTCCAGGTCGAGGTCTTGAAGCCGGCGCTGAGATCGACCGTATTGTACGAATCGAGGTCGCCGACGATCTCGCGCTCCAGCAGGCGAAGGTCGCTGGTGCGGCGGCCTTCGTGGATCAGACCGGCCTGGAAATGGCCTTCCCCCGGCCCGATCGGAAACTCGTAGCGGGCGAGCAGATTGCCCTTGAACTTCGAGGTGACCGGCAGCCGCGTGCCGGCGGGAGCGAGCAGCTCGTTCTCGCGCCCGTCGCCCGGATCGAGCGTGCAATCGAACTGCGGGTTGGCGACCAGGCAGAAGTCCTTGGTGATCTTGGCGTCGTTATAGGCCGCGCCGGCGGACAGGGTCAGGCCCGGCGCCAGCCGCGCGAACACATCCACCTCGGCGCCGCGGATGCGCGCATTGCCGGCGTTCCGCACTTCCGAAAGGCCGTTCTCGCCGAGGAAGGAGAGCTGGATGTCGGTCCAGTCGAGCTGATAGATGGCGGCGTTGAAGCGCAGCCGGTTGTCGAGCCAGCTCGTCTTGAGGCCGAGCTCGTAATTGTCGATGAAATCGGCCGCATAAGGCGGCAAGGTGCCGCGCCGGTTGATGCCGCCCGGCCTGAACCCCCGCGATACGGTCCCATAGATGAGCGCATCGTCGTTGAACTTGTAGGTCGTGTTGATCTTGTGGATGAAATCGGTGTCGGCCGTGCGCTTGTCGAGGTTCGTGCAGGGTGAGCCGTTGACGACGGCGGGCCCGAAGCAGGCGGCGACCCCGGTCTTACTGCTGTAGCCGTCGCTGTAGCCGAAGAAGCCGACCAGCGAATTGTCGTAACGGTAGATGCGGCTGCCGAGCGTGAAGCTGAGCTTCTCGGTCATGTCAAAAGTCATCTCGCCGAACAACGCATAGTCGCGGTCGACGCGTATCTGCTTGGTGAGCCAGATGTTGCTTTCCGTGCCCGGCACGGTGATCGCGTCGGCGATGTTGTCGATGATGTAATTCTGCTCGATATTGTGCGACTGGCGCTGGTAGAAG
The DNA here is from genome assembly GCA_036388655.1 of Allosphingosinicella sp. GTDB lineage: Bacteria > Pseudomonadota > Alphaproteobacteria > Sphingomonadales > Sphingomonadaceae > Allosphingosinicella. The sequence continues at coordinate 2,123 of DASVRK010000010.1, read as the reverse complement.
AGGCCGCCGATGAAGCGCACCCGCTCGGTGCCCGGCGAGGCGAAGCGCAGCTCGTGGCTCTGCTTGGTATAACGGTCGGTGAACTCGATATACTGATTGGGGTTCACCAGATCCCCGTCATTGTCGTAGAAATAGGCGCCGTAGCCCGCCAGCTTGTCGTAGAAATAGGCGTAATCGACATAGTCGGTCGCCCCGTCGACCCGGCGCGTCAGATAGGAGCCGGCATAGGTCACGTCGAAAATGCCGATCTTGCCCTCGACCGTCAGCGCCGCCTGGATCCAGCGGTCGTTGGAGCGCTCGGGATTGAACTGCTGCACCTGAAGCTCGGGAAGGCCGGATTCCTGCGCGAAGGAGCCGTTCGCGATCTGCTTCTGGCCCATCACCTGCGGCGTGATCGTCCAATTGTCGTCGAGATCGATCTTGAGCGCGGCACGGCCGCCATAGGTCTCGACGTCGTTATAATCTTCCTCGACCAGGCCCGCATTGCTGAACGAGATGCCCGAAGTGGGAAAGTTCAGCGTGCCGACGACGTTGTCGATATACCCCGCATCCTTGCGGTACCAGCCGACGACGCGGACCGCGGCGCGATCCGACAGCGGAGCGTTGACGAAAGCCTCGCCGGCATAACCGATGCCGCCGTGCGCGACCGAGTTCACCTCGACATTGGCCTCGCCGTAGAAGCCAGACGTGTCGGGCTTGTTGGTGATGATCCGCACGGTGCCGGCCTGGCTCGACGCGCCGTAGAGCGTACCTTGCGGCCCGGCCAGCGCCTCGACCCGGGCGGCGTCGAAGATGTGGATGTCGAGCGCGCCGGTGATGGTCGTGATCGGCTGCTCGTCGAGATAGGTGCCGACGCTCGGCAGCGAGGTCGAGTGGTTGGCATTCTCGCCGCTCGCGACGCCGCGGAAATAAACGTTGGCGAAACCCGGCCCGGACGACTGGGACGAGATGCTGGGAATATAGCGCGCATAATCGTCGAAGTCGGAGACCTGCAGCTGGTCGAGCTTCTCGGTCCCGAAAGCGGTGATCGCGATCGGCACGTCCTGCAGATTCTCGACCCGCTTTTGCGCGGTGACGATGATTTCGGCTTCCTCGCTCTGGCCGCGGCTGCTGGCGGCGGGATCGTCGGTCAGGGTGGCATCTCCGGCGGCGACGCCGGTCCCCACCGGATCGGCCGGCGGTGCGGCATCCTGCGCGAAGGCGGTGCCCGTCGAGCACAGCATCGTGGTCGCAAGCAAGGCGCCCGAGACGGATTTGACCGTGCGGCTGGTCAGGCTGGTCGATAGCGCGCGCATATATCCCCCACGAAGTAGGCCCCGGGGGCAACCTGTGTCGCTTTTCGGGAAGCGTCAATTTCAATAACGCGTCTGTAACGAACCAGTCACGGTTCGCGCGCCGATGTGGCTTTCCTGCCACGTGGCCACGTCAGTCCGACGGCGCCTCCGGATAGGCGTCGAGCACCGGCCCCAGCGCTTCCTTGAGCGGGCCGAGCCACGGCTCGAACGGCTTCCACTGATCGAGGCCCTCGCGGTTGATCGGCCGCCGCACCTGCTCCGAACTGGCGGTCCGCACCGCCCGCTCATTCTCGTGGAAGCGCAGGCAGGCGGCGTCGAACGGCAGGCCGAGATAGGCGAGCAGCCGCCGAAGCTCGGCTTCGGGATCCTCGACCAGGGCTTCGTGGACGACGCGGTGGACATGCCCGGGCAGCACCGCGTCATGATGGCGCATCAGCCGCACATAATCGCGATAGTAACGGCCGAGCTCGGCGAGGTCGTAGCTGAAGCCCTGGCCGCGCGCGAAATGCTGCTTGAAGTTGGAAAAGCAGCAGGCGAGCGGGTGGCGGCGGGCATCCACGATCTTCGCGTTCGGCAGGATCAGCCGGATGAAGCCGGCATGGGCCCAATTGTTCGGCAACTTGTCGATGAAGAAGGGCTTGCCGGTCTTGCGCTGAACCCGCGTGCGCTCGAGATATTCCTCGCCCAGCGCCCGCGCCTCGTCCGCCGAAAGCTCCGCCAGGCACTCCGGATACCGGGTCGCATCGGCGCGGGACTTGCGGCCGCCGAGGCGCTTGGCGATGGCGATCAGATCGGGCAGCTCCATCGTTCCCTCGACCAGCGGATGGC
>DASVRK010000009.1:0-6078 GCA_036388655.1 Allosphingosinicella sp. | reverse complement strand
TATGCCGCCAATCTCGAGAAGATGGCGCTGATCAAGGTCGCCGATGTGGTCGCGGCGGCGAAGAAGGTCACCTATCGCGGCTGACGCCATGCCGGCGGCGGGAGCTGGAGGCGGCACCGGGCTCGACGCCGACCGCACGCTGGCGCTGACCTATGTTCCGGCCCGCCGGCGGCCCGGGGTGGAAGCGTTGTGGCGGCTCGACCTTGCGCTCGGCCAGGTGCTGGCCGGCGGGCGCGATCCGATGCTGAGCCGGATCAAGCTCGTCTGGTGGCGCGACCGGCTCGAAGAACTCGACCGCGCGCGGGCGCCCGCCGAGCCGGTGCTGCAGGCGCTGGCCGAGCATGTGATCGGGCGCGGCGTCGCCGGCGCCGCCTTGGCGCCAATGGTGGAGGGCTGGGCGGCTTTGCTGAGCGAGGATCCGCTCACCCAAGCTGACCTCGACACCTATGCGGGGGCGAGGGGCGGACTGCTGTTTCGCCACTCAGCGGTCTTGCTCGGCGGCGAAGCCGACGGCGGGGTCGAGCAGGGCGGCGAGGCGTGGGCGCTGGTCGACCTCGCGCGCCACTCCAACCCGGTCGATGCCGAGGCGGCGCTGGCCGCGGCCGGGCGGCGGCTGGCGGCGATGCGCTGGCCTTCGGCGCTGCGGCCGATCGGGATGCTGGCGAGCCTCGCCGCGCGCGACGTCGGGCGCGGCGGCGCCGAACTCGAGCCGCAGGGCGTGCCGGGCCGCATGGTGCGGATGCTGCGCCACCGGCTCACCGGCTCCTGAGGCGCTTGGACGGGGCGGGCGATCCCGCTAGGGCTGAGGCTCGTTAGTGAAAGGAACTGCCATGCTCCGTTACCTGGCTGGAGTGGCCTCGGCCCTGCTCCTGGTCGCCGCCGGCATCTTCATCTGGAAGAGCCAGGCGGAGGCGGACGATCCGGTGCCGCCGGCGCCGGCGCCGACCGAATTCGTCGCGCCCTTGAAGCAGCCCGCGGCCGCGCCGCCGCCGTCCGCGCCCGCGCCCGCCAAGTCGTCCGAGCAGAAGCGCTTCGCCCGCTATGACGGCAACAAGGACGGCACCATCACCCGCCCCGAAATGCTGGACACGCGCCGCAACGGCTATGCCAAGCTCGACACCAATGGCGACGGGCGGCTGAGCTTCGAGGAATGGGCGGTGACCACCGCCACCAAGTTCGCCGAAGCCGACGGCGACCGCTCCGGCGGCCTAAACGCGCGCGAGTTCCTGACGACGCGGCGGGAGACCTCGCCCAAGTGCAAGTGCTGACGGCAGGTTAGGAGTGGAGCAGTCGTCATGCCGGACTTGATCCGGCATCTCCCTTCTTCTTCTTCTTCTGGGGCGGCGAAAAGAAGAAGGGAGACCCCGGATCAAGTCCGGGGTGACGATCTAGTCGGATCAGTCGATGCTCCCGGCTCCCGGCTTCCGCCGCTCAGCCGACGCTCTCCGCCGGCGCGGAGGCGCGCTGCCATTCGCCGAGGTCGGCGCGGGCGCGGGAGGTGTAGAGGAGCTTGCGCTCGGCCTTTTTGGTGCGGCCCTCGATCGGCGGGAACAGGCCGAAATTGACGTTCATCGGCTGGTAGGTGGCCGCGTCGGCGCCGCCGGTGATATGCCCGAGCAGCGCCCCCAAAGCGGTGGTCGGCGGGGGCGGGGCGAGCTCGGCGCCGGCCAGCTCGGCGGCGGCGAAGCGTCCCGCCAGCAGGCCGACCGCGGCCGATTCCACATAGCCTTCGCAGCCGGTGATCTGGCCGGCGAAGCGGACGTGCGGCGCGCTCCGCAGGCGCAGCGTACCGTCGAGCAATTGGGGCGAGTTGATGAAGGTGTTGCGGTGGAGCCCGCCCAGGCGCGCGAACTCGGCTTTCTCGAGGCCGGGGATGGTCCGGAACAGCCGCACCTGCTCGGCATGTTTCAATTTGGTCTGGAAGCCGACCATGTTCCACAGCGTGCCGAGCGCATTGTCCTGCCGCAGCTGCACCACCGCATAGGGCCAGCGGCCGGTCCTGGGGTCGTCGAGGCCGACCGGCTTCATCGGACCGTAGCGAAGCGTGTCGACGCCGCGCTCCGCCATCACTTCGACCGGCATGCAGCCTTCGAAATAAGGCGTGTCCTTCTCCCACGCCTTGAACTCGCCTTTCTCGCCGTCGAGGAGGCCCTGGTGGAAGGCGAGATACTGCTCCCTGGTCATCGGGCAGTTGATATAGTCCTTGCCGCCTTTGTCCCAGCGGGCGGCCATCCAGCAGATGTCCATGTCGATGCTGTCGCGATAGACGATCGGCGCGATCGCATCGAAGAAGGCGAGCGCGTCCGAGCCGGTGGCGGCGCCGATCGACTCCGCCAGTCGCGCGGCCGTGAGCGGCCCGGTCGCGACGATGGTGGGGCCGGAGGCGGGTAGGGCGTCGACGCGCTCGCGCACCAGTTCGATATTGGGATGGGCGGCGATCCGCGCGGTCACCGCCGCCGCAACGCCTTCGCGGTCGACCGCCAGCGCCGATCCGGCCGGGACCCGGTGCGCGTCGCCGCACGCCATGATCAGCGAACCGAGCGCGCGCATCTCGGCATGGAGCAGCCCGACCGCATTCTGCTCGGCATCGTCCGACCGGAAGCTGTTCGAACAGACCAGTTCGGCGAGCGAGTCGGTGTGGTGCGCGGCGGTCATTTCGCCCGAGCCGCGCATTTCGCTGAGCCGAACCCTGACGCCCGCTTCGGCCAGCTGCCAGGCGGCTTCCGAACCCGCAAGCCCGCCGCCGATGATGTGAACCGCCTCCGTCATGGGCGGCTGTTAGGGCCTCGGCCGCCGTGACGGAAGAAGAAAGGCCGGGCTCAGCCGAAGACGAAGTTCGCCGGGTCGAAGCTGCTCTCGGTAAAGCGGCCGAGCAGGATGAGCCGGTCGCCGTCGCCGAAGTCGAACACCACCCGGTCGCCGCTGAATACCGCCACTGCCATGACCTCCTCGATCGTGTCGAAGGCGGAGCCGAGATCGAGCGCCAGGCGCTCGCCGTCGGCGCCGGCCCGGAAGTCGGTCACCTTGTCCACGTCCGACTCGAGGGCAAATCCGAACGTGTCGGTGCCGCCGCCGCCGGCAAGGACGTCCCGCCCGCCGCTGCCGGAAAGGGTGTCGGCGCCGCCACGACCGGCGAGGCGATCGTCGGCGAAGAAGCTGCCCGCGATGACGTTGTCGCCGGAATTGCCCAGGCCCCTGAAGGATCCCGTTCCCCTTCCGCTGGCGTCAAGATTTTCGACGTGGTCGGGAAGGGCGAAGAATGCCTCGTGGGTCCAGACGAAGTCGGTGCCGCCTCCCGCTGCTTCGACAATCCGATCGCCGGCGAGGCCGTAATAATGGTCGTCGCCGGAGCCGCCCGCGAGGCGGTCCTCATCCAAGTCCTCGCCGCCGTACAGGACGTCGTTGCCCGCACCGCCCAGCAGAATGTCCGCCCCGCCCTTGCCGTGGAGCTCGTCGCGCCCGCCGAAGCCGGACAGGCGGTTTGCGCCGTCGTTGCCACCCAATTGGTTGTCGAGGGCATTACCGCCGCCGTTCAGGCCTGCGGCTCCCAGGAGCCACAGCGCCTCGACATTTGCGGCGAGCACATGGTCGACGCTCGCTTCGACGATGTCTTTGTTGTTGGGGTCGGCGTCGGCGCGCTCGATGACTCGGTCGCCGCGGCTGTTCACGCGATATCGATCGTTGCCGAAGCCGCCGTACATGCGGTCGGCGCCTGCTCCGCCGTCGAGACGGTCGCCCGCACGATCGCCGCCGCCGACGAGGATGTCGTCGCCGCTGTCGCCCGCGAGATAATCGCTGCCCGAGCCGCCGCGCAGGACGTCGTCGCCGACGCCGGCGACGATCAGGTCGTCGCCCGCGGTCCCGCCGATGATCACGTCGCCTGCGGAATAGACATCGATGAGAAGATTGAGCGCCAGGTCGACGGCGGCACCCGAATATGTGTTCTCCGCGTGGAACGAGAAGCTGAACCTCTGCGGGCCGGCCGTCTGCTGCACCTCCACTGCCGTACGAATCGTGGGAGCAGCCGAACCTTCCCCGCTGCCGTTGACCGCCATGTTCGTGCCGCGGATGTCGTAGCTCCAGCTAGTGCGCGCGGAGGTGAAGTGGGTGAACGGGTTGGAGTAAGGCTGGATGACGTAGCTGACGGCGATCTTCAATGTGCCAGACTGGCGATCGAAATCGGGAGTGAAGCCGCGTATAAAATAGGGACTGGACATGACGCAAACTCCAAGCTTCGCGAACCGACTGACATGTACGGCCTATGGATCGCTCACGCCTGCGGCAACTCATCCGCCGACGAATACCCGCCGCGTGCGCCCGGCGTCTCGTTGCGGCACATGAAGTGCGTCAATTCTTGCCGGCAGGCGCTGCCGGTCGCGGCCGTGACATCACTCCGCCGGGCTGTGCATTCGGGGTAGCACCGTCACCCCCGGCCGGCGCGCGACTTCATCGAGCCCGCAAGCCCGCCGCCGATGATGTGGACCTTGTCGTTCATGCCGCGCACTTGGCGCCATCCCCGCCCAAGCGGAAATCGACGCCGGCTCTGCCTTGGGTTTGGGGTGGGCGCTAGAGGCCGAAATTGGCGGCGGTGAGATCGTCCATGGCGACGTTGGTCAGCAGCAGGGTGCTTCCGGCGCCGAATTTCAGCAGCGTGCTGCCGCCGTCCGGCCCCACCGACCGCGCCGCCGCCATGATCTCGTCGAAGGTGTCGAAGTGGCTGCCGCCGGCGATCGCCACGGTCTCGAGGCCGAGCGCATCGAAGTCGGCGATCCTGTCCCTGCCCTGGCCGGTGGCGAAGACGAAGCTGTCGGTCCCGCCGCCGCCGACCAGCATGTCGTCCCCGACCCGCCCCTCGAGCCGGTCGTTGCCGCGCATGCCGAACAGCCGGTCGTCGCCGCGCGCGCCGGCGATGACATTGTCGAGCACGTTGCCGAACCCGCGGAACGGCTCGGCATTGCCGGTGAAGGTCATGTTCTCGAGATTGGCGCCGAGCGCGTAGCTCGGGATCGAGAAGAAGATCTCGACCGTATCGATGCCCTTGCCGCGGCCTCGAGGAGAATGTCGGAAGCCTGGTCGACCAAATAGGTGTCGTCGCCGGCGCCGCCCTTCAGCGTGTCGAGGCCGAGGCCGCCGAACAGCTTGTCGCCGCCGCCGCCGCCGTGGAGCAGGTCGTCCCCGCCGTGGCCGGTGAGGCTGTCGTCGCCCTCGAGGCCAGCGAGGGTGTTCGCCAGGTTGTTGCTGTAGATCAGATTGTCGGAGGCGTTGCCGATGCCGCGGCGCGCGGTGGGCCCGGAGAGGGTGAGCGCTTCGACATGCTCGCTCAAGGTCCAGGACAGGCGCGAAAGGACGTGATCGCCGCCGCCGTCGGCAAGCTCGACGATGCTGTCGGCGGCCCGGTCGACATGATATCGGTCGTCGCCCGCGCCGCCGGCCATCAGGTCGGCGCCGCTGCCGCCGTCGATCAGGTCGTTGCCGTCGCCGCCATCGATACTGTCGTCGCCGTCGCCGGCGTCGAGATGATCGCGGCCGCCGGCGCCGCTGAGGCTGTCGGCGCCCGATCCGGAGACGATCAGTTCGCTATAGTCCGTGCCCGCGATGACGAGATTGGCGGTCGCCGCGCCCGCCAGCAGCATGTCGAACCGGAACGAGATCGACTCGGCGCTGAAGGTGTTCTGCGCGCTGAATTCGAATATGTGATGCTCGACCTGCTCGCCGCTGCCGAACCCCATGCTGAAGAAGGCGTTGCCCGATTCCGCGCCGTAGCCACCGCCGCCGCCGACGCCGTTTATGCTGTAATCCCAGGAAGTATCGCCGAAGTATTCGAAAGTTTCGGGATCGTGATAGCCGTCGATCGAATAATCGATCGAGATGTCGAAATAGCCGCTCTCGCGATAGAGGTAGAAGCTGTAGCCATAGTCCGACATGCTGCTACCCCGCTATTTTGGGCGTCGCCTGGGGTGTCGACGGGCGCAAGACTACACCAAAAGGCGCGAGGCGACAACGAAGTGGCGCGCGGGATCTTCAGCGGGAGCGTCGGTTTTGATCCGAGTTGAATCGTCATCCCGGACCTGATCCGGG
>DASVRK010000008.1:0-4033 GCA_036388655.1 Allosphingosinicella sp. | reverse complement strand
TCACCTTCCGCCGCGCCAATGCCGGCCAGCGCGACCGGACTTTGCTGCTGATCGCCGAGGCCGGCCGCCGCGATTATCCCGCCTTCCGCGGCTATACGGCGATGCTCTCCGGCCGGATCGCGCGCGAATCGACGCCGATCTGGCAGAAGCGCTGGACCTACGCTTATGGCGCCGAGCTCATCGCCACCAACGAGACCCTGTTCCGGCGCGAGGACAATCCCGAGCCGACCGGCACCTATTTCATCGGCGGGCTGCTCGGCCAGCTCGGCTACGACCGTTCGGACAGCCTGCTCAATCCGACCAAGGGCTTCCGCCTGCTCGGCCGGATCAATCCCGAAGCGTCGCTCCGCGACGGCGTCCGCCCCTATATCCGCAACCTGATCGAGGGCAGCGCTTATTATCCGATTGCCGAGGATTTCGTGATCGCCGGCCGCGCCCGCTTCGGCTCGATCTTCGGCATCGAGCGCGACGCGCTCGCGCCCTCGCGGCGGCTTTATGCGGGCGGCGGCGGCTCGGTGCGCGGCTTCGGCTATCAGGAACTCGGCCCGAAGGATATCGAGGACAATCCGATCGGCGGCCGCGCCCTTACCGAATTCGCGCTCGAAGGGCGCTACCGATTCGGCGATTATGGCGCGGTCGGCTTCATCGACGCCGGCCAGGTCTATGAGAGCGAATATCCCAAGCTTTCGAACCTGCGCTACGGCATCGGCGTCGGCGCCCGGCTCTACACCAATTTCGGGCCGCTTCGGCTCGACGTCGCAACCCCGCTCAACCGCCAGCCTGGCGAATCGCGCATCGCCGTCTACGTTTCGATCGGGCAGGCTTTCTGATGGCCGACGCCGGCACCAGCGTCGAGACGCCGCCGCCCGGCCGCCACCGCGCGCGCACCGCGGCGAAATGGGCCGCGATCGTCCTCGGCATCCTGCTGCTGCTGGTCGCGGGCCTGTTCTTCGGCATCAACAGCGAGCTTGGCCGCCGCTACGTCGTCAACCAGATCAACAATCTCGAAACGGCGTCCGGGCTCGACATCGACGTCGGGCGGATCGAAGGCTCGCTGTACGGCGAGCTCATCATCCACGACATCGCGCTCAAGGATCCCAAGGGCACCTTCTTCACCGCCCCGCGCGCCGAGCTCGACTGGCGGCCGTTCGCCTATTTCCGCAACCATATCGACATACGCGGCCTCACCATCCCCGACGCGCATCTGCGGCGGCTGCCCGCGCTCAGGCCCGGCGACCCCAACGCGCCCTTGCTGCCGGACATCGACATCGACATCGGCCGGATTGAGGTCGGCCGGCTCCGCGTCGATCCCGCGGTGACCGGCCAGCGCCACCTGCTCAGCCTGCGCGGCGCCGCCAAAATCTCCGACGGCCGCGCCGAGATCGGCGCCAGCGCCCAGGCGCTGACCGCGCCCGGCATCGCCGGCGGCGACCGGCTTTCGCTGCGCCTCAACGCGGTCCCGGCGGCCGACCGCTTCGACCTCGATGCGCGGCTGCAGGCGCCCGGCAACGGCTTCGTCGCGCGCATGGCGGGGCTCGACCGGCCGATCTCGGCGGCGATCAGCGGCCGCGGCAGTTGGGCCAATTGGCAGGGCCAGGCCCAGGCCGCGCTCGGCGGCGAGGCTTTCGCCAAGCTCGGAGTCAGCGCCCGCAACGGCACCTTCTCATTGGTCGGGCCGATGCGCCCGGGGCTGCTCCTTGCCGACGGCCCGCTCCAGCGGCTGGTCGCCCCGCTCGTCCAGGTCAATCTCGTCACCACGCTTGCCGAGCGCCGCGCCGACCTCCGCCTCCGCCTGCAGAGCGCCGCCGTCTCGGCCGCGGCCGAAGGCCTGGTCGATCTCGGCAACAACCGCTTCGAGGGCCTGCGCGTCGCCGCCCGCCTGCTCAAGCCCGGTGCGATCGCGCCCGCGCTCACCGGCCGCGACGTGCAGGTGGCGATGGTCCTGAACGGCGCCTTCGCCACCCCGGTCGTGGCCTACGATCTGCGCGCCGCCGCGCTTGGCTTCGGCGAGACGACGGTCGAAGGCCTCACCGCCCGCGGCCGCGCCCGTATCGACACCGACCGCATCACGCTTCCGATCTCCGCCCGCGCCCGCCGAATCACCGGCCTCAATGCGGCGGTGGGCGGCCTGCTCACCAACGTCACGCTCGACGGCACGCTCAACATGGCGGGCTCGCGCATCCTGTCCGACAACCTGCGCATCCGCTCCGACCGGGTGAACGCCACCGCCATCGTCGTCGCCGATCTCGCCAAGGGCGAATATCGCGCCGGCCTCCAGGGCCGCATCAACAATTATCTCGTCCGCGGCATCGGCCTCCTCGATATCGAGAGCGACCTCGACGTGGTCGCGCGCGGCGCCGGCTTCGGGATCAAGGGCCGGGTGGCGGTCCGCACCCGCCGCATCGACAATGCTTCGGCCCGCGATTTCCTGGGCGGCAACGCGCTCGTCACCGCCAATGTCAACATGACCGAGACCGGCATCATCGGCCTCGACAATATCCGGCTCGCCTCGCCGCAGCTGCGCATCACCTCCGGCCGCGGCACCTACAACCCCGCCGGCCCGATCAATTTCACCCTGTCCGGAGTCTCGACCGCCTACGGTCCGTTCAGCGTCGTCCTCACCGGCACTGCCGCCCAGCCCAACGTGCGCCTGCGCGCCGGCAACCCGGGCTTCGGCATCGGCCTGCGCAACGTCGAGGCGGACATTCGCGCGACCGCCGGCGGCTACCGGATCAGCGCGCGCGGCCAATCGCAATATGGCCCGTTCACCGCCGACGTGACGGTCCGCACCGGCGGCGGCCCGCTCACCATCGACGTCCATCGCCTGGTCTTCGCCGGCTTCACCTTCACCGGCCGGGTCGTCCAGACCGCGGCCGGCCCCTATGCCGGCACCTTGCGGGTCAGCGGCCAAGGCGTGAACGGCATCGTCCGGCTCGCCGCCGCCGGCCGCCACCAGCGCGCCGACATTTCGGCCACCGCCAACGGCGCCCAGATCCCCGGCAGCCCGCCGATCCTGATCCAGCGCGGCATCATCCAGGCGACCGCCGTCCTCTATCCAACCGCGCCCTCGATCGTCGGCGACATCCAGCTCGCCGGCGTCCGCACCGGCGAGACTTTGGTCGAGACCGCGCGCGCCCGCATCAATTACCAGGGCGGCCGCGGCCAGGCGCAGGTGGTCGCAACCGGCCGCAGCGGCGTGCCCTTCCAGGTCGCCGCCAACGTCGCGCTGACGCCCACCCACATCCGCGCCGCCGCGCAAGGCCAGATCAACCGCCTGCCCTTCCGCCTCGCCCGCCCCGCCGACGTCCGCAAGGTCGGCGCCGACTGGGTGCTCGCTCCCGCCACCCTGGTGTTCCCGCAGGGCAATGTCCGTCTCGCCGGCCGCTGGGGCAACGGCCTCACCATCCAGTCGCGGGTGGACAATCTCGATCTCGCTATCGCCAACGCGTTCGTGCCCAATCTCGGCGTCGCCGGCCGCATCACCGGCAGCCTCGATTTCGCCCAGCCGAGCGGCGCCAGCTTCCCGCGCGCCGACGCCCGCCTGCTGGTCCAGAACTTCACCCGCACCGGCGTCGCCACCCTGTCGGAGCCGGTCAACCTCGCCTTCGCCGGCCAGCTCCGGCCCGACGGCGGCTCTGCCGCGGCCGTGATCCGCCGCCGCGGCGCCGTCATCGGCCGCATCCAGGCCCGCCTGCAGCCGCTCGGGCCCGGCTCCGGCGGCTGGATGACCCGCCTGCTCGCCGCCCCGCTCGCCGGCGGGGTCCGCTATAACGGGCCGGCCGAGGTGCTGTGGTCGCTGACCGGCATCGCCGACCGGCAACTATCCGGCCCGATCGGCATCGCCGCCGACTTCTCCGGGCGAGTCCAAGATCCGCAATTCACCGGCATCGTCCGCGCCAACAATCTAACCTTCGTCGACGAGACCTACGGCACCCGCGTGATCAATGTCGGCCTCCAGGGCCGCTTCACCAGCTCCCGGCTCGAGGTCACCCAGCTCAGCGGCCGCGCCGGCAGCGGCACCGTCACCGGGCGC
>DASVRK010000007.1:0-6517 GCA_036388655.1 Allosphingosinicella sp. | reverse complement strand
GAATATATTTGATTGCCTGGGCGGGAAGCTCGGCCCAGCTGCGCGCGCCCGCCGTCGTCTCGCGCCAGCCCTCCATCGTCTCATAGACGGGCTCGACCGCGGCCTGGTCGGCGGCGTGGGCGGGGAGATGATCGAGGGTTTGGCCCCGAAGCCGATAGCCGGTGCAGATGCGGATCTCCTCGAGCCCGTCGAGCACGTCCAATTTGGTGAGCGCGATGCCGGTGACTCCGGAGACCGCCATCGACTGGCGCACCAGCACCGCGTCGAACCAGCCGCAGCGGCGCTTCCTGCCCGTGACGGTGCCGAACTCGCGGCCGCGCTCGCCGAGCCGCTGGCCGATCGCGTCCTCGAGCTCGGTCGGGAACGGGCCGGATCCGACGCGGGTCGTATAGGCCTTGACGATGCCGAGCACGAAGCCGGCCGCCGACGGGCCGACGCCGGTGCCGCCGGCGGCGGTGCCGGCGATGGTGTTGGACGAGGTCACGAACGGATAGGTGCCGTGATCCACGTCGAGCAAAATGCCCTGCGCGCCTTCGAACAGGATGCGCTGGCCGCGTGCCTTGGCCTGGTTGAGGGTGAGCCAGACGGGGCGGGCGAACTGGAGTACGAAGTCGGCGACTTCCCCCAAATCGCGGGTCAGCCGCTCGCGGTCGACCGGCGCTTCGCCGAAGCCGGCGCGGAGCGCATCGTGATGGGCGCACAGCCGGTCGAGCTGCGGGCCCAGGTCGCCGAGATGGGCGAGGTCGCAGACCCGGATCGCGCGCCGGCCGACCTTGTCCTCGTAAGCCGGGCCAATGCCGCGGCGGGTGGTGCCGATCTTGCCCTGGCCGCTGGCATCCTCGCGCAGCGCGTCGAGATCGCGGTGGAAGGGCAGGATGAGCGGGCAGTTATCGGCGATCTGGAGGTTGTCGGGCGTGATCGCGACCCCCTGCCCGCTAAGCTTCTCGACTTCGGCGCGGAGCGCCCAGGGATCGAGCACGACGCCGTTGCCGATCACCGACAGGGTGCCGCGGACGATGCCCGACGGGAGCAGCGACAATTTGTAGGTCTGGTCGCCGACCACCAGAGTGTGGCCGGCATTGTGGCCGCCCTGGAAGCGCGCGACGACATCGGCGCGGCTGGCGAGCCAGTCGACGATCTTGCCCTTGCCTTCGTCGCCCCACTGGCCGCCGATCACGGTAACGTTCGCCAAGGCCGAGCCTCTCCCCGAAATGGACCGGGAGCGTCTAGGGGTTGAGCCGCCGAACGTCCAGCGATCAGAACCGGAGCGGCTTCACCCGCCTGACGCCGGGGATCCGCTCGAGCCGGGCGACGACCTCCTGCTCGATATGGCTGTCCACCGACACCAAAGCGACCGCCTCGCCCCCGGCGGCGCGGCGGCCGAGGTTGAAGGTGCCGATATTGACCCCGGCCTCGCCGAGCGCGGTGCCGAGCCGGCCGATGAAGCCGGGCTGGTCGTCGTTGACGATGTAGATCATCTCGCCGCCGAGCTCGGCTTCGACCTTGATGCCGAACAATTCGACCAGGCGCGGCGCGGCGTTGCCGAACAAGGTGCCGGCGACCGACGTCTCGCCGTCCGGCGTGGCGACGGCGACGCGGACGAGCGTGTGGTAATCGCCCTCGCGGTCGTGACGGATCTCGCGCACGTCGAGACCGCGCTCTTTGGCCAGATAGGGCGCGTTCACCATGTTCACCGTGTCGGAATAGACGTGCATCAGCCCGGCGAGCACGGCGCCGGTAATCGGCTTCTGGTTGAGCTGGGCGGCCGCGCCCTCGACCTCGATCGACACCCCGGTGAGGCGCTTGCCTTCGAGCTGGCCGACCAATGAGCCGAGCTTCTCGGCCAGCTCCATATAGGGCCTGAGCTTCGGCGCCTCCTCGGCCGAGAGCGAGGGCATGTTGAGCGCGTTGGTGACGCCGCCGCTGATGAGATAATCGGCCATCTGCTCGGCGACCTGGATGGCGACATTGACCTGCGCCTCGGTGGTGGACGCGCCGAGATGGGGGGTGGCGACGAAGCCGGGCGTGCCGAACAAGGGGCTGGCCTTGGCCGGCTCCTCGGTGAACACGTCGAGCGCGGCGCCGGCGATATGGCCGCTCTCCAGCCCCTGCTTCAGCGCCGCCTCGTCGATGAGGCCGCCGCGCGCGCAATTGACGATCCGGACGCCGGGCTTGGTCCGCGCCAGATTCTCGCGCGAGAGGATGTTGCGGGTCTGGTCGGTGAGCGGGGTGTGGAGGGTGATGAAATCGGCGCGGGCGAGCAGGTCGGCCAGCTCGACCTTCTCGACGCCGAGGTCGAGCGCGCGCTCGGGCGTGAGGAACGGATCGTAGGCGATCACCCGCATCCTGAGGCCCAAAGCGCGCTCGGCGACGATCGAGCCGATATTGCCGGCGCCGATCAGGCCCAAGGTCTTGGAGGTGAGCTCGACCCCCATGAAGCGGTTCTTCTCCCACTTGCCGCTCTGGGTGGAGGCGTCGGCGGCGGGCAACTCGCGGGCGAGCGCGAACATCAGGGCGATGGCATGCTCGGCGGTGGTGATCGAATTGCCGAATGGCGTGTTCATGACGACGACGCCCCTGGCCGAAGCGGCGGGGATGTCGACATTGTCGACGCCGATGCCGGCGCGTCCCACCACCTTCAGCCGATCCGCCGCTTCGAGCAGGTCGCTTGTGACCTTGGTGGCGGAGCGGATGGCGAGGCCGTCATAGCCGCCGATCACCGCCTTCAGCTCGTCGCGCGAGAGGCCGGGCTTCTCGTCGACCTCGATCCCGCGCGCGCGGAGGATCTCGGCGGCTTTGGGGTCCATCGGGTCGGAGATCAGGACTTTGGGCATTTGGGTTCCTTGTGCCCCGGCGAAGGCCGGGGTCCAGACTGGGCACCGGCCTTCGCCGGTGAACGGCTCTTCGAGTGACTCGTCAGGCGGTGCGGGCCTCTTCGAAGGCCCAGTCGAGCCAGGGGCCGAGCGCTTCGACGTCGTCGGCCTCGACGGTGGCGCCGCACCAGATGCGCAGGCCCGGCGGCGCGTCGCGGTAGCTGGCGATGTCGAAGGCGGCGCCTTCGGCCTCAAGCAGGGTCGCCATCGACTTGACCAAAGCCGCCTGCCCCGCCTCGTCGAGCCCGCGCACCGCCTGGGGTGCGAATCTGAGGCAGACGCTGGTGGTCGAGCGGGTGGCGGGATCGCCGGCGAGATGCTCGATCCAGGGCGTCCGGTCGACCCAGGCGTCGAGCGCGGCCCGGTTGGCCTCGCAGCGGGCGATCAGCGCCGACAGGCCGCCGAGGCCGAGCCCCCATTCAAGCGCGAAGATATAATCCTCGACCGCGAGCATCGAAGGCGTGTTGATCGTCTCGCCCTGGAAGATGCCCTCGTTGAGCTTGCCCGCCTTGGTGAGGCGGAAGATCTTGGGCAGCGGCCAGGGCGGCGTGTAGCTTTCGAGCCGTTCGACCGCGCGCGGCGAGAGGATGAGGACGCCGTGGCCGCCCTCCCCGCCCAGCACCTTCTGCCAGCTATAGGTGACGACATCGAGCTTGTCCCACGGCAGCTCCATCGCGAAGCAGGCCGAGGTGGCGTCGCAGAGGGTGAGCCCTTCGCGAGTCTCGCTTATCCAGTCGCCGTTCGGCACGCGCACGCCCGAGGTGGTGCCGTTCCAGGTGAAGACGACGTCGTGGCCGGGATCGACCGCGGCGAGATCGGGCAGCTCGCCATAAGCGGCGCGGACGATATTGGCGTCGAGCCTGAGCTGCTTGGCCACGTCGGTGACCCAACCTTCGCCGAAGCTTTCCCAGGCGAGCATGGTCACCGGGCGGGCGCCGAGCATCGACCACATCGCCATTTCCATGGCGCCGGTGTCGGAGCCGGGAACGATGCCGATCCGATGCGTCTTCGGCACCCGCAGCAGCCGCCGGGTAAGCTCGATCGCGTGGCCGAGCCGGGCCTTGCCGAGCTTCGAGCGGTGCGAGCGGCCGAGCGAACCCAGCGCGAGATGTTCGGGGCCCCAGCCGGGCGGCTTGGCGCACGGGCCGGAAGAGAAATGAGGACGCGCGGGGTGCACGTCCGGCCGTTCATTGGTCACTGTCGGTCTCTCCTTCCAGAGAGCGCGCGCCGCGTTGGGACGGCGTGGCCCGCCGCCGGGATAGGGCCGGGCGCGGGGGTGTCAACACATCTCCGTCATCCCGCGCAGGCGGGAATCGAGGGACCAGGAAAATACGGCCGGCCACCACGACACCCCGGCCTTCAGCGGGGTGACGCTCTGTCGGGAGCGTCACTTCTTTTTGAACAGCACCTCGCCGCGGCGGGAAACGAGCAGTTTCTCGAACGTCACCGGGTGGAAATAGGCCTCGACCCGATCGCCCTCGGGCGTGGTGCCGTAGACTTCGTAGCAGCCGCCGTCGACCTTCGACTTGCGGACCTGCCAGCCTTCCTTGACCAGCGCCGCCTTGAGCGCGTCCTGGCTCTTCCAGCCCGATTGCGGGCCGGCGTCGCAAGTCATCTTGCCGGTGGCGAGCGCGGGAGCGGCGAGCGCGAGCGCGGAAGCGGCGAGGATCAGGCGGGGCAAATAGGTCATGGTCGGATTCTCCGGTGGGTTGCGGGTCATGTGGCGGCGGCACGCTGGCCCGCCGATGAACGGGCGCGGGCGAAAAAACGGACCAAACGATAGATTTCGAGCGCCGCGAGCGGGGCGAAATTCAGCAAGGCGGCAAGCTTGCCATCATGGATGAACAGCCAGTGGGCAAGCGTCAGCAAAGCCGCCGGATAGGCCAGCCGCTGCAGCCGCTTCCAACCCTTCTTCAAGATACGCATCGACGCTTCGTTGCTGGTGAGGCCGACTGGAAGCATCAGCAGCAGCGCCGCCCAGCCGGTCCAGATGCCGGTCGCGCCGATCTCGGCGAGGATGTTGCGAACCGTCTCCATGTCCATCACGTAAAGGACGAGGTGGAGCAAAGCGTAGCCGAAGGCGGCGACGCCGAACGCGCGGCGGCGGCGGATCAGCCACTGGATCCAGACTTGGCCCCGGAACAGCATCGACAGCGGCGTCAGCATCAGCGCGAAGATCATCAGCCGGGCGGACCATTCCCCGCTCGGGTGGAGGAGATCGCCGGGCAGGATGTCGCTGGTCAGATATTGATGGATCATCAGCAGGCCGGGAATGGCGAGCAGGACCCACAGCAAAAGCCTGCTCGCCAGGATTGATCTTAATGCGCCGCTTCCCATGCCCTGCCGGTAGCGGGCGCGACAGGCTGGCGCAAGCTTATTGCGAAAGGTTCTCAATAGACGGGCCGCGCTCAACGGCCGGACTCGCCCCGGGCACGTTTCGACTCGTCTTTACAGCCGCTTGGCTTGACGCCGTGACGCGCGCGCCCGCAGCATCGTGCGATGGGGAGATGGGGGATCATCGCCGGCATCGCGCTGCTCGCGGCCTGTTCGTCGTCCGACGACGACAAGCCGCGGCGGGCCGCGGCCGAGCCCCCGCGCAGCGAGGATGCGGCGAAGCTTACCCGCCAATGCCACGCCGAGCTCAGGCGCGAGGATGTCGAGTTCAAGGTGCTGCCGGACCGCCGTTTCGGCGCCGGCTGCTCGGCGCTGGGATCGGTGCAGCTGCTCGAGATCGGCACCCCGACCGCCAATCTCGGCGCGATGACCTGTCCGCTCGCCCGCAATTACGCCCGCTGGACGCGCGAGGCCGTGCAGCCCGCCGCCCGCGCCTGGCTCGGCAGCAAGGTCGCCAGGATCGAGAGCTTCGGCACCTATGCCTGCCGCCCGGTCAACGGCATGGCCGGGGGCAAATTGAGCGAGCATGGCCGCGCCAATGCGGTCGACATCTCCGCCTTCGTGCTCGCCAACGGCCAGCGCATCACGGTGCTTGAAGGCTGGAACCATGAGGATGACGACGTCCGCCGCTTCCTTCGCGCCATCCACCAGGCCGGCTGCCGCCGCTTCGGCGTGACGCTCGGGCCCGAGGCCAACAAGCTGCACCACAATCACTTCCATTTCGACATGGGACGGGGGCCCTATTGCCGCTAAAGGCGCTGCGCATGACCGACCCGATTCCCCCCAGCCGCGTCTTCTATCCCGCCAGCGAAGAAGCCGAGACCGCGCGCCACGCGACGTCGAGCCCGCAGACCGAGGACCCGGCCTACCGGCTCGCCTTCCAGGACCTCGAATTCCTGCTCCGCGAGGATCTGCGGCCGGTGCGTTTCCAGCTCGAGCTGATGAAGCCGTCTTTGCTGCTCGATGAGGCGAAGATCGCCTCGACCTTCGTTTTCTACGGATCGGCCCGCATCCCCGAGCCCGCCAAGGCCGACGCTTTGATCCTCGCCGCATCGACCGACAGCCAGCGGCGGATCGCGGAGCGGCTCAAGGCCAAATCCGTTTATTATGACGAGGCACGCAAGCTCGCCCGCATGGCCAGCCGCTGCGGGCCCGACGAACATGGCAAAAGGCAGTTCGTCGTCTGCTCCGGCGGCGGTCCTTCCATCATGGAAGCAGCCAATAGGGGGGCTGCGGACGAAGGCGTTGAG
>DASVRK010000006.1:0-6391 GCA_036388655.1 Allosphingosinicella sp. | reverse complement strand
GGACGCGGACCAGACCGGCGTCGTCACGGGCCTCGCCTGGACCGAGGTCGGCGGCGAACTCTTGACCATCGAAGCGGTGACGGTGCCCGGCAAGGGCCAGATCAAGACCACCGGCAAGCTCGGCGAAGTGATGCAGGAATCGGTCCAGGCGGCCTTCTCCTTCGTCAAGGCGCGCTCGCCAAGCTACGGTGTCAAGCCGAGCCTGATCGGCCGCAAGGACATCCACGTCCACCTTCCCGAAGGCGCGGTGCCGAAGGACGGGCCGTCGGCCGGCGTGGGCATGGTGACGGCGATCATCTCGACGCTTACCGGCATCCCGGTCCGCCGCGACATCGCCATGACCGGCGAGGTCACCTTGCGCGGGCGGGTGCTGCCGATCGGCGGGCTCAAGGAGAAGTTGCTGGCGGCGCTGCGCGGCGGCATCAAGACGGTGCTGATCCCGGCCGAGAATGAGAAGGACCTGGCGGAGATTCCGGCCAACATCACCCAGGGGCTGGAGATCGTCGCGGTCGCCCATGTGGACGAAGTGCTGGCGCGGGCGCTGGCGACGCCGGTGGTGCCGATCGAATGGACCGAGGCGGACGAGCTGGCGGCGGTGCCGCCGGCCGAGCTGCATGGCGGCGACGATCCGATAGGGGTTTCAAGCCGCCACTGATTATCCCCCGAACCGACCCTGGAATGGCGCGATTTTCCCCGGAAATTCGCGCTTTTCCTTTTGACTCCTGTAACGTTCATGTTCGAAGGTGGCGGTTCGGCGTTGCCGCGATTCCATTGTAACAGGGGTATGGTCAGGATGAATAAGCAGGAGCTAATCGGCCAGGTCGCCGACACGACCGGGCTCAGCCGGAGCGAGGCAAGCAGGGCCGTCGAAGGGGTGTTCGACGTCATCGGCGGTGCGCTCAAGAAGGGCGACGAAGTGCGCCTGGTCGGCTTTGGCACCTTCTCCTGCTCGAAGCGCAAGGCCTCCACGGGACGCAACCCGCGCACCGGCGAGCCGATGCAGATCAAGGAATCGACCCAGCCCAAGTTCAAGGCCGGCAAGGGCCTCAAGGATTCGGTCAACGTCTGATTGGCCAACGTCTGGCTTGGCCAATGTTTGATCGGCGGGTTGGAGGCGGCGCCGGGCGGCTGGACATGGCGCCCGTCCAACCCTAGAGGCCGCACGATTCAAGCGTGGGCGCGTAGCTCAGTGGTAGAGCACACCCTTCACACGGGTGGGGTCGTAGGTTCAATCCCTACCGCGCCCACCACGCTTTCTCACCGGTCCTTCATTTACGAAGCTTAGGCTGACCTCAGGATGGCAGGCCGGCCGGGCGATTGAGCGGCGAGCGCGCCGCGGCCGTGGCACCAGCCCCGCTCCGCTCGCTCCCGAGCCCGATCCTCTCCAGCAGTTCCAGCCGTTCCTTGCGGTCGCGCTCATGGGCGCGGTAGCGCAGGAACATGCCAAGGATCGAGGTGAGGACGCCGCCGATCAGCAGCGGCTTGAGATCGGGGTTCTGCAGGGTGCTCTGCCAGGCGACCATCGCGAGCAGGACCACGCTGGCGGTAGAGATGAGATAGCCGATGCCTTTCATCTTACGCTCCTTACTGATAGCCGCGGAACGGCTGTCATAAAAGCGTAACAAAGCGGCAATGGTTCCCGCCGCGCAACGAGCGCGGGGGGTTGTCTGGCGGGTGGATCGTCATGCCAGCGAAAGCTGGCATCTCACTTTTCTTTGGGAGCCGGGGGAAGAAGAAGGGAGATTCCAGCTTGCGCTGGAATGACGGGCTTCCCCGTTGGACGACCAGATCTAATGACGCGAGGCGCTCGCCGCGTCCTTGGCGCCGAGCTTTTCGGCGATGCGCTGCACTTCCTCGTCGCTCGGCGGCTCGGGGAGCTCCTCACCCGGGGCGCGGGCTTCGTCGGGGAGGCCGGGGGCGGTGCCGGCGATCGGTTCGTTGACGGCGCGCTCGTTGGGCCCGGTGCTTATCTTCGCCCTGTCC
This sequence comes from Allosphingosinicella sp., assembly GCA_036388655.1. GTDB lineage: Bacteria > Pseudomonadota > Alphaproteobacteria > Sphingomonadales > Sphingomonadaceae > Allosphingosinicella. Next base: position 4,408 of record DASVRK010000006.1, on the reverse strand, counting down.
TCAGCCATGATTGATCCTTTCCTTCATGCCGGAAAAGCGAGCGAGGGCGGCGCCGGTTCCGCGCCGATCTGGGCGGCGGCGATCTCGAACGAGCGCAGGCGGGCGCGGTGGTCGAAGATTTGCGAGGTGATCATTAGTTCGTCGGCGCCGGTCCGCTCCACGAAGGCATGGATTTGCTCGGCCACGGCGGCGGGGGCGCCGATCGCCGAGCAGGCGAACAGCTGGTCGAGCATCGCCCGCTGCCCGAGCGGGAGCGAGTCCAGATAGCCGGGCACGGGCGGCTGGAGCGGGGTCGGGCGGCCGCTGCGCAAGGCGACAAAGGCCTGCATCAGCGAGGTGGCGAGGCGGTGCGCCTCATCCTCCTCGTCGGCCGCGAAGACGTTGAAGCCGAGCATGACGTAGGGCCGGTCGAGCTGCTCGGACGGGCGGAAGCTCGCGCGGTAGACCTGGATCGCCTCCATCATCTGCTGCGGCGCGAAGTGCGAGGCGAAGGCGTAAGGGAGGCCGAGCATGGCGGCGAGCTGGGCGCCGTAGAGGCTCGAGCCGAGGATCCAGACCGGGACTTCGAGCCCTTCGCCGGGTATCGCGCGCACCGCCTGGCCGGGTTCGGCGGGGGCGAAATAATTCATGAGCTCGACGACATCCTGCGGGAACTGGTCGGGGCCGGCGGCGAGGCTGCGGCGCAGGGCGCGCGCGGCCGCCATGTCGGTGCCCGGAGCGCGGCCGAGGCCGAGGTCGACGCGGCCGGGATAAAGCGCGGCCAGGGTCCCGAACTGCTCGGCGATCACCAGAGGCGCGTGGTTGGGGAGCATGACGCCGCCGGCGCCGATCCGGATGGTCGAGGTGCCGGCGCCGATATGGGCCAAGGCGACCGCGGTGGCGGCGCTGGCGACGCCCGGCATCGAATGATGCTCCGCCATCCAGAAGCGCCGGTAGCCCCAGCGTTCGCCATGGCGGGCAAGGTCGAGCGCGTTGCGGAAGGCGAGCGCGGCGTCGCCTCCCTCCACGATCGGGGCGAGGTCGAGGATGGAGAATGGGATCATGGCTGCCATATGGGGTGCCGCGGGCTGCGCGCCAGCCGAGTTTCCTTGACGCTGGGGGCGGGCCGCCCTTATGAGCGCGGCGCACCTTTGATGCGCATGTGGCGATCGTAGCTCAGCTGGTTAGAGCATCGGTTTGTGGTACCGAGGGTCGCGGGTTCAAGTCCCGTCGGTCGCCCCACCCTCACTCACATCCAGACCAGGAATCCGAGCCAATGCAGTCGCCTTGGGATTATCCCGATTTTGACGACCATGAGGTCGTGCACTTCGTCACCGACCGGAACACCGGCCTCCGAGCTATCATCGCGGTCCATTCGACCCATCTCGGCCCCGGCGCCGGGGGGACGCGGCTGTGGCATTATTCCAATCCGGGCAATGCGGTCGCCGACGTGCTGAGGCTGTCGCGCGGGATGAGCTACAAGAATGCGATGGCGGGGCTCGCGCTCGGCGGCGGCAAGGCGGTGATCGTGGCCGACGCGGCACGCACCAAGTCGCCCGAGATGTTCGCGGCGTTCGGCCGCGCGGTTGATGGGCTCGGCGGCAAATATGTGACGGCCGAGGATGTCGGGGTGACCGTGCCCGATCTGGTCGAAGTGTCCAAGCATACGCGCTACGTCTCGGGCCTGCCGGTGGCGGCGGGCGCGGTCGGCGGCGACCCCGGCCCGCATACCAGCTACGGCGTCTACCTCGGCGTCAAAGCGGCGGTGCGCCGGGGGCTCGGCAAGGACAGCCTCGCCGGGCTCCATATCGCCATCCAGGGCGCGGGCAGCGTCGCGGGCGGGCTGGCGCGGTTGGCCGCCAAGGACGGGGCGCGGATCAGCGTCGCCGACATCGACCAGGGGCGGGCGCAGAAGCTTGCCGAGGAAGTGGGCGGCACGGTCGTGGCTCCCGAGGCGATCATGACGGTCGAGGCCGACGTGCTGAGCCCGAATGCGCTGGGCGCGATCCTGACGCCGGAATCGATCGCGGCTTTGCGCGTGCCGGTGGTCGCCGGCGGCGCCAACAACCAGCTCGCCACGCCGGCTGAGGGCGACCTCATCCACCAGCGCGGCATCCTCTACGCGCCCGATTATGTGATCAATGCGGGCGGCATCATCAACGTGGCGTCGGAATATCTGAAGGATGCCGACGAAGCCGGGGTGCGGGCGAAGATCGAGCAGATCCCCGGCCGGCTCGAGCAGATCTGGGAGGAAAGCGCGTCGAGCGGGCGTAATCCGGCGGCGGTGGCCGACGGGATGGCGCGGCGATTGATCGGGCGGGGATGATTGTTCCCCCGCGAAAGCGGGGGTCCAGCGGCACCGGCCAAGACTGGGCCCCGGCTTTCGCCGGGGAACGGGACCGCGCCCGGAACACGAAAGCTACGCCAATTCGCTCATCCTGAGGAGCCGCTGAGCTTGGCGAAGCGGCGTCTCGAAGGACGCACGGTTCCGGTCCTTCGAGACGGGCCTTCCCCCGGATCAAGTCCGGGGTCAGTCCCTCCTCAGGATGAGCGGGTGGGTTTCGAAAGGCGAGCCACGTCGGCCCACCTCAGAACGCGGCCGCCCGCGGTTTTTCGCGGCCGAGCTTGTGTTCGCGGTACAAGGTGTAGAGGCCGCTGGCGATGATGACGGCGGCGCCGGCCCAGGTGGTGGCGGGCGGCTGGGTTTCCCAGAGCAGCCAGCCGAGCAGGACCGCCCACAGCAATTGCGCATAGTCGAACGGCGCGATCACCGACACCGGCGCGTAGCGGAGCGAGGCGGTGAGCAGGAGCTGGGCGAGGCCGCCGAACAGGCCGAGCGCGATTAGGATCGCCCACGTCATGGCGTCGTGCGCCTGGGCGAAGAGCGGCATGGCGGCGCCGACCGCCAGCATCGACAGGCCGGTGAACCAGAGCACGGTGGTCTGGGTGCCCTCGGTGCGGCCGATCTGACGGATGGTGATGGTGACGCAGGCGACGCCGAGCGCCGAAAGGATGGCGATGGCGAGGCCCTCCAGCGGGAGCGCGGCGCCGCCCGGCTGCATGACGATGACGACGCCGGCAAAGCCCAAAGCGACCGCGCTCCAGCGGTGCCGCCCGACCTCCTCGCGCAGCAGCAGGGCCGAGAGCATGACCGCGAACAAAGGCGCGGCGAAGCCGATCGTGGTCGCCTCGGCGAGCGGAAGGTAAGCGAGCGCGCTGAAGGCGAGGATCATGGTGGTGAGGCCGATCGCGCCGCGCAGCAGGTGGGCGCGCGGCCGCTCGGTGCGCCAGGCGCCGAAATTGCCTGAGGCGGCGATCCAGACCAGCAAGGGCGGCAGGCCGAAGGCGAAGCGGTAGAAGACCATCTCGACGGTGTTGGCGCCGGCTTCGTAGCCGAGCTTGATCATCGCCGCCATGAAGCCGAAGCAGGTGGTGGCGCCGATGCGCAGCGCGATGCCGAGCAGCCGGTTCTGCTCGGGGCGCGAGGAGGGCAGAGGCGCGGCCATGGCGGTGGCTTTGGCGGGGCGCGGCGGCGCGGGCAAGGCGGATCGACGGGCACGATTGGCTTCCATGCCGGGCGATGCTCGGCTAAATACCGGTTATCCCATGCATGCCTACGCCAATCCCGCGCGCTTCCTGAAGCTTGCACGCCCGCTGACGCCGCTTTTGGGGTGGGGCGGCGGCGTGCTGATCGCGCTGGGCGTGGGCGCGGGGCTGTTCCTGGCGCCGCCCGATTATCTCCAGGGCGAGAGCGTGCGGATCCTCTACGTCCATGTGCCGGCCGCCTGGCTCGGCATGGCGGGCTGGGCGGGGATTGCGGTGGCGAGCCTGATGCAGCTGGTCTGGCGGCACCCGCTGGCGGCGGTGGCGGCGCGGGCGGTCGCGGTGCCGGGCGCCCTGTTCACCGCGCTTTGCCTCGTCACCGGTTCGCTGTGGGGCCGGCCGACCTGGGGCACTTATTGGGAATGGGACGGGCGGATGACGTCGATGCTCGTCCTCCTGTTCCTCTACATCGCCTTTATCGCGCTTGCCGATGCGGAGCGGGACAAAGGCGGGGAGGGGCGTCTTGCCGCCATCTTCGGCCTGGTCGGCGCGATCAACCTGCCGATCATCCATTACTCCGTCCTATGGTGGCGCACGCTTCACCAGGGGCAGAGCATCGGCGTGCGCGGCTCCTCGATCGACTCCTCCATGCTGTGGCCCTTGTTCGCCTCCGCGATCGGCTTCTCCTTGCTGTTCGGCGCGGTGGTGCTGATGCGGATGCGCGGCGCGCTCGCCCGTCAGAAGGTGGACGCGCGCCTGCGGAGAATGGCCGCGTGAACCACTGGCCTTTCATTCTCGCCGCTTATGCGCTGACCTTTGCCGGCACGATCGGCCTGGTGGCGGCCAGCTATGGGTCGATGCGCAAGGCCGAGGCGGATCTTGACGC
>DASVRK010000005.1:0-5526 GCA_036388655.1 Allosphingosinicella sp. | reverse complement strand
CCGACGGCGACGGCGCCATGAGCACCGCCACCACCACCGATAATTCGATGACCACAGACAATTCGACCGATACGCGGACGGCGAACAGCAACAACACGCGCACCGCCAACAGCAACAACGACAATAGCGACAACTCGACCGAGACGCGCACCGCCAACAGCAACAACGATAATCGGCGGACCGACAATTCGACCGACGAGCGCACGGCGAACAGCAACAATACGCGGACGGCGCATAGCAACAACGACAACCGGCGGACTGACAATTCCACCGACGAGCGTACGGCTAACAGCAACAACGACAATCGGCGGACTGACAACTCCACCGACGAGCGCACGGCCAACAGCAACAACACGCGTACCGCGAACAGCAACAACACGCGCACCGCGAACAGCAACAACGACAATAGCGACAATTCGACGAACGACAACAGCGACAATTCGACGAATGACAGCAGTGACAATTCGACCCACAACAGCAACAACGACCACAGCGTCGCCAACACCGGCAGCGCGACCAGCGAGGGTGCGTTCGGCAACCGTTCGACCGTGGCCAGCGCCAATCTCGCCAGCCACGTTTCGGGCGTGAACGTCACCTTCGAAGGCGGCGGCGGCACCGGCGGCCAGGGCGGCACCGGCGGCACCGGCGGTGCGACCGGCGAGACCGGCGGCCGCGGCGGCGTCGGCGGGCGCGGCGAAGCCGGCGAAGGCGGAGCCTCCTCGATGGACAACAGCCTGCGGGTGGGCGGCAGCGCCTTCCAGAACTTCGCGGGCATGAACGCGACCAACATGAACACCGGCATCGCCGCTTCGCAGAATGCGAATGTCAGCGTCGCGGTGTCCACACGCGACGTCGCGGGCACCCTCCCCTCGACCCCGCAATAAGCTGAGGCCGGGGCGGCCCAGCGGGCCGCCCCGCCTTTTCTGAACAGCGTGCGTCGGGAGCCTCGTATGAATTACCGTTATCTGAAGCTCATTGCGGGAGCCGGCCTGGCGCTGGCTCCGGTCAGCGCCGCCTTCGCGGCGCCGGAGCGCCCGGATGAGGTACACCCCACGGCCGCGTCCGAGACTTCCTCGGCCGAACGCCCCTTCGCCGCCGCCAGCGCGGTCAGCGATGCCGCGCTGGACGAGGCCACCGCCCGCGAAGACCTGTCGCTGGTCGCCGAGACCGAGCAGGCGAGCGAAGTCAGCGGCAACAGCGTCACCGGCCGCAGCAGCACCGGCGATATCCGCATCGCGGACCAGGCCTTCGAAAGCGCTTCGGGCATGACGATCGTCAACGCCAACAGCGGCAACAACGTCGCCATCAACGCCTCGGTGAACGTCAACATCGTGGTGGCGCCCCCGCAGCCATGATCGGCCGGCCGCTCAAACTCGGGCGACGCTGGCTCGGCCTGGCCGCCGCCGGCGCCGCGCTCGCCGCCTGCCAGGGCACGCTTTCCGAGCAAGCCGCGATCGCCGGCGGCTTCGGGCCCGTCGGCGACGTCCGGATTCCGATCGCTTCGGTCGAAGAGCGCCGGTTCGCGACCGTGATCAGGCAGCGCTACGATTTCAGCTGCGGCTCGGCCGCGCTCGCCACGCTGCTGCGCTACCATTACGGCCTCGGCCAGGACGAGGAGGCCGCCTTTCGCGGCATGTGGGCCAAGGGCGACCGCGACCAGATCCGCCGGCTCGGTTTCTCGCTGCTCGACATGAAGCGCTATCTCGCCGCCCTCGGCCTCGACGCCGACGGGTTCGAAGTGACGCTGGACGAGGTCGCCAAGGCCGGCGTGCCGGGAATCGCGCTCGTCAACCTCGGCGGCTATCGCCATTTCGTCGTGGTGAAGGGCGTCGCGAACGGCGAAGTGCTGGTCGGCGATCCCGCGCTCGGCCTCAAGCCGATGAAGGAGCGCGAGTTCAAGGCGGCCTGGAACGGCGTCTATTTCGCCGTCAATTCCAGGCTCGAAAAGGGCCGCGCCAATTTCAACCGCGACGCGCAATGGGCGCAGTTCGCCCGGGCGCCGGCCGGAGCCGGCTTCACCGATCCGCTCAGCCAGCAGGCGCTGATGCTGACCGCGCCTTTTTACAGGGAATTCTGATCATGCGTTCCACGGTGAAGCTGATCGCGACGCTGGCGGGCCTCGCCGCCGCCTTCCCCGCCGCGGCGGCCGGCGGCGCCTTCGGTCGCCCGGCCGTGTCCGAAAGCCGGCTCGGCGGCATGCGCGGCGGCTTCCTCCTGCCCGGCGGCCTCGACGTGGCCCTGACGGTGCAGAGCGTCACCCAATTGAACGGACGGGTCCTGTTCAAGACCGAGTTCGCCGCCAACGACGGTCCCGCCGAGCTCAACGTCTCCAACGGCTCGCGCGACCTGGGCGTGAGGGTCGGCGGCGGCGGCGTCCGCACCGGCGGCGGCACCGTCGAGGCGGTCGCCGACCGCGGCGGCACCCGCATCACTTATTCGGCGCGCGGCCTCGACGTCACCCATCTCGCCGGCATTGCCAACGGCTCGATCATCGCCAACCAGCGCAACGGCGTCAGCATCGACACCGCCACCAACGTCGATCTCACGCTCCGCAACGCGACGCCGCTCAACCTCGGCTCGACCCTGCTGCGGGTCGATTCGATCGCTGTCGATGCGGCGACGCGCCTCGCGCACTGACCGAACCAAAGGGGGTATTCCAATGCCGATCGGCAAAGCCACCATCCCGGCCCTGGCGGCCGCCATGACCATCGCCGCGCCGGCGGCGGCGCAGCCGGCGCAGCCGGCGACGGTCGAGGCGCTCGGCGCCGAACTTGCCGAGGCGCGGGCGCAGATCGCCGAGCAGCGCCGCGCGCTCGACGCCCAGGAGGCGCGGCTGCAGGCGCTCGAGGCGCGGATGGCGGGCGGCGCCGCGTCGGCCGCCGCCGCCGCTCCCCCGGCCGCGGCCGCGCCGCGCTACGCCGGCCAGGCGAACGGCGTCGAGCAGGTCGGCCAGGCCCCCGCCGAGATCGAAATGCCCGAAGTGGCGGTGCTCGGCGAGCAGGGCAGCGTCATCACCAATGCCGGCCAATTGAGCGCCGAAGCCCAGGTCGATTATACCCGCGCCGACCGCAACCGCGTTCTCTTCCGCGGCATCGAGGTGGTGGAATCGGTGCTGATCGGCGTGTTCGACATCAACGAAAGCCGGCAGGACGTGCTGACCGCATCCGCCGCGCTCCGCTACGGCCTCACCGACCGACTCGAGATCGGCATCCGTGTCCCCTACGTCTACCGCTCCGACACGTCGATCATCACGCCCGTCCAGGGCGACAGCGACATGAGCATCGACAACAGCACCAACGGCAGCGGCATCGGCGACGTCGAATTCACGGCGCGCTACCAGCTGACCTCCGGCCGGCGCGGCTCGCCCTTCCTGATCGCCAACTTGCAGGTCGTCGCCCCGACCGGCTCGAGCCCGTTCGAAGTGCCGCGCGACGCCCAGGGGCGGGCGCTCGACGCCTCGACCGGCGCCGGCTTCTGGGCGATTGCGCCGAGCCTCACCGCGATCCTCCCGACCGACCCCGCGGTGCTGTTCGGGACGCTCGGCTACACCCACAATTTCGGCGACGAGGTCGATACCCGCATCCCGCCGGTGATCATCGAGCGGGTGAAGCCCGGCGACTCGGTCTCGGCCAGCGCCGGCCTCGGCATCGCGCTCAACCAGCGGACCTCGTTCAACCTCGGCTACGCCCACAGCTGGTCGTTCGGCACCGAGACCACCACCCGGCTGATCGACCCGGGCCCAAACGACCCTGGGTCGATCACCCAGACCTCGCGCGACCTCCAGATCGGCCGCTTCCTGTTCGGCGTTACCTATCGCCTGAGCGACGCCGCCAGCGTCAACTGGGCGGTCGAAGTCGGCGCCACCGAAGACGCGCCCGACGTCCGCACCGTGCTGCGCATCCCGATCGTGCTCTCACAGGGGCGCTGACTCCCGCCCGCGCCCCGTCAGCCGGCCTGCGCCCGCTCCTCCGCGATCCGCGGCAGCAGGCGCAGGCAATAGAGCAGCAAGGCGAAGCCGATCACGCCGAACGAGCAGTCGATCAGCCGCCAGCCGAACGGAATGCCGCGCACCTGCCCGCAGATCAGCGCCAGCGGCACGACGCCGACGCAGGCCGCCATCCCGGCGAGCAGATTGCCGCGGCTCGAAGGCGGGTCGATCAGCGGCGCGATGAAGAACAAGGCGATCGCCAGATGCGCGAAAGCGAGCCAGTCGGTGCCGTAGGCGATCCAGGGATAGGCGGCATAGGCATCCTCCAACCCGAAGCGGATGGTCAGGATCCACCCGGCCAGCCCCTTATGCCCCGCCGGCGAGGTCGCATCGCCGAGCCCGAGCATGTCGGCCGCAAGCCGCGCCTCCCACAGCAGGGGAAAGGCGGTGACTCCGCTCAGCACCAGGCCGGCGATGAAAAGCCCCATGACGATCCGGAAGCGCCGCGTCGGCGAGAAGGTTGAAGCCGGGTCCATCGCGCGCCAGCCCCTAGCAGGCCCCGGCAATGCCCGCCATTGCCCCGCAACAGGGGCGCTTCCCAATATCCGCTGCCCACCCGCTGCGGACCCTCAGCGAAACTCGCGCACCACCTCGATCGACCCGACGATGGCGGCGTTGAAGGCGTCGAGCTCCTCGGCCGGGATCCAATATTCCCGGTGGGCCCTGCCGCCCGCCTCCTGCACTTGGTAGCGGTCAAGGAAGTCTCGCCGCACCCGGAACCGGGTGACGAAGCCTGATCCGCTTTGCGGCACGTTCCAGTCGCGGGCGATCTTCACGGCATAATCTTCGGTCGTAACCGGGTAGAAGATCGGCTGTTCGGGAAGGCGCGGGGGAAAGGCCGCCATCCCCGCCTCCTCGATCAGGCGCAGCTCGGCCGGGCCGACCGGCCGCCACAGCGTGACAAGATCCTCGCTCATGGCGCGACGCTAGGCCGGCCGATGCCCATTGCCCACCCATTGATCTGGGTTCACGCGGAGGCGCGGAGACGCGGAGCAGGAAAATAGCGCCTCCGGCGCGAAGCGCCTGTTCAACCCCCCGGTCGAAAAGTCACGCCCGCCGCGGCAGCCACCGCCCCCTCCGCGCCTCCGCGCCTCCGCGTGAACCGACTTCTTCTTTCTGGCTGGCCTGGATGCTCCAGGCGAAGGACATCCGGAGCCGCGCCTGGTCGAACGAAGAAGCCGGCGCTTCCCACGACGTTCTTTTTTAGATGAACTTTCCGCATTCTAAGTCGACTGGAGCCCGAGCGACCTGTACAGTCCGAATCCTCAAGCCAGCCGCGGCGCCGTTCGACTCTGTCTTTGCTGCCGCCCCCAGGGGGACCGACCATGGCTACCTTCACCGGGACTGACGCCAACGAAGTAATCCGGCCCACCTTGATCAGCGCGACCGTCGCCGCTGATCCGCCCGGATCGCTCCCGTCCGATGCCGACGATAGGATCAACGCGGGCGGCGGCAACGACCTCGTCGAGGCCGGCGGCGGAAGCAACATCGTCGATCTCGGCGCCGGCAACGACAATTTCCTGTGGCACGGCTTCATC
>DASVRK010000004.1:0-12042 GCA_036388655.1 Allosphingosinicella sp. | reverse complement strand
GCCGCCTTGGGTTTTCCCGCGGCGGCGTCGACATCCGCTTTCACGATGCGGCCGGCGGGGCCGGAGCCGGTGAGGGCGGAGAGGTCGATGCCCTGCTGCTCCGCGAGCCGGCGGGCGAGCGGGGAGGCTTTGACGCGGTCGCCGGTGGAAGAAGAAGAAGAAGGGCCACCCCCGGCCCCTCCGGCAACTGCTGGAGGGGAGGATTGAGGCTGGGCGGCGGCGATCTGCTCGCCGAGATCGAGACCGACAAGGCGACGATGGAGTTCGAAGCGGTCGACGAGGGCATTATCGCGAAGATCCTGGTCGCCGAGGGCACCGACGAAGTGAAGGTCGGCACCGTGATCGCGCTGATCGCTCAGGAGGGCGAGGATGCCGGCGCCGCCGCGGCCGCGCCGACCGCGGCGCCCGAGCCGGTCGCCAAAGGCGGCGGCGAGACCGGCGCCGGCCAGCCCGCCACCCCGACTCCGACCCCAACGCCGACCCCCGAAGTGAAAGGCTATGGCGCCAGCCCGGCCGAGGACGAGAAGCTGGCCCAGCCGCAGCCGCAGCCCAAGGCCGACACCGGCGACCGCATCAAGGCGAGCCCGCTCGCCCGCCGCCTTGCCGAGCAGAAGGGCCTGGACCTAGCCACCCTCACCGGCTCGGGCCCCGGCGGCCGCATCGTCAAGGCCGACATAGACGCCGCCAGCGGCAAGGCCGCGCCCGTCGCCGCTGCGCCGGCCGCCGCTCCGGCTCAGGCCGCCGCGCCCGCACCGGCGGCCGCCCCCGCCCCCGCGCCTGCTCACGGCGTGCCCGATATCCCGCACGACGCGGTCAAGCTTTCCAACATCCGCAAGACGATCGCGCGGCGCCTCACCGAATCGAAGCAGCAGGTCCCGCACATATATCTCACCGTCGACGTCCGGCTCGACGCGCTGATGAAGCTGCGCGCCGAGCTCAACGCCAGCCTGGAGAGCCGCGGCGTCAAGCTCAGCGTCAACGATTTCATGATCAAGGCGCTCGCTGCCGCTTTGCGCGAAGTGCCGGAATGCAACGTCCAATATACCGGGGCCGAGCTCGTCACCTTTAAGCGCGCCGACATTTCCGTCGCCGTCTCGATCCCCGCCGGCCTCATCACCCCGATCATCGTCGATGCGGGTTCGCGCAGCCTGTCGGCCATTTCCACCGAGATGAAGGACCTCGCCGCCCGCGCCCGCGAGGGCAAGCTCCAGCCGCACGAATATCAGGGCGGCACCGCGAGCCTGTCCAACATGGGCATGTACGGCATCGCCAACTTCCAGGCCGTGATCAATCCGCCGCAGGGCATGATCATGGCGATCGGCGCCGGCGAGAAGCGGCCGCACGTGATCGACGACAGCTTGCAGATCGCGACCATGATGAGCGCCACCGGCAGCTTCGACCACCGCGCCATCGACGGCGCCGACGGCGCCCGCCTGATGCAGGCCTTCAAGCGCCTCGTCGAAAACCCGCTGGGGATGATCGCGTGACCCTGGCATGGGAGGCGCGCATCCAGCTGATGAGCGCCGCCCTGATGTGGCTTTTGGCCGCCGCGGCGTTGGCGGCGATAGTGATTGTCAACGGGCTGGTCCTGACGTCCCCGCCGGTGTCTTCCGATCGGTCCGCGATCGTCTTTGGTTATGACTTGGCCCTGCTCGTCGCGCTTGGGTTCTTCTTCAAATCTGGCAGGAGCCCAGGCGCCAAAATCCTGCTCGCGCTAGTCCTTCTTCCGGCAGCGGTGATCGGAGCCGTTACCGTCAAGGAGCAGTTGGCGGCTGAGGCTTCCACTCGGATCATCAGGTGAAACCATTATGGCTGACACTTACGACCTCATCGTCCTCGGCTCCGGCCCCGGCGGCTATGTCGCCGCCATCCGCGCGGCGCAGCTCGGCATGAAGGTGGCGATCGTCGAGCGCGAGAAACTGGGCGGCATCTGCCTCAACTGGGGCTGCATCCCGACCAAGGCGCTGCTGCGCACGTCCGAGATCAACCATTATCTGACCCACGCCGCCAGCTACGGCCTCAACGCCGAGAAGGTGTCGTTCGACCTCGCCAAAATCGTCGACCGCAGCCGCAAGGTCGCCGGGCAGCTCAATGCCGGCGTCAAAGGCCTGATGAAGAAGAACAAGATAACGGTCGTCGAAGGCGAAGGCGCGCTGGCCGGCAAGGGCATTCTGAAGGTCGGCGACCCCGGATCGGGGTCCGGGGCAGGCAAGACGCTCCAGGCCAAACACATCATCGTCGCCACCGGCGCCCGCGCCCGCGACCTCCCCTTCGCCAAGACCGACGGCGAGCGGATCTGGACCTATCGCCACGCGATGGTGCCGAAGGTGATGCCGACCAAATTGCTGGTGATCGGCTCCGGCGCGATCGGGGTCGAGTTCGCCAGCTTCTATTCGGACATGGGCGCCGAGGTGACCATCGTCGAAATGCTCGACCGCATCCTGCCGGTCGAGGATGGCGACATCTCCGCCTTCGTGCACAAGGCGCTCACCAAGCAGGGCATGAAGATCCACGTCTCCTCGGGGGTCGAGAAGCTCGAGACCGGCGCAACCGGCGTCCGCGCGACGCTCAAAGGCGGCGCCACCGAAGAGTTCAGCCACTGCATCGTCGCGATCGGCATCGTGCCGAACACCGAAAATATCGGGCTCGAAGCGCTCGGCGTGAAGACCGAGCGCGGCCATATCGTCACCGACGGCTACGGCCGCACCAATGTCGAGGGCGTCTACGCGATCGGCGACGTCACCGGTCCGCCCTGGCTCGCCCACAAGGCCAGCCACGAGGGCGTCGTCTGCGTCGAAGCCATCGCCGGCAACAACCCGCACCCGTTCGAGACCTGGAACATCCCCGGCTGCACCTATTCCCGCCCCCAGGTCGCCTCCGTCGGCCTCACCGAAGCCAAGGCCAGGGAGGAGGGCCGCCAGGTCAAGGTCGGCAAATTCCCCTTCATCGGCAACGGCAAGGCGATCGCGCTGGGCGAAGCCGAAGGCTTCGTAAAGACCGTGTTCGACGCCGCCACCGGCGAGCTGCTCGGCGCCCACATGGTCGGTGCCGAGGTCACCGAACTTATCCAGGGCTATGCCGTGGCCCGCCAGCTCGAGACCACCGAGGCCGACCTGATGCACACCATCTTCCCGCACCCGACCTTGAGCGAGATGATGCACGAGAGTGTGCTGGATGCTTATGGGCGGGCGGTCCACTACTAGGACAGACCTGCTCGGGTGAGGCCCCGCCGCCGATGGCTAACGCCATCTTAACGGGTCGCTCCGTACCACCTGACCACCAAATCAGCGAAGGTGGTTCAAGGTGGCGACAGCGGAACAGGGGCGGGTGCGGATCGAGGATCGGGCGGGGCTGTTCGATCCGGACGGCAGCCTAAGCGAGCTCGGGCGCGAAATCTGGGCGCTGATCGAGCCCGAGCGGGACGAGATCGCGCTCGCTTTCGCCGACCGGTACGTGCGCTCGATCGGCGCCGGCGCGCTGACCGGCGCGGCATCCGACGCCGCCTCCGCAATGGCCGCGCGGCTGCTCCCCTATGTCGAGCAGAAGTTTCGCGGCCTCACCGGCCAGGCCTGGGTCGACCGGGTCGGCGAGCTCGCCGAGGTCGCCGCCGGCGAAGGGCCGCTGACCGCCATCATCTCCGGCATTTCCGCCGCCACCGCGCGCATCCAGGACATACTCGTGCGCCGCCTCGCCGGCGATCCCGCCGGGCTCGCCCGGCTGGTGCGCGCGCTCACCCAGGCGACCTTGCTCGAAGTGGAAATATTCTCCGCTCATTATGACGGCATCCGCAGCCGCATCGAACGCGAGAGCCGCAGCGCCCGCGGCGCCGAATTCAACCACGAGGTGCTGCACGCCGTCGGCCGCGCCGCCTCCGAAAGCAGCAGCCTGCGCGCCCAGGCCGCCGACGCCTCGGCGGCCGCGCGCGGCATGCTCGGCAAAACCTCCGAAGTCGCCGCCGCCGCCGAGCAATCGGCGATCGCGATGCGCGAAGCGGCGCAGACCGCGGCCGGCCTCATCCAGGCGATCGAGGATGCGCGCAGCGAGGTCGAGGTCGCCGCCGGCATCGCCACCCGCGCCGGCGACAAGGCGTCGAAGGCGGTGCTGGTCAGCCAGGCGCTGTCCGCCCATGTCGAGGCGATCGAATCGATCCTCGGCCTGATCCGCGACATTGCCGGCCAGACCAACCTGCTCGCCTTGAACGCCACCATCGAGGCGGCGCGCGCCGGCGACGCCGGCCGCGGCTTCGCGGTAGTTGCGCAGGAAGTGAAGTCGCTGGCCAGCCAGACCGCGCGCGCGACCGACGACATCACCGCCAAGATCAGCGCCATCCAGCAGGCCACCCGCCAGACCGTCGAGGCCAACGGTTCGATCCGCGAGACGGTGGCCGAAGTGCAAAGCTCGGCCGACCGCATCCGCCGGGCAATGGAAGTGCAGGCGCAGACGGTGACGATGATCACCGCCGCGGTCGACGAGACCGCGCTCGCCGCCGATTCGATGTCCTCGACCATCGCCGCTATCCGCGCCGACACCGAGACGGTGGTCACCGAGATCGACGAGGTCGAGCGCAATTTCGGCGAAGTCGACGAGCAGATGGCGAGGTTCACCGCCGCCACCAGCCATTTCGTCGAGAGCTTCGCCGCTTAGGTCCAGTCTTGGGCACGGGCGTGAACTGGACCCCCGCATTCGCGGGGGTACGGACCGCCTTCGCGGGAACGACCGGCTTTCGCCGGGGAACGGGAGCGGCTTGGCTCGGAACCCCTTCCCCTTCGCGCCGGGCGACCGTAACGGCCGCCCATGACCCAGCTCAACATCCTCGTGACCGGCTCCAGCCGGGGCATCGGCAAGTCCATCCTCGCGGCGCTCGACCAGCACAAGGCAGTCGGCCACTCGACCCGCGGCGGCGAGGGCCTGGTCGCGGCCGACCTCTCCGAGCCCGGGGCGGCGGAGCGGCTGTGGGGGGAGGCGCTGGAGCGGCTCGGCGGCAGCATCGACGTGCTGGTCAACAATGCCGGCATCTTCGAAGCCGCGCCGATCGAATCGCCCGCCGCCGACTGGTCCGCCGCCTGGGAGCGGACGATGCGGATCAACCTTACCGCTTCGGCGGAATTGTGCCGGCTGGCGGTGCTGCACTTCCGCGGAAATGGGGGAGGCCGGATCGTCAACGTGTCGAGCCGCGCCGCCTATCGCGGCGATTCGCCCCAGCATTGGCATTATGCCGCCTCCAAGGCCGGCATGATCGGCATGACCAAGTCGATCGCGCGCGGCTATGCCGGCGAGAATATCCTCGCCTTCGCGGTCTGCCCCGGCTTCACCATGACCGGCATGGCCGAGGATTATCTCGAAAGCCGCGGCGGCGACAAATTGCTGGCCGACATCCCGCTCGGCCGGGTCGCGTCCGCCGAGGAAGTGGCCGAGACGGTGCGCTGGCTGGCGGTCGACGCGCCCGCCTCGGCGACCGGGGCGGTGATCGACGTCAACGGGGCGAGCTATGTCCGCTGATCGTGCTCCTGCGGAAGCAGGAGCCCAGGGGGCAGCCGGGCTAGGCTCCTGCGTTCGCAGGAGCACAGGAAGGTGACGAGCTGGAAGGTCACCCTGCCCTGCACCAAGGCCGAGGCAGAGGCCCTGCAGGGCGAGATCGGGCCGCTCGCTTTGCTCGATCCGCCGCCGGTGCTGATGACCAGCGAGGCCGATCCCGCACGCCCCGACGATTGGCGGCTCGACGCTTATTTCGAGGAGGCGCCGAGCGCCGCCACGGTGGCGATGCTGAAGGCGCTTGCTCCGGCGGCGGCCGCGGCCGAGCCGCGGGTCGAGCAGCTCGCCGACGCCGATTGGGTGACGCTCAGCCAGCAGGGGCTGGAGCCGATCCAGGCCGGCCGCTTCTTCGTCCACACCCCCGCGCACCGCGATCAAATCCCCGCCGATGCGATCCCGCTCGAGATCGACGCCGGCCGCGCTTTCGGCACCGGGCAGCATGAGACGACGACCGGCTGCCTCGTCGCGCTCGACCGCCTCAAGGGCACCGGCGCCGCCGTCTCCAACATCCTCGATCTCGGCACCGGCACCGGGCTGCTCGCCTTTGCCGCGCTGAAGCTGTGGCCGGCGGCGAAGGTGGCGGCTTCGGACATCGACCCGGTGTCGATCGAGGTCGCCGAAGAGAATGCGGCGATCAACCGCCTCCCGCTCGGCCGCGCCCGCGGCCAGGTCGAGCTCGCCGTCGCCGCCGGGCTCGATCACATGCGCCTGCGGGCGCGCGCGCCCTACGACCTTCTCATCGCCAACATTCTCGCCGGCCCGCTGATCGAGCTTGCCCCGGCGGTGGCGGCCGCGATCGCGCCCGGCGGCCGCCTCATCCTGGCCGGCCTGCTCGACCGCCAGGCCGACGACGTCGCCGCCTCCTATCGCCGCCGCGGCCTGATGCTCGCCTTTCGAGTGGACAATGGCGAGTGGCCGACGCTCGTCATGCGCAAGCGCCGGGCGACCGGCTGGCGCTGAGCCCAATGTGTCCGGATCCGGACGAAGGTCAGGAAAGTCAGTCTCTCTCGCGCGCGCACGCGCTCGTACGTATGTGCGCGCGCGGGGCAAGCAGGCGGCGAGGCGGCGGCGAGCGATTCGGAACATCGCCGATGTGGAACATAGAACGAACGGATAGGAAAGAGGCGCCGCTGCAAGCGCAGGGCGACGGGCTGGCGGTGAAACGCGGGGGCGCTACACCCAGCGCAACAGCTTGATGACGGCGAGGCAGTAGAGCGTCATCGTCACGGGGACCACCCAATCGGCGGCGGGGGACAGCAAGCGGAGGAGCGCATTCGCACCGGGCCCGCCCTTCGCGACGAGCAGGGCCGACACCCATTCCGCCGCCAGATAAACTCCCCAGCCGAGGAGGACGGCGATCCCCACCGCAACCAGCCACCCGAGCAGCGGCAGCACCCCGAGCAGCCGGGCCAGCCAGGCTTGCCGATCCAGCTTGAGACCCGGCGGGAACGGCTCGACCGAACCGGTGTGGATGAACCGCGCGATGCTCGGCCACCAGGGCTCCGCGACACCGGCGCCGTGGCCGCCCTTGACATATTCGACATTCTTCACCGCGTTCGGTGCGTCGAGGAAACCGATATGGCCGGCGCCCCCGAGCCGCTGGATCGGCAGGAAGGTCTCGAACAGGCGAGGGAAGGCGGCCACCACCAAATCGCCGGTCGCCACGAAGTTCAGCACCTGCTCCACGCTGCCGTGCCGCCGCCGCCGCTGGTCCGGCCTGTTCTCGTCGCGCAGGAAAGCCGACCAGTCCAGCCGGCTGCGGACCACCGCTCCAGCCAGCACCACCCGGGAGAAGTGGCAGCAGGCGTAGCGGCGCAGGGCCTCGACCAGACAATAGGTGCCGTTGCTGTGCCCGATGAAGTGGAAGCGCGCGGCGTGGGGGTACAGCGCCACGGCAGCGGCATATTCGTCCATCAGCCACTCGACGTTCCTGGCCCGCCGGAACGAGAATAGGAAAGGCAGCATCGGGAAATAGCCGTAGCTCGACGTCTCGGTCGCGATGAAGGCCGCCTTGTCGCCCGCCGCCTCTCGAACCTTCCGCGCGACCTTGTAGGTCCAATAGCCCGCATCCCTGATGCCGTGAATGACGAACACCACGTCGGTCACATCGGGATGCTGCGCGGGCACGGCATCGAGATCCGCCGGAAGAACCTGCAGCGGAGCGAGATCGGCCTTGGAGCTGGCGAGGGCCCGCTGGATCGCTTCGCTCCGCCAAGCCCCGGCGGTGCTTCCGGCGCCCGGCGGCTCGGTCCGGTCGTCGACTTCGATGATACTCGCGTGGCCGGAATAAGGGACGTCGAGATAATAGAAATCGCTGCCTGCCACGAGGTCGACATTGTCCCGGGGCGAAACCATGTCGTCGATCGAGCCGAGCAGCTGGATGGTCATGGCGTTGCCCGATCGGTTCTCGTCGCGCTGGGCGGCTTGACGCATGCGAAGCCACTGAACCCGTAGCTGGGTGATGAATTCCGACCCCACACGCATGCCGAGGATCAGCACCTTGCCGCCGGTGATCCGCTCCCACAGGCGGCCCAACACGGTCCCCAGCCACCATCCCGCAGCCTGCAGCGGATTGAGATGGTGAGAAAGCCGCCAGCCCCTATTCATGCCGGCGAGCAGGATGATCCTGTCCACCAGGTGCGCCCACGGCCGCGGCCCCGTTTCCCGGACCGCCTCCTCGAAAGGGGCGCGGTCGGTCTCGCCGCAGGCGATGATGTACACTTTGCGGGCCAGCAGGGAGCCAATGCTGTGCCCCACGAAGACGATCCGCGTGAAAGGCGAACCGGCGCGCTCCGCGTCCGCGCAAAGCTGCCCAATCTCGTCCGCTTGGTCCGAAGCAACTTGGGCCGGGTCGGCAGTCGAGAAGAGGCTCAGGGGAAGCGCAGGACAATGTATCTCGAGCGCCGCCTGTGGATAGGCCTCCCGCACGATCCGTGCGACGCCTTCCAGCTTCGAAGGGCCGGAGGTGAACGCGTGAAACAGCACGGCAAGGATTCTTTCGTCTGCGCTAGCCATGACTTTTCTCCCGCGATCACGGCGCGATGTTAGCATGTGGCGAACCGCCGACCATCCCGTTCAATTGCGGCCGCCACAGGGGCTGCCGGACGCTCAGCCGCCGGCAGCTGCGACCAGATCGTTCCAGGCGGCTTCATCGATCACATCGATGCCGAGCTCCGCGGCCTTCTTGAGCTTCGAGCCCGCGCCGGGGCCGGCGACGACCAGGTCGGTTTTCGCCGAGACCGATCCCGCCACCTTGGCCCCCAGCGCCTCGGCCTGCGCCTTGGCCTCGTCGCGCGACAGCGTCTCGAGGCTGCCGGTGAACACCAAAGTCTTGCCGGTGACCGGCGATTCCTTCGTCTCCCAAACCACATCCTGCGGCTCGACCCCCGCCGCGAAGAGGTCGTCGAGGACCTCGCGATTGTGCGGCTCCTCGAAGAAGTCGAGCAGGGCATTGGCGACTTCCGGGCCGATGCCGGGCGTTTCCACCGCCGCCACCACCGCCTTGTCCCGGCGCTGGAAGAACTTGCGCTCGGGCTCGCCCAGCGCGGGCGCCATCTCCGCCCGGACCTTCAGCGCCGCCTCGATCATCGCCCGGAAAGCGGCCCAACTCCGGTAGCGGCGGGCGAGGTCGCGGGCGGTGACCTCGCCGACATGGCGGATGCCGAGCGCGAACAGGAAGCGGTCGAGCGGCGGCCGCCGCCGCGCATCGATCGCCTCGATCAAATTGGCCGCCGATATCTCGGCCCAGCGCTCGCGGGCGAGCAGCTTCTCCTTGGTGAGGCGGAAGATGTCGGCCGGCGACTGGAGCAGGCCATCGCGGAAGAAGGCCTCGATATGGGTGATGCCGAGCCCCTCGATGTCAAGCGCGTGGCGCGACACGAAATGGCGCAGCCGCTCGACCCGCTGGGCGGGGCAGATCAGGCCGCCGGTGCAGCGCACGTCGACTTCGCCTTCCTCCCGCACCGCTTCCGATCCGCATTCCGGGCAATGGTCGGGGAAGGCGTAAGCCGGCCGCTCCGCCGCGGGCGTCAGATTCTCCAGCACTTGCGGGATCACGTCGCCGGCGCGCTGGATGCGGACCCGGTCGCCGATGCGGACCCCGAGCCGCTCGATCTCGTCCTTGTTGTGGAGGGTGGCGTTGGTGACGGTGACGCCGCCGACGCTGACCGGCGTCAGCCGCGCCACCGGCGTCAGCTTGCCGGTGCGGCCGACCTGGATGTCGATCGCCTCCAATATTGTCTCGGCCTTCTCGGCCGGGAATTTATGGGCCAGCGCCCAGCGCGGCGCGCGGCTGACGAAGCCCAAACGCTCCTGCCAGTCGAGCCGGTCGACCTTGTAGACGACGCCGTCGATATCGAACGGCAGGTCGGCCCGCTTGGCCTCGATCGCCCGGTAATGGGCGAGAAGCGCGCCCAGATCGTCGAACCGCTCCATATCCTCCGCGATCGGGACGCCCCAGCTTTGGATCGCCCGCATCACGCCCAGCTGGCTGTCGGCGGGAAGGCCGGAGACATCGCCCCAGCCATGGGCGTAGAAGCGCAGCGGCCGCGCGGCAGTGATAGCGGGGTCCTTCTGGCGCAGCGAACCGGCGGCGGCGTTGCGCGGGTTGGCGAATTGCCGCGCCTTGGCGGGGTCGTCCGCTTCGGCGAGCAGGCGCGCGTTCAAGGCCGCGAAGTCGCCCTTCGACATATAGACTTCGCCGCGTATCTCGAACAGCTCCGGCGCACCCTCGATCCGCTGCGGCACGTCTTGGATCGTGCGCACGTTATCGGTGACGATCTCCCCGGTGGCGCCGTCGCCGCGCGTCGCGGCCTGGACGAGCAGCCCCGCCTCGTAGCGAAGCGAGCAGCTCAGCCCGTCGATCTTGGGCTCGGCGGTGAGCGCCACGGGCTCGCCCGGGTCGAGCTTCAGGAACCGCCGCACCCGCGCGATGAAGTCCGCCACTTCCTCGTCGGCGAAGGCATTGTCGAGGCTGAGCATCGGCAGCGCGTGCCGCACCTTGGACAGGTGCGCCGCCGGCGCCGCCCCCACCTGCCGCGAAGGGCTGTCATCGCGCACGAGCTGCGGATATCGCGCCTCGATCTCCGCGTTGCGGCGGACCAGCGCGTCATAGTCCGCGTCCGTTATCTCCGGCGCGTCCTCGCCATGGTAAAGCCGGTTGTGGCGGGCAATTTCCCCCGCCAGCCGCTCGAGCTCGGCAGCAATTTCGGCGTCGTCCGAGGTCATCCGCCGGCCCCTCAGCGCCCGCAATCAGGATCGTAAGCCACCTCGTAAGGCTTGTCGAAACAGCGTTCCATGGCGGCGAGAAGGGCGCCGTTGATGCGGTTCCCCTCACCCGCGGTCGCCAGCACCGCGTCCCGGGCGGCTATCAAAGCGGGCCGGTCCTTCATCAGGAAAGCCCAGGTTCCAATCACATAATCGTTCCAGTTCAGCTGGTCGGTCTTGGGCGGCATCGGGTCGGGAGGACGCCGCGTCGCGGCTATGAAGCCGGCGGCCCGCTCCTCTTCGCCGGCGAAGGCCAGCTCCTGGCCGAGGTGGAAGAGCAGCACGCGTTGTTCGCCCGGCGACGGGACCGGACCGTGGATTAAGTAATCGGCGGTGGCCTCGGCCGCTTGCTCCCAGCACCCGGCCTCGCCGAGCTTGCGGGCGCTGCTCGGCAATGTCCCTTGCTGATCGAAATCGTTGAAGCTGAGGCGGGCATTGGCCTGCTTGTCGGCAGCGGTCAGCCGGCACCGCGCGGCGTCGCCGGAGGGAGGCGCGAGAGCCGAGAGGAGGAGGACGGTCAGCCCAGCGATCATGCGGCCTCCAAAAGGCGGGAGGCCTGCGCTCGGGCCTCGTCCGTTACCTGCGCGCCCGAGAGCATGCGTGCAATCTCTTCGCGCCGTTTCGCTTCGTCAAGCGCATGGACGGACGTACGGGTCACCAGCCCCTCATGGCTCTTCTCGATGAGCAAGTGTCGGCTGCCGCGCGCCGCCACCTGCGGGCTGTGGGTGACGACCAGCACCTGCGCCTCGGCGGCGAGCCGGTGGAGCCGCTCGCCGACCGCGCTCGCCACCGCCCCGCCGACGCCGCGGTCAATCTCGTCGAAGATCATCGTGGTCGCGCCGCCGCGCTCGGCCAGCGCCACCTTGAGCGCAAGGATGAAGCGCGACAATTCGCCGCCGCTGGCGATCCGGGTCAGCGGCGCGAAGGCGGCGCCCGGATTGGTCGACACTTCGAACTCCACCCGGTCGCGACCGGCCGCGCTCCACTGCGCCTCGTTCTGCGCCTCGACGATGGTGCGGAAGCGGGCGGCGTCGAGCTTCAGCGGCGCCAGCTCCCGCGCCACCGCCAGGTCGAGCCGCGCCCCCGCCTCGGCGCGAAGCAGGCTCAGCCGCGCCGCTTCCTCGTCATAAGCGAGCCGGCTCGTCCGCAGCGCCTTTTCCATCGCCGCCAGTCCGGCATCGCCGGCCTCGATCCCCGCCAGCCGCTCGGCCAGCTCCTCCGCCAGCGCCGGCAGCGCCTCCGGAT
>DASVRK010000003.1:0-4613 GCA_036388655.1 Allosphingosinicella sp. | reverse complement strand
CCAATGCCTATGACGCGTCGGCGATGAAACGGCGCAAGGCGCTCGACCTCACCCATTCGCTCGGCCTGTCGATCGGCAAAAGCGGGGCGGTGAGCGGCGTGGTGTGGGACGGCCCCGCCTTCCGCCAGGGCGTCACCGGCAATGCCAGCATCGTCGCGGTCAACGGGCGCGAATATTCGGACGACGAGATCAAGGGCGCGATCGCCGGCGCCCGCGGGTCGAACCAGCCGATCCGGCTGCTGCTCAAGGAAGGCAGCCGCTACCGCGAAGTCGCCATCACCTATAACCAGGGGCTGCGCTGGCCGCATCTCGAACGGGCAGCGCGGACCGCCTCGCTCGACCGGCTGCTGGCGCCGCTGCGGTGAGCTTGCGCCCCCTGCTGCTGGGGGCGGCGCTCGCTCTCGGCGCCTGCGCGGCCGGACCGGCGCGCGACGGACATGCGCTGGTCCTCGATGCCGCCAGCGCCGAATCGCGCACCCGCAGCGCGATCGAGCGGATCGAGGCGCTGAACCCGCGCCTCAACGCCGTCATCGGGGTGGAGCCGGCGGCGATCGCGGAAGCTCGGGCGCTCGACCGCGGATGGGCCGCGCGCGGGCCGCTGTTCGGGATGCCAATCCTGGTCAAGGACAATATCGAGACGCGCGGCACGCTTCCCACCACGGCGGGCAGCCTCGCGCTCAAGGACAATGTTACCGGCCGCGACGCGCCGTTGGTGGCGCGGCTGCGCGCGGCGGGCGCGGTGATCGTCGCCAAGACCAATTTATCGGAATGGGCCAATATGCGCTCGTCGGATTCGATCTCCGGCTGGAGCCCGGTCGGCGGCCAGACCCGCAACCCGCACGCGCTCGACCGCAATGCCTGCGGATCGAGCACCGGCAGCGCGGTCGCCGTCGCCGCGGGCATGGCGCCGGCGGCGATCGGCACCGAGACCGACGGCTCGATCACCTGCCCGGCGGCGGTGAGCGGGATCGTCGGCTTCAAGCCGAGCGTCGGTCTCGTCAGCCGCACCCACATTATCCCGATCAGCCGCAGCCAGGACACGCCGGGCCCGATGACCCGGACCGTCCGGGACGCCGCTCTGGTGCTTGCGGCGATGGCCGGGACCGACCCGGCCGACCGGGCGACGCGGGAGGGCGACGGGCGCCGCACCGATTATGCCGCCGCGCTGTCCGACCGGTCGCTGCAGGGCAAGAGGATCGGCGTGATGCGCTTCGCCACCGGCTTCGGAACGGAGGCCGCGTTCGAGGAAGCTCTGGCGACGCTGCGCCGCGAGGGCGCTACGCTCGTCGACATCGACAAGTTCGAAGGCCGGGAGGAGATCGGCAAGGCCGAGTTCGCGGTGCTGCTCGCGGAGTTCAAGGACGGCATCAACGCCTATCTCGCCACCACTCCGCCGGCGGTGCGGACGCGGACGCTTGCCGACCTGATCGCCTTCAACCAGGCAAATGCGGCCACGGAGATGCCTCTGTTCGGGCAGGACGTCTTCGAGCAGGCCGAGAAAACCAAGGGGCTGGACGAGCCCGGCTATCGGACGGCGCGCTCGACCTCCTTGCGTATGGCCGGGCCGGAAGGGATCGACCGCCTGCTGCGCGAGCACAAGCTCGACGCGCTGGTCGGGCCGACCATGTCGCCCGCATGGCTGATCGATGCCGTCCACGGCGACCAGACCCCCGGCGGCGGCGGCGGCAGCCTGGCCGCGGTCGCCGGCTACCCGCATCTGACGGTGCCGATGGGGATTGTGAAGGGGCTTCCCGTCGGGCTCAGCTTCATCGGACCAAAATGGGCGGACGCGCTGATCCTCTCGCTCGGCTACGATTACGAGCAGGCGTCGCGAAAGCGGGTCGAGCCCGCGCTGATCCCGTCGGTCGAGCAGAGCGACGATGTCGCTCGCGCTTTTGAACCCGCGGCGCGTTAGACCGGCTTCTTCTTCTTCGGCTTCTTCTTGGCGACTCCGCGCAGGCCTGCCGCGATCGCGAGGGCGGCCCAGCGCTGCATCGCCTCGGCATCGTCATAGACGCCGGCCGGCGCGCGCCGGTAGTTCATGGTGTCGACGCGGCCGTCCTTGAAGGTGACGGAAAAGCGCTCGCACTCCGCCTCATCCCAGACCGCATCGGTCTCCGCATCGGCTTTGAACCACAATTCGCCATCGTCCATGATCGCGAAGATAGTGCCATCAAGGTAGAGCGTGGCTCCGCCCATCATCCTGCGCATGCTGAGCCTTCCGATCGGCTCGAGCGCCTCTTCGATCCATGCGTAGAGGCCTTCGTCCACGCTCACGCGATCAGCCTTAAGCCGGCGATGCAGCCGACGATCCCGAGGATGAAGAGGATGCGCAAGGTCGTGGTGGGCTCGCCGAACCATATCATGCCCACCGCCACCGTGCCGATCGCGCCGATGCCGCCCCAGACCACATAAGCGGTGCCCATAGGGATGGTGCGGGCGGCATATTCGAGCAGGCCCATGCTGAGCGTCACCGAGGCCAGGAAGCCGAGCGTCCAGGGCAGGTTGCGGAAGCCCTCGACGAAGCGAAGGCAGGTGGTGAAGCCCACTTCGAACAGGCCGCCGAGGAGGAGCAGCGCCCAGGCCATCAGGGACCCGCCACCGGATCGGCCACTCGGGGAGCCCCGCGTCGGGCGGCGATGATGCAGCCGGCGACGATCATGGCCGCGCCCAAAATGGTGAGCGGCCGCACCGGCTCGGCGAAGACCATCCAGCCGAGCAGCACCGCCCAGACGAAGGCGGTATATTCGACCGGCGCCAGATATTGCGCCTCGGCCCGGGCATAGGCCCATGACAGGAGCAGGATCGACAAAAAGGCGAGGAAGGCCGCGCCGACGATCTCCGCCAGCCGGTCGGGCGGAGGCGCTTCGGCGAGGAACGGCGCCGCCGCCAGGAAATAGGAGCCCATGAACAAGGTGGTGAAGAAGGCGATCTCGACCGGACCCGCGGCCAGCGCCTGCTGGCGCATCAGGATGATGTTCCAGGCATAGAGGCCCGCGGAAGCGAGGATCGCCAGCGCGCCGCGGAACGCCTCGGGGCCGAGATCGGCTTCGGCCTGGGCCGAGAGGATCACCAAAACGCCGGCAAAGCCGACCAGCGAGGCGTATATCGCCCGCCGCTCGATCTTCTCCTTGAGGAGCAAAGCCGCGAGGTAGAGCGCGATCAGCGGCGCGACGAAGGCGAGCGCCACCCCCTGCGCCAGCGGCACCCGCGCCAGACCCCAGAAGAACAGCAAAGCCATCATCGAAGACATGCTGCCGCGGATGAAGTGCAGCCGCATCGCCGGCCGTTTGGGCCAGGGGCTCCGCCGCACCAAGAAGAGCAGCCCGGCCATGGCGACCAGCGCCAGCACCCGCCACAGCAAGGCATTGTAGGTGCCGAGCGCGATCGCCAGCCCCTTCATCAGCGCGTCCATGATCGAAAAGCAGGCGATGCCGAGCGTGGCCACGCCGAACGCGATCAGGGTGCCTTGGGTTTTGGAGGTCGAGGCCATGCGGGGCCCATAGCCGCCCCGATCCCGCCTGCGCTAGCGCAGGATCATATGCCCGCCGCTCATTTCGACGCCGCTGATCCGCGACAGATAGGCCTGGCCGCGCAGCGAGATGTCCAGCCCCTCGATTACGGCGCCCTGCACGGGCGCGACCTTCTTGCCGTCGATCTCGACGCTGTCGATCATGACATCCTTGCCCCGGACCGGGCCGGAGGCACCGGTTCCGACCACTTCGAACTGGCTTTGCTTGAACTTGATGCCGAGCCGCTCGGCATCGGCCATGGTGAGCGCCACGCTGCTGGCGCCGGTATCGACCAGGAAACGGACGAGCTCGCCATTGACGTAAGCATGGACGTAGAAGTGGCCGTTCTCCTCGCGCTCCAGAACGGTTTCCACCGCCTCTCCCCCGGGCGCGGCCGCCACGGGCGCAGCCGCCGGGCGGCTCGAGGGCAGCATCAATCCGATGGTAGCGCCGGCGGCGATGACGAGGATGAACGGCTTCAGCATGCCCCGGCCTAGCCGCTGAGCAGCTTCAGCCCCGTTGCCGGATATGGTTGATGAAAAGTGAAGCGCGCTCAAGCGGCCGCGCGTGCGCCGGCCGCTTCGATCTCGGCCGCCTTGGCCTCCACCAGCCTGACGATATGATCGACCATCGCGTCGTCCTGGACATGGTGGTCGGTGACGCCGGAGAGATAGACCATATGCTTGCCGTTGCCGCCGCCGGTGATGCCGATGTCCGTCTCGCGCGCCTCGCCGGGGCCGTTGACGACGCAGCCGAGCACCGACAGCGACAGCGGCGTGCGGATATGCGCCAGCCGCTCCTCGAGCGTCTGCACCGTCCGGATCACGTCGAAGCCCTGGCGGGCGCAGGACGGGCAGGAGACGACGCGCACCCCGCGGTTGCGAATGCCGAGCGCCTTCAATATCTCGAAGCCGGCGCGTACCTCTTCCTCCGGCTCGGCCGAAAGCGAGACGCGGATCGTGTCGCCAATCCCGAACCAGAGCAGCGAGCCGATCCCGATCGCGCTCTTGACGGTGCCGCCGCGAAGGCCGCCGGCCTCGGTGATGCCGAGGTGGAGCGGGCAATCGACCGCTTCGGCAAGCTGCTGATAGGCGGCGACGG
>DASVRK010000002.1:0-2740 GCA_036388655.1 Allosphingosinicella sp. | reverse complement strand
GCCGCGGACGCGATATCGGCCCTCAACTGGATTCGGAGAGATACGGATGGCGGCAAAGCGGATCGATCGGGGCATGCTGAAGGCGCTGGCGCTTTTGCTCTCGCTCGCTTCGGTCGCGGCCTGTTCGCCCGCCTCGCCGGTGATCGCGGCGGACGAGCTGGTGCCGCCCGAGGCCGCGCCCCAAACCGTCTCCGCCGAGCTTCCGCCCCCGGGAGCGGCCGCCGCCCCCGCGGTCCAGCCCGCCTCCGCCTCCAGCTTCCCGATCCAGGGCGTGCTCCAGCCCGACCGCCCGCTCGAGGCCGGCGACTATCTCTGGGAAGCTGAAGGCGCGCCCGCCGGGCCGCTCCGCATCGTCGTCGATATCGAGGCGCGCCGCCTCTACGCCTATCGCGGCGGCATCGAGATCGGCCGCGCGCACATCGTCTACGGCCATGACGACAAGCCGACCCCGACCGGCACTTTCAAGATCCTGCAGAAGAATGCCGACCACGTCTCGAACCTCTACGACGCGCCGATGCCCTACATGATGCGGCTGACCAACGACGGCGTCGCGATCCACGGCAGCGAGGTCGACGACGCTTATGCCACCCACGGCTGCGTCGGCGTCCCCGAAGAATTCGCCGCCCTGCTGTTCGAGCAGGCCAAGCTCGGCGACACCGTCTTCATCACCAACGGCTGGATGACCGACACCTATGCCGAAGGCGCCACCGAAGAGCCCGCCGAAGAGGAATATGCCGCCACCGCGGCGTGAGCAGGCGTGGATGAAGTCACCTGCAAGATCGGACCCTCCCCGCTCATGCTGAGGAGGGACTGAGCCCCGGCGAAGGCCCATCTCGAAGCACCCGTGCGTCCTTCGAGACGCCGGTTCGACTTCGCTCAGCGGCTCCTCAGGATGAGCGGGTTGGTGCTTGATCCCCCCCTTCGTCATGCCGGACTTGATCCGGCACCCGCCTTCTTCCTTCCAGCCGCGACCTGAAGAAGGCAGACCCCGGATCAAGTCCGGGGTCACGATCCAGCCTCGATCGATCCCCCTAATCGCTCGACCGCGCCAGCCACTCCTCCAGCCACTTGATCGTATAGTCCCCCGCCCTGAATTCGGGATCCTCGATCAGCGCTTTGTGGAGCGGGATGGTCGTCTTCATGCCCTCGATCACGAATTCCTCGAGCGCCCGCTTCAGCCGCATGATGCAGCGTTCGCGGGTCGAGCCGTAGACGATCAGCTTGGCGATCATCGAGTCATAATAAGGCGGCACCTTATAGCCGACATACAGGCCGCTATCGACGCGCACGTGCATCCCGCCCGGCGCGTGGAAGCCTTTGACCGTCCCGGGCGACGGCGTGAAGGTCGCCGGGTCCTCGGCGTTGATCCGGCATTCGATGGCATGGCCGTGGAAGCGGATCTGGTCCTGGGTGCAGCTCAGCGCCTCGCCCTCGGCGATCCGGATCTGCTCGCGCACCAGGTCCATGCCGGTGATCATCTCCGTCACCGGATGCTCGACCTGGAGCCGCGTGTTCATCTCGATGAAGAAGAATTCGCCATTCTCGTAGAGGAACTCGATCGTGCCGGCGCCGCGGTAGCCCATCTCGGCCATCGCCTTGGCGACGATGCCGCCCATCCGGTCGCGCTCTTCCGGCGTGATGACGGGGGAGGGGGCCTCCTCCAGCACCTTCTGGTGGCGCCGCTGCAGCGAGCAGTCGCGCTCACCCAGGTGGACGGCATTGCCCTTGCCGTCGCCGAACACCTGGAATTCGATATGGCGCGGGTTGCCGAGATATTTCTCGATATAGACGGTCTCGTCGCCAAACGCGTTCTTCGCTTCCGAGCGCGCCTGCATCATCAAGGCTTCGAGCTGGTCTTCGGCTTGAACCACCTTCATGCCGCGGCCGCCGCCGCCCGACGCCGCCTTGATCAGCACCGGATAGCCGGTCTCGGCCGCCACCGCCTTGGCTTCCTCGATCCCCTCGACCGGGCCGTTCGAGCCGGGGACCAGCGGCAGGCCGAGCTTGGCGGCGGTGCGCTTGGCCTCGACCTTGTCGCCCATCGTCCGGATATGCTCGGGCTTGGGACCGATCCAGATGATGTTGTGCAGTTCGACGATTTCGGCGAAGCGCGCATTCTCGCTGAGGAAGCCGTAGCCGGGGTGGATCGCGTCGACATGTGCGATCTCGGCCGCCGAGATGATGTTGGGGACATTCAGATAGGATTCGTTGGCCGGCGGCGGGCCGATGCAGACCGCTTCGTCGGCCAGCCGGACGTGCATCGCCTCGGTGTCGGCGGTCGAATGCACCGCCACCGTCTTGATCCCCATTTCGTGGCAGGCGCGGTGGATGCGCAGCGCGATCTCGCCGCGATTGGCGATCAGGACCTTGCCGATCGCCATCTTATTCGATGATCACGAGCGGCTGGTCATATTCGACCGGCTGCGCGTCCTGGACGAGGACTTCGCGGACCACGCCGGCGCGTGGCGCGGTGATCGGGTTCATCACTTTCATCGCCTCGATGATCAGCAACGTGTCGCCGGCGGCGACCGTCGCGCCGGGGGCGACGAACGGCCTGGAGCCGGGTTCGCCCGACAGGTAGACGGTGCCGACCATCGGCGATTTGACCGCGCCCGGATGGTTGGCGGCTTTCTCCTCGGACGTGGCGACCGGCGCGGCGGGCGCCCCCGGCGCCGGAGCGGCGGCGGGGAGGGGCGCCGGCGCCGGCGCCGCCGCGGCTGTCAGCTGGCGCTTGACGACG
>DASVRK010000001.1:0-34139 GCA_036388655.1 Allosphingosinicella sp. | reverse complement strand
CTGCTCATCATGTTCCCGGCGGGCCGGGATGCATTTTACTTCCTGACGCCACCGGGGCCACTCTGGACCCCGGCCTTTGCCGGGGTGACTCCGGGCGGGCTCTCGCCCGTCAGGGTCACTTCGGACGCTTGGCGCCGTACTTGGAGCGGGACTGGCGGCGATCCTTGACACCCTGGGTGTCGAGCACGCCGCGCAGGACGTGATAGCGAACGCCGGGAAGGTCGCGCACACGGCCGCCGCGGATCAGCACGACCGAGTGCTCCTGCAGGTTGTGGCCTTCGCCCGGGATGTAGGAGATGACCTCGCGCTGGTTGGTCAGGCGGATCTTGGCGACCTTGCGCAGCGCCGAGTTCGGCTTCTTGGGGGTCGTCGTATAGACGCGGGTGCAGACGCCGCGCTTTTGCGGGTTCTGCTCCATCGCAGGGACCTTGGACTTGGCCTTCTGCGGTTCGCGACCCTTGCGGATCAGCTGGTTGATCGTCGGCATGAAGCCTTCACTTCCTTAAGTTACTTTGCTGCAACGCAAAATGCACAAACGCCCCGGCGGCCAATCGGGACCCCATCAAAGTATTACTTTGATGGGAACCCATCGGCCCCCCAGGCCTTTGCAAACGTGCAGCAATGTTCAAGCTCTGGTCGCCCGTAGCGGGAACAGCGTCTGGCTTGTTGAGCCACCACCAGCCCCGGGCGAGGCGGCCTATAGCCGCGAGTCCGATCTGGGTCAATTGGAGATGTTTACGATTCGGACCCCGGCGGCGCGGCCAGCCGGTGCCCGGCGAGACGCTCATAATAGGGCCTGCAGCGCTCGGCCAGACGGCGCGCTTTCGGGGGCATGGCGGCCGCCCTCTCCTCAGGCGCAACGAAGCCGGTGCTGCTCTCCACCGCATTGTACCAGTGGCTCGCCCAGATGCCGTCCGTGTCCCGGCGGCCCGGCTTCCAGCGCAGCATGGCGGGCTGGAACGGGATGCCGAGCGCCGTGCAGAGCGCGCCCAGCGTCCGCTCCGGGTCGCGCAGGACATCGGCCGCATCGACCACCGGCGGCGCCTGCCCGAGCCGGTCGGCTTCGCGATCAAAGAACTCAACCTGCCGGTCGAGGCCGAAATCGTCGAACGAAGCGGCTTCGCGCTTCTCGATGTAGGAGGCGATCATCCGCGCCGGCTCGCGGATCAGGAAGGCGTGGGTGAAGCCGCGGAAATCGTCATAGCCGACCGGGCCGACCATGTGATGCCACATATGCTTCTGGTACCAGACCGCCGTGCCGCCGGGCACGGGGCCGGAAAGCGTCCGCAGCACCGAGCGCCAGTCGGTATCCATGGCGGCGATCACCTGCTCGCGCATCGGATGATCGGCGCCGCTGTCCTTGAGGAAAGCGCCGTAGAAGGGCTCATCGCTGACGAAGGTGTCGGACCGGCTTCCGAAGCTGCGCATCATCGCCGTCGAGATGTTGCGCGGCCCCGACCACATCGCGATCCGGACGGTCACGGCCGCGAGCGGCCCGCCACGTCGGCTTTGATCCGAGCCTTGTAGAGGCGCTGGAGGCGCTCGACCATCGGCCCGCGCGCCTCGCTGATGTGACGGCCGTCAATCTCGCGCACCGGCACCACGCCCGCGAAGGTGCCGGTCACGAACGCCTCCTCGGCGCCGTAGACGTCGGTCAGCGAGAAGTTCTTCTCGAAGACGGGGATGCCGTCCTCGCGGCAGAGCTCGATGACGTTGCGGCGGGTGATGCCGCCGAGCGTATAATCGCCGGTCGAGGTCCACACCTCGCCCTTGCGGACGATGAAGAAGTGGGTCGAGTTGCAGGTCGCAACGAAGCCGTGCGGATCGAGCATCAGCGCCTCGTCATAGCCCGCCGTGGCCGCCTGGATGCAGGCGGTGATGTCGTTGAGCTTGGAATGGGAGTTGAGCTTGGGGTCCTGGACGGCCGGGTCGCCGCGGCGGACGTGGACGGTGAACAGGCGGATGCCGCGCTCGATCGTGACCGGCAGCGGCGCCTTATATTCGGGGATGATGACGATCGTCGGCGCCGAGATCACCACCCGCGGGTCCTGATAGGGCGTCGAGCGAATGCCTCGCGTGACCATCAGGCGGATATGGACCCCCTCCTGGGCGGGGCTTTCGTCCATGCCGTTGGCGTCGAGCGTTTCGTAGAGCCGCCGCTCCAGCGCCTCGCGGGAGAGGCCGATGTCCATGGCGATCGCCTTGGCGCCCTCCCACAGGCGGTCGAGATGCCGGCCCAGGAAGGCGATCCGCCCCTTGTGGACGCGCAGCCCCTCCCAGACGCCGTCGCCGAGCACGAAACCGGAATCGAACACCGAGACCATTGCCTGGTCCCGCGGCTTCAGCTCGCCGTTGACGTTGATGAGGATGTCGGCGTTGCGCGGATCGGGCGCGCTGTCGTGGGTTCCCTTGGCCATGGCCGGTCGATAGCCATTTGCCTGGGCGACGTCATCGGCGATGTCACAGCCGCAACAGGACGATGTCGTTCGCGGTCTCACGGTCGCTGGTGAAGAGCAACTGGGTCTCGTCGGGCGAGACCGAGACCTGGCCGTAACCGGGCACCGAGGCGACCCGGTCGAACTCCAGTCCCGCCCCCACCCGCCTCAGCCGATGGATCGCGGTGCCCCCTGGGCTCGGCACGAAAATGTAGAAATTGGCGCCGGCCGCGCGCATCGCGTCGGCAGCCCGCAACGCTCCCGGCAGCGGAAATTCCTCGGCCCTTCCGGAGCTGGCGGAGACCCGGGTCAGCGTCGCACCGTCATGGGTGATCAGATAGACCGACTGCCGATCGGGCGCGACCCCGGCAAGGCGGGCGGGGACCGCATTCAGCGCCTTCGAACGCCTCGCCGCGATATCGTGCCGCCGCACCGTCCAGCTCGACCCCGACCCCGATGCGGTGAACAATTCCCCGCCGGTTCGCCCCCATCCGAGCGGGACATGATGCTGCTTGCCGCCGCCGGCGACGAGCACCGGCGGCCGGTCGCCGGGCGACAGGATGTAGGCCGCGGCAAACCCGTCGACCTGCGACTGGAAGGCGATCTGCCGCCCGTCCGGCGACCAGGCCGGGCCGCCGACGTGAGCGCCGCCCAGGCGGGTGAGTTGGCGGGCGTGGGCTCCGTCGGATCGGGCGAGCCAGAGTTCGGGGGAACCGGATCTGGACGAAACGAACGCGATCCGGCCCCGATAGGGGGAGTGAGCGGGATCATAATCGTCTTGCGTCGAGCGTAACAGAGGCGCCGCGCCGCGGCCGTCAATGCGCGCCTGCCAGACGTCGCTGTCCCGCTCGACGGCTTCGGCTACCAACACGCCCTGCTCCGACACGGAGGGATTGAACAGGTCGCCGCCTTCGGTCGGGATCGGCTGCGGCCGTCCACCCTCAACCGGCATCCGCCATAGGCCGTAGCGGCCGCCGGACCGGGCGGAATAGACGAGGCCGCCGCCAGCCGGATCCCAGTCCAGCCCTTTGATCTCCTCCGGCCGAACCGTCAGCGCTCGCGCGCTGTCGGGATCGGCCAGGTCGGCGATGAAGATCCGGCTCAGGCCGAGCCCGGCGTCGCGGAGAAAGGCCAGGCGGCGCCCGTCGGGAGCGAATACCGGCCGTCCGTCGCCCCGCCACGAGGCGGCGCGGGTGATCGTGCGGCGGACCCGAGACGCGAGGTCGATGAGGACGATGCTTCGGGCCTCGCCGTCAGAGCTGTCGCTATAGGCGATGGTGCGTCCGTCGGGGCTCCAATCGAGGCCGAACGACCAGGCACGAAGGCCAACCAGCTTTTCCAGCCGGCCGGTCGCCAGGGTGGCGATGTAGATTGCGGCTCCGTCGGCCTCTCTCCTGAGGAACGCGATCCGGTCGCCACCGGGAGACCAGGCGGGATATTCGGCGAAGCGGCCGTCATGGGTCAGGCGGACGGAGCGGTCGTTGCCGATGGCCCGCCAGAAAAGGTCGTAGCCCGCTTCCGTCGAGGCCGAAAAGGCGAGGCGCCGCCCGTCGCGCGAAATGGCGGGATCGATCTCGCGCCCCGACTCGCTGGTGAGCGGGACCGGGACGAGCGCCGCCTTCACGGCCGACGTTCCCGCCGGATCGAGGCTGGTGAGGAGGAAACCGCCGGCAAGCAGCGCGAGAAGAGCGGCGGCGGCGACCGCCATTCGCTTAGGGGTGGTAGCCGAGCGCCTCTCCGTCCTGCCCGCCGGAGCGGCCTCGACGCTGCCGACCGAAGCGACAAGGCAATAGCCGCCCTTGTGAACGGTCTCGATATAGGCTGGCTTGCGGGGATCGTCCGATAAGGCCCGGCGCAGCTGCGATACGGCCCTGGAGAGCGCGTCTTCATTCACGTGGAGGTTCGGCCAGACGGCGTCGAGCAATTGTTCGCGCGTCAGGGGCCGGCCCGGCGCGGCCGCAAGCACGGCGAGAAGACGCATCACCCGCGGCTCGAGCTTGCGTATCTCGCCGCTCCGGCTGATCCGGTGCCAGGCCGGTTCGGCCCGCCAGGCGCCGACCTGGAAAGGCCCGGCCATGGCCGCCAGCGTCGCCGATCCGGCTGGATGATCCTCGTCCATCAGCAAAAAAGGAGAACTCCATTAGCCCGGCGAGAGGACTGGCGGACCCGCCTTTCCCTAAGCTCAGCCGACCATCGACCGCTCATACCGGAGGATATTATGCCATCGATCGCAACGCTGCGGAACTGCCTGTATAGCGGGGCGGCGATGCTCGCCGCCGTGGCGCCCGGACCGGGCTTTGCCGCACCGCAAGCGTGCCGGGCGACCGACGCGGAGCTGCTCGCCGCCATCCGTTCGGTCCACGACAAGCAGAAGAATGTCGGCGTGCAGGCGGCGATCCACCTCGACGGCCGGCTCGCCTTCTCGCAAGCTCACGGGCTGGCGGATCGGGAGCGAAAGATCCCGGTGACGCGGAACACCATCTTCCCGGTCGCCAGTATCACCAAGGCGTTCACCGGCGCCGCCTTGCTGAAGGCACACGCCGCAGGCAGCTTCCGTCTCGACGATCCCATCCAGAGCTACGTGCCCGAATTCCCGGTGAAGCCCGAACTCGTGGTCACGCCGCGCCGCCTGGCGGCGCACCGCGCGGGCATCCGGCACTGGGGAGCGGAGCGGGAGGCCCTCTTCGCCCGCCGCTTCGATCGGCTCGACCAGATCTTGCCGCTGTTCAAGGACGATCCGCTGCTCGCCAAGGCCGGCGCTGAATATCAATATTCGAGCTACGGCTACAACCTTCTCGCCCTCGCCCTCGAACGCTCCGTCGGCGTTGAATTCAGGCGCTACGTGCGAAGGCAGATCCTCCGGCCACTGCGGCTTTCGAAGACCC
This sequence comes from Allosphingosinicella sp., assembly GCA_036388655.1. Taxonomy (GTDB): domain Bacteria; phylum Pseudomonadota; class Alphaproteobacteria; order Sphingomonadales; family Sphingomonadaceae; genus Allosphingosinicella. The sequence goes on along the minus strand of DASVRK010000001.1, from coordinate 28,819 downwards.
GTTTCGACGACGCCCGAACTCCCCCGCCGGGCCGGGCTCGCCTCTACAGCTTCTACGATCTCAAGACCTATGCGGAGATCCCGGATCCGATCCCGGTGCCGCCGCGGGATTATTCCCACAATATGGGCGGCGGCAATATGAGCTCGACCGCCGAGGATCTGGTAAAGTTCGGGGCGGCCCTCCTTGGGCCCGGCTTGCTGCCGCCGGCCCAGCACGATCTGCTATTCTCGCAGCCGACCTTCGGCGGCGAACCGTCGGCGATGAGCTTCGGCTTCTTCGCCCCCGATGCGGGCGCCGAGAGACGGATCACCATCAGCGGCGCCAACCCCGGCGTGCAGGCCGGCCTCATGATCTACCCCGAACGCGGCCTCGTCGTCGCGGTCCTTGCCAACACCTGGGGCGTCGGCTCCCGCGACGGTGAGATGACCAGCGACTTGCCCAAGCGCCTCGCAGACCTCTGCTGGCCCCGGCCCAAATAGGAGACGCTACTCCGTCGTTTCGCCGGTCCATTCGTCATTGTCGTGATCGCGCTCGGCCTGGGCCTTGTCCTTGTGGACGACGCCGTCCTTATGCTCAGGCGGGCCGTAGAGCGTGTAGAGCCGGAGCGGCTCCTCGCCGGTGTTCACGACATTGTGGCGGGCGCCAGCGGGCACGATCACGGCGAAATCGTCCTCGACCGGATTGGCCTTGCCGTCGATCCGGACTTCGCCGCGGCCCTGCTCGATGCGGAAGAACTGGTCGCGATCCTCATGCACCTCCTCGCCGATCTCCTCGCCCGGCGGCAGCGTCATCAGCACCAGCTGGAGGTTCTTGCCGGTATAGAGGACGCGGCGGAAATCCTCGTTCTCGATCGTCGCGCGCTCGATATCGTCCACATAGCCCTTCATTTCGATCTCCCGTCCGCTGAGCCGCCAAAGCGCGCCGTCCCGGCTTTCCGTTCCGGCGCCGCTCCTTTTGATGGGGTCGTGGCACCCGCTCATCAAGGCCGCGCCGGCTTGGCCTGGCCGGGCTCCCGCGCCGGTGCGGCGATGAAACCGCTCACCGGCCGCCATTGCCCCTCCCTTCCCGCTATCCTACATGCCGGGACGGTGCTCGCGGGGAGAGTTTGATGGCTTTGGCGCTGATTGACGTGCTGATCATTCTGCTGACGGTCCTGTGGTGGATCATCATCATCCAGGCGATCCTCAGTTTGCTGGTCGCCTTCAACGTGATCAACACCTATAACGATTTCGTGCGGTCGTTCCTCGGCGCGCTCGACCGGATCACGGAGCCGCTCTACCGGCCGTTCCGCAAGATCCTGCCCGATTTCGGCGGCATCGACTTCAGCCCGTTCGTGGTGCTGATCCTCATCATGATAGCCGACCGGCTGCTGCGCGGGCTTGCCGCCGACGTCGCCCTCGCCTGAGGATGGCGGCCGACCTCATCGACGGCAAGGCCTATGCCGAGCGGCTCCGCGGCCGGGTCGCCGCGGCGGTGCCTGGCTTCGTCGCACGGTCCGGCCGCAAACCCGGCCTTGCCGTGGTGCTGGTCGGCGAGGATCCGGCCAGCCAGGTCTATGTCCGCGCCAAGGGCAAGGCGACCGAAGCGGCTGGAATGGTGGGCTTCGAGCATTTCCTGCCCGATCATACCAGCCAAGCCGAGCTGATCGCCCTGGTCGAGCGGCTCAACCGCGATCCCGCCGTCGACGGCATCCTCGTCCAGCTCCCGCTACCCGCCGCCATCGACGACCAGGCGGTGATCGCCGCCATCGATCCCGCCAAGGACGTCGACGGCTTCCACGTCGTCAACGCCGGCCGGCTTGCGGTCGGCGAGCCGGGGCTGGTGCCCTGCACTCCGCTCGGCTGCCTGATGCTGCTCAAGGACCGGCTGGGCGACCTGTCGGGGCTAGAAGCGGTGGTGGTGGGGCGCTCCAACATCGTCGGCAAGCCGATGGCGCAGCTGCTGCTCCGGGAAAATTGCACGGTGACGATCGCCCACAGCCGCACCCGCGGCCTGCCCGAGGTGGTGCGGCGCGCCGACATCCTCGTCGCCGCGGTCGGCCGGCCGCAGATGATCCGCGGCGACTGGCTGAAGCCCGGCGCCACCGTCGTCGATGTCGGCATCAACCGCATCGAGATCGGCCGGGGCAAGACCCGGCTGGTCGGCGACGTCGAATTCGAAACCGCGGTCGAGACCGCCGGCGCCATTACCCCCGTCCCCGGCGGCGTCGGCCCCATGACCATCGCCGTCCTCCTCCGCAACACCCTCGTCGCCGCCCACGCGCGGGCGGGATACCTGGCGCCGGAGGGACTATGATCACGCCCGTTCGTGTCGAGCGAAGTCGAGACACCCCTTCAAGCGCAGCCGAGAGCAAGGGCCTCGGCTTCGCTCGGCGGCCCCCCTCGACTTCGCTCGGGGCGAACGGGCGAAGCGGACGGACCCACCAGGGCGGCGCCTCATGATGGAGCTGTTCGCCTCCGCATTCGTCACCTTCTTCGTGATCATCGATCCGCCCGGCTGCGCGCCGATCTTCGCCAGCCTCACTCACGAAGCGCCGCCCGCCGAGCGGCGGATGATGGCGATCCGCTCGGTGCTGATCGCGGCCGGCATCCTGCTCTTCTTCGGCCTGTTCGGCGAGGATCTGCTCGACGCGCTGGGCATCAGCCTCGCCGCCTTCCGCATCGCCGGTGGGATCATGCTGTTCCTGATCGCGCTCGAGATGGTGTTCGAAAAGCGCACCCAGCGCCGCGAGAGCCGCGCCAGCGAGATCAACGCCACCCCCGAGATCGAGGATATCGCCGTCTTCCCGATGGCCATCCCGATGATCGCCGGCCCCGGCTCGATTGCGTCGATCATGCTGCTGATGGCGCGCAGCGACGGCCTCGACGAATCGCTGATCGTGCTAGGCGCGCTCGGCGCGATCCTGCTGCTCACCCTGCTCGCGCTGCTTGCCGCCGGCCCGCTGATGCGGCTCCTCGGTCACAAGGTCGAGGCGATGATCACCCGCATCCTCGGCGTCATCCTCGCCGCGCTCGCCGCCCAGTTCGTGATCGACGGGATCAGCGTCAGCTTCCAGATCAACGTCTGACGACGCGCCACATCCGGTAGGGCGAGTCGCGCGGCAGCGCGATCGGTTCCAGCCAGGCCGGCACCCGGCCGCCGGCGAGCTGGGCGTAGAAGCCCTTCGGCGCCTCCTTCGCATAGACGGTCGATTCCGAGAGGCCAGGGCAGATCAGTACATAGCCTACGCCGCGGCGCTCGATCACCGAGCGCGCATAGTCCACCGAACCGCGGAAGCTCTTCATGACATCGAGGATCGCGGCCTGGTTGCGGTGATAGGGCCCCGCCACCGCATCATGATGGGTGACCGTGACCAGCCGCGGCCCGAGGTCGACATGGGTGAGCACATAGCCGCGCGGCACCCGCGCCACCGGCCGTAGCGCCGCCAGCGTCGGGCACAGATTGTTGGCCCGGTTGACCGCCTGGACGTGACCGGTAGCCGGCTTCTCGAGCAGCGGCGGCAGCTGCTGAACGGCCAGTCCCGAAACCACCCAAAACGTAACGACCGAGAACCCCGCGGCCACAAGCAAATTGGAGGCGGCGAGCGCCCGCTGGATGAGGAGCCAGGCGAGCGCTGTCGCCCCCGGCACCGCGAGCAGCTGGGCGGCCGGGCCCGCCCGGCTCTGCCACAACAGCAAGGCACAGGGGATGAAGGCCAGGAAGGCGGTCGCCGCCCACGGGATCAGCGCCGGCGGCTCCCGCCGCACCCGCCAGAGCATGAGCGCATAGCCGACCAGGCCGGCGGCGGGCAGCGCGACGACATTGGCGATCACTTGCCAGCCATGCGTGTAGACCGGCCGCGCCTCGCGGACATTGCCCAGCCACATCCCGTAAAGCTCCGGCGAGACCCCCTCGAGCCGGCCGAGGCAATGCGGCCAGGCCAGCGCGAAGAAGGCCGCGAGCACCCCCCCGGCCGCCGCCGCCAGCGCCAGCCGCGCCTGCCAGCTTGCCGCCGGTACCCGTGTCAACAGGAAGCCGAGCGCGCCGGCCGCGACCATCGCCGACAGCCATACCGGCGACAGCGCGTCGCAGACCGGCGCGCGATTGGCATAAGAGGCGAAGACCAGATAGCCGAAGGCGGTGCCGCCAGCGAGGCTGGCCCCGTAGGTGGCCAGCCGCCGCGCCTCGCCGCCGTCCCGGATCCACATCAAGGCGACGACGGCGCCCGCGGCCGCGAGATAGACCAGCAATTCCAGCCCGATCGCCAGCGAAGCGGCACTCGCCAGCCCCGCGACCAGCCCGCCGCGGGCGCGCTTGGTATCGGTGAGGCCGAGCAGGACCAGGCTCAGCAGGGCCAGCTGCCAGCCATGATGGTCGATCCTCAGCGGCGCCCACATGCCGCGCGTCGAATGGGCGCAGAGCAGAAGGGCAACGGCCAGCGCGAAGGCCCCCGGTGCGACCAGCCGCCGCACGTTGACGGCCGTCGCCGCCATCGCAATCCCCATCGGGATCATCGGCGCGAAGGCGACCGCGACCTTTTCCGCCGCGGCCCCGGTCATGAACGGCTTCAGGAGCAGCATGACGCCCGCGATCGGCAGGTCCGCGAGCCGCGACCAATGTACGTTGGCGCCGTGGGGCGGATCGAGCCGATATTGGCGGAGGTCGAACCAATCCTGCCCACCCAGCAGCCCCCGCACCTGCATCATGCGCAGATTGTCGTCGGTGTCGCCGAGCGCGAACCATTGGATCGCGTTCCACTGGCGGTAGGCGAGCAGGACGGCGGCGACCGACCAGAAGATCAGCAACCACAGCCGCCAATGCCGTTCCAAGCTGCCGCTGCCGGCCACCCGCTCCCCCTTCCCATTCATCCGGGGCCGCATTAGTCGCTGGTGGGCGAAGGGCAAGCAGGGGCCGGAATATCAAGCACGTAATCGATCTCGACCGGCATTCGGCCTTGTTCGGGCAGGTCGTGCGCTTCGCGCTGACCGGCGGGTTCCTGACCGTGCTGGTCGCCGGCGGCTATTGGGTGACGGCGACATTTTTCGGCGTCGATCCGATGCTGGCGCTCACCATCAACTATCTGCTCGCCACCGGCCTCGGCTATCTGCTCCACAGCCGCTGGAGCTTCAAAGGTCATGGCTCACGCGACCGCTCCGCCGCCCGCAGCGCGCGCTTCTTCATCGTCAACACTTCGGGGTTCCTCGCCAACCAGTTCTTCGTCTGGCTGCTGGTGAAGCAGATGGGGGGGCCGACCTGGTGGCCGGTCATCCCGATCCTGTTCGTGACGCCGCTGGTCACCTTTTCATTGAACCGCCGATGGGTGTTCGCCTGATGGTCACGAACTGATGGAACGCGTCGTCTACGATCGCATGGCGGAGCTCGATACGCGCCATTGGTGGTACCGCGCCCGCCGCGACATCCTCGCCGAGCTGATCCGGCGCCGGATCACGCTGCCGCCCCAGGCGCGCATCCTGGAGATCGGCTGTGGCACCGGCCACAATTTCGAGATGCTCGGCCGGTTCGGCACGGTCGATGCGATCGAGATCGACGGCGCCGCCCGCGCCATCGCCAGCAGCCGCCTCGGCCGCCGCGTCGGCGACGCGCCTCTGCCCGACCTGCCGGGGATCGACGACGGCCGCTACGACCTCATCGCCGTCCTCGACGTCGTCGAACATATCGCCGACGACCGGGCGGCGCTCGCCAGCATGGCGCGCAAGCTGAGGCCGGGCGGTTCCATCCTCATCACCGTTCCCGCCTTCCAATGGATGTGGAGCGCCCACGACGTGGTCAACCATCATCACCGCCGCTACACCAAGAAGATGCTGCGGCGGGCGGTCGCGGATGCCGGGCTTCGGCTCCACTTCCTCAGCTACTTCAACAGCCTGCTCTTTCCGCTGGCGGCGGCGTCGCGGCTCGCCGGCCGCCTGACCGGCAAAAAGGACAGCGACGACAAGCTGCCGCCGCGGCCGATCAATGCCTTGTTTGAGACCCTGTTCGGGCTGGAGCGTCACGCGATCGGCAGGGTCGCCTTCCCGCCCGGCGTGTCGCTGGTCGCCATCGTCTCGGCTTCATGAGCGACATGGCCTAGCGCCGGCCGCCCCTGCGCGTGCCCGGCTATATCGGAGACGATGTAGAGCGGCCGGCGCTTCGCTTCGATATAAAGCCGTCCGAGATACTCGCCGATCATGCCGAGCACGAACATCTGCACCGCACCGAGCACCACCACCACCAGCATCAGCGAGGTCCAGCCCGGAATGGCGCTGCCGCTCAGCCAACCGAAGCCAATATAGAGGATGAGCAGCAAGGTCGCCGCCACCAGCCACAGGCCGACATGGCTGGCCATGCGGAGCGGCGCGGTCGAAAAGCCGGTCACCGCGTCAAGCGCGAACGCGACCATCTTGCCGAGCGGATATTTGGTCTCGCCCGAGAAGCGCTCCGCCCGGTCATAGGCGAGCGGCACCTGCCGAAAACCGACCCAGGCGACCATGCCCCGGATGAAGCGCGCCTGTTCGGACAGGCTCAGCAAGGCGTCCAGCGCGCGCCGGCTCATCAGGCGGAAGTCGCCGGCATCGACCGGTATGTCGACGTCAGTCATCCGCGACAGCAGCCGGTAGAAGAGCTTGGCGGTGGCCTTCTTGAACGCGGTCTCGCCCGCCCGGGCGCGGCGCACCGCATAGACGACGTCGGCGCCCTGCCGGTCCATCTCGGCCATCATCTCCGGCAACAGCTCGGGCGGGTCCTGGAGGTCGGCGTCGATGATCAGGATGCGCTCGCCCGAGCACAGGTCGAGGCCGGCGGTCAGGGCGAGCTGGTGGCCGTGGTTGCGCGACAGGTTGATCGCGACCACCCTATCGTCCTGCCGCGCCAGATCCTGCATGGCCGCCCAGCTCCGGTCGCGGGACCCGTCGTTGACCAGCACGATCTCGTAGGAAGCGCCCGCCGCCGCCCGCGCGGCCGCGCTGACCCGCCGGTGAAGCTCTGGCAGGCAGGCCTCTTCATTGTAGCAGGGGATGACGATCGACAATGCGGTGGGGGTCATCGTGGCTCCAGGGCGGCGGCGCCGGGCGGCGTCCGGTCGACGACCCGATAGAGCACGCTGGTGCCGCTGCGCCAGACCGGTTGTAGACCCCGGGTGAGCTCCCGGCCATGGGCCGGCGCGTTGATCAGCCAGACATAGTCGAAGGCGTGGCGCGGCAGGCGGCGCAGCGTCTCGGCTATCGGCAGCCAGCGCTCGTAGCGGCACTTGACCGGCGTCACCACTTGCGAAGGATCGCGGACGAACGGCTCGCCCGCCGGATACTCGACCGAGAGCAATTGCGCCCCCGCCATCGTCCACTGGTCGTTGGTGAAGGCATGCCGGCGCAGCGTGGCGATCGCCGGCAGATGTTCGAGCCGCAGCATCGCCCACGGCTCCTCGCAGCCGCGGCCGACGAAGGAGACCAGCCGCGCGCCATAGGGGACCTTCTCGAGCGCCGCCAGCTCGCGGTCATAGTCGCGGTCGTAGAGCCGGAAGCTGGCGGTGTTCCCGGCAAGGCGGATCAGCGCGAAGGCGATCGCGACGGCCGCGGCCGTGTGCGCGAAGCGGAGCGTCGCCCCGCCCTTCAAACGGATGGCGAGCACGGCGACGGCGAACAGAAATGGCACCAGCCGCATGTCAGCATAGGCCGAGCCGAAGATGATGCGGGGAAGCAGCAGGAAGACCAATGTCAGGAACAGCGCCGACGCGGCGAGGTTGCGGGAGAATTCGATGCGGGGGCTCCGAAGCGCCCGCACCAGCAGCGCCACGATGATGATCAGCGCGCCGAGATCGAACCATTCCCAGCGGTCGCGCAGCACCCACAGGACCCAGTGCCACTTGGCTTTCCAGTTGAACCAGTCGCCGGTCTGGCCGCCGACCTGGCCGCTCCGCCAGAACAGCATCAACAGGATCGGCGGCGCGATGACGAGGCTGTGAAGGACGGCGCGGAAGCCGGCCCCGACGAAGCTTCGGCCGCGGTCCATCTGCCGGACGAGCTCGGCCGAAAAGGCCATCACGCCGAGCGTACCCCACCCGAAAGCGTGCGCGATCCAGACGATTCCCGATATCGGCACGAACAAGGCGGCCCGCAGCCTGAGCCGCTCGAGCCGCGCGAGGTGCAGCCAGAAGCCGAAGGCGAGGAAGGCGAGCGCCATCGACAAAGCGAAGTTCACGAAGCCGAAGATGAACGGGTAGCCGTAGGCGAAGGGCAAAGCGAAAAAGGCGGTCGGCGGGATCCGGCCGTGGACCTGGCGCGCCACCAGCAGGAAGCCCGCCACCGTGAGTGGGGGGATGCTGGTGACGATCAGCTTCACCGCCCCCTCCAGCCCGAACAGCTTCGACAGCGGGATGACGAGCAGGTCGATGCCGAGATTGCCGATCAGCATCCATTCGAACCGGAAGAAGCGCTGCAGCGCCTCCGACTCCGCGAGGTCGAGCTGGACCCGGTAGCGCCCCATATGCCCGGGCAGGTCGGTCAGCGGCGCAATGTCCGCGATCAATACCGGCAGCGCCGAGGCCAGGATGACGGCGGTCAGCAGCGCCGGATGCTGCCACCAGCCTTCCGGCTGGTCGGCATGGCCCGGAGGTGCGGAATGCGATGCGGTCAAGGCGGCTCTCGGGCGGTTCAGGCCCGATGCCTTCCCGCAAATGCGGGCGAATTCAACTCAAATCAGCGCGGCTCGGCGCCCGCGACGCGCCAGATGCGCAGCGACTTCGCCCCTTCGACCTGGACTGGCACCAGCCATTGCGGGGGTTGGCCTTTGCTGAGCTGGTCCCACAGCCCGTCGGGTCCGTGGGCGGCATAGAGCCGCGGCTCGATCAGCCCCGGACAGACCACCACATAATCGATCGACCGCCGGCGTACGATCTGCTCGGCCTCCGCGGCCGGCGCGATGAACATCCTGATGAGGTCGTGCATGGCCGTCATGTTGCGGTGGTGGCCGCTCGCCACGATGCTGTGCGGGGTCTCCGTGATGATCGCGGGCGCGATGTCCATTGGCGCGGCGATATAGCCGGTCGGGAGCGCGTTCAGTGCCCTGATTTCGGCCCGCTCGTAGCAACTCATCGCGGCCCGCGTGCTCTCGATCCGCTCGCGGTCGATTACCGCCAGCGTTGCGATGGAGATGATATGGCTCGGCGCGACGATCAGCAACGCTCCGAACGTCGCCACCACCCGCCGTGGCACCCGCTTGACCTCGCGGGCCTGCAGCAGCGCGCGGCGGAACAGGAAGACGCCGCCGGGGATCGCGAACAGATTGGCGACGGCGCCGGCGCGCTGCACCATCATCGCCGTCAGCAACGCCGCGGCCAGCAGGAACAGGATCGTCGCCCAGTCGCCGCGGCGGTCTTCGCCGGGGGCGGCATAGGCCTTCCAGCTGCCGAACAGGCCGATCAGCGGGAAGGCGATCGTCATCATCATCTGCGCCGGCGCCTGCCGCCAGATCGGCAGCCCCTCGCTGACGCGCTGATACCAGAAGCTGTCGACCAAAGGATCGAGCCGGGCGAACGGCCCGGCCGCGCAAACAGGCGCCATCGCCGCCATGGTCGCGACCGCGGCCGCGCCGAGCGCGGCGAAGCAGGCGAGCTTGGCCGGCAGCGAACCGATCCCGCTCCGCACCAGCGCGAAGCATCCGGCCGCGCCGAGGCCGAGGATCGTCAGGTGAACCGGCGAGACCGCGTCGCAATGCTGGACCGCCCAGGCGGGCCCGTCCTTGGTGAGGAGGAACAGCAGCAGGCTGCACCCGGCGAGCGAGGCCGTCGTCGCGACCAGCCGCTCGCCTTGGCGGGGGTCGATCAGCCAGCGTATCGCGAAGAAGGCGACCAGCGCGATCGCGAATGGAAGCCCCTCGAGCGAGATTTGCAGCCAGACCGCGGCCGCCGCGCCGGCGATCAGGCCCGACCGGCGCTGCCGCGGGTCGAGCGCCGCGAGCAGGGCGACCAGCGCCAGAGCCATCTGCCAGCCGTGATGGTCGATCCGCATCGGCCGGAGCTGGTGGGTGGCCGTTTCGGACACCGGCACCAGCAGGCTGGCGAGCAAAGCATGGTCGCGGCCCAGCAGCCGCCAGACGATCGCCGCCGTCAGCGCCATCACGATCCCGAGCGTCAGCAGCGGCACCAGCACCAGCGCCGCGGTCTCGGCGCCCGCCTGGCCGATCAGCGGCGTCAGCAGCAGGATCACCGCCGCGATCGGCACGTCGACCAGCCGCGACCAGTGCATCGGCGCCCCTTCGGGCGGGTTCATGCGATATTGATTGAGGTCAAACCAGCTCTGGCCGCCGAGCCAGTCGCGCACCTGCTGGAGGCGCAGCGTATCGTCGGGGTCGGGGAAGCTGAACGCCACCACCCGCGGCGCCGTCATGGCGACGAGGATCGCGCAAGCGACCAGCCAGGCCAGCACGAACGGCCACAGGCCGCCGCGGTCATCCGCGCGTTCGGGTGACGTGAGCGCCCCATCGGGCGCCGGTGCCGCCGAGCTCGCCATCACGCGAAGACCAGGTTGCGCCGCAGCAAATAGGTGGCCTGGAAGCTGATCCCGATCGCCGCCAACTTGGCCAGCCTCGGATCGAGCGCGAGCGCATTACCAAGGCCGACAATGCCCATCGTGATCGCGAGCCCGACCACGGCCGAGGCAAGGAACAGCCCCTGCTGCTGGAGCCGAGGCCTGCCGCGCTCAGCGACATGGCCGACGAACACGGCGCGGCTCGAGAGCAGCCAGTGCGCCCCGATGCCGGCGACATAGCCGAGGCCGGCGGCGATGAAGGGCGTGAGCCCCATCGCCATCGCGGCGAGGAACAGGGCCATGTCGACCCCCAGCGCTCCGGCGCTGGCGACGATGTAGCGGAGATAGGTGATCCGGCTCATGGCGATGCGCCTCAGGCGGCCTTCAGCCGGCTCGGGACGAGCCGCTCGGAAGCAAGCGCCGCCTGCTGGCCCTCATCACCGGCTTCATGATATTCGGCATCCTCGTTGACCGCCCAGATGTCGTAGGCGCGGGTCCCCGCCTCGATGTTGCGGACGGTCAGCATCGCCGTCATCATCGCATGGTCCTGATTGTTGTAGCGGTGCATGCCGTTGCGGCCGACCATGTGCAGCGTCGGATAGGCGGCTTCGAGCTCGGCGCGCATCTCCTCGACATTGTCGCGGTAGCTGTCGTCATAGACGGGGTAGGCCTTCTCCTGCCGCACCACGCGCCCGCCGACCACGGTCTTCGGGTCGGCCAGGCCGAGCGTCGCCAGTTCTTCGGTGGCGAGCTTGACCAGATCCTCGTCGGATGCCGACCACAGCCCGTCCCCTTCGAAGCAGAAATATTCGAGGCCGACGCAGGCGAGCTCTGGATCGGGCACCATCTCGGGCGACCAGCTGCGGAAATTCTGCACCCGGCCGACCTTCACCCGCGCGTCGTGGATATAGATCCAATTGTCCGGGAACAGGTCCTCGGAGCGGATCATCAGCGCCACCGTCAGGAAGTCGCGATATTTGAGGTCGAGCGCCGACGGCAAGGTAGCCGGCAGCGGATGGATGCGCCCGGCGAGCTCCCGCATCGGCGCGGACGAGATGACGTGCGCCGCGTTGATCGCGACGGTGCCGCCGTCCTGCGTCTTGGCCAGCACCCGCCAGCGGCCGGTGCCGCGGTCCTGCGACATCTGCTGCAGCGAATGGCCCATCAGCACCTTGTTGCCGCCTTTGACGACGAAGTCGCGTGCCGCGTCCCACATCATGCCCGGCCCCTGGCGCGGATAGCGGAAGGTCTCGAGCAGGCTCTTGACCGCCATCCCGTCATTCTTGCGCTTGTTGAGGCCCAGCGAGCGCTTCAGCCCGTCGAGCACCGCCCCGCCGAGGCTCAGCCCCTTGATCCGCTGCGCCGCCCAGTCCGCCGACATCTCGTCGCACGGCATCCCCCACACCTTCTCCGTGTAAGTCTTGAAGAAGATCGAGAAGAGCTTGTGGCCGAACTGGTTGACCACCCATTGCTCGAAGCTTTTCGGCTGCTTGTGCGGGAACAGCTTCCAGCGCGCATAGCTCGCCATGCAGGCGGCCGAGCGGAAGATGCCGAGGTTCCACAGCGCCTCGAAGGCGCGCAGCGGGTAGGAGTAGAATTTGCCCTCGTAATAGATCCGGCTCATCCGCGGCCGCTCGATGAAATCGTCGGGCAGGATCTCGTTCCAGAGGTCGACCACCTCGCGCGACTTCGAAAAGAAGCGGTGGCCGCCAATGTCGAAGCGGAAGCCTTCATATTCCACGGTGCGGCTGATCCCGCCGACATAGGTGGGATCCTTCTCGATCACGGTGACCGAATAGCCCTTCTTGGTCAGCAGATAGGCGGCGGTGAGTCCCGCTGGGCCGGCGCCGACGATAGCGACATCGACTGCCTGGCTTGCCTGGTTTTCACGCTGCATCTCTAGATCCCCCGCCTGATGATTGACGCCATGAGTGGAGCAGAGGTTCTAAAGATTGGTAAACGTTACGGTCACTTTTGAAGGGTCACCGGCGATTTTGCTCAGCCCCGCACCCGGAGCCGGGGAGCGCGCCCTTACCCCCGCGCGGCCTCCAGCGCGGCATTGAGGTCGGCAGAGCGAAACGGCTTCTGGAGGACCGGATGGCCGCGATATTCCTCGGCGATGCCTTTGACGCCGTAGCCGGTCGCGAACAGGAACGGGATGTTGCGCTCGACCAGGATCGCCGCGACCGGGAAGGACGCCTGCCCCGCCAAATTGACGTCGAGCATGGCGAGGTCGAAATCGGCTTCGCGCGCGAGCGACAGCGCCGGCTCCAGCCGGCTCGCCAGCCCAGCCACTTCGTGGCCGAGGTCGAGCAGCATATCCTCGATGTTCATCGCCACGAGCATCTCATCCTCGACGATGAGGATTCGGAGCCGCTGGCTAGCCAAGCTCGTTCTCCCGCGCCTGGACGATGCCCACCGACGCCTCGATCAGGCAAAGCAGACCATCGCCCTCGAAGCGCATCTCGGCGCTGCCGCCGAGATCGGCGGCGAGGCCGCGCTCGATAAGCCTGGTGCCGAAGCCGCGGCCGGCGGGCTCGGCGACGGCCGGGCCGTCGCACTCCTTCCATGCCAGCCGCAGGATTTCGCCATCCACGCCCCAGCTGATGCGGACCTTGCCGTGCTCGCCCGAAAGCGCGCCATATTTGACGGCGTTCGTGCTGAGCTCGTGGAAGGCGAGCGCCAGCGCCAGCGCGGCGCGCGGCCCCAGCCAGAACGGCTCTCCCTCCACCTCGAAGCGGTCGTGCGGGAGGTGCCCCGTCGAATCGCGCACCACCCGATCGAGCGGCGCCCCGCCCCAATTCTGCTCGGTGAGAAGGTTGTGCGCCCGCGACAGCGCCATCAGCCGCGCCTCGAAGCGGCGCCGCGCCTCCTCCAGCGGGATATCGCCCTTGAGCGTCTGGAAGGCGATCGCCTGCACCGTCGCCAGCGTATTCTTGACCCGGTGGTTGAGCTCGTTGATCAGCAGCCGCTGATGCTCCTCCGCTCGGCGGCGCTCGTCTATGTCCTCGGTGGTCCCATACCAGAGGCAGATCTCGCCCTTGTCGTTATAGCGGGGAAAGGCGCGCGATCGGGCCCAGCGGTAGCTGCCGTCGCGATGCTGGACGCGATGTTCGATGTCGTACGGCTCGCCGGTCGCGACGCAGTGGCGCCACACGTCGAAGGTGCGCTGCCGGTCGTCGGGATGGAGGCCCTCGGCCCAGCTGTCGCCGGTGCCCGCCCCTCCGGTCCAGTCGCGCCAGCGGCGGGAGACGCGGTTGAGCTGTCCGTCGGGAAGCGAGGTCCACGACACTTGCGGGTTGAGCTCGACGGCGTGACGGTAATGGTCCTCGCTGTCCCGCAGCGACTGTTCGGCCTGGGCCCGCTCGAGCGCGTCCCAGGTCCGTTCGGCGACGTCGCGGGCCATCGCCACCTCAGACCGCTTCCAGGCGCGCGGCTCCGGGTCATGGACGTAGAGCAGGGCCTTGAGCGCGCCCTCCCGCACCAGCGGCACCACGATCATCGCCCGCGTGCCGATGACGGCCCAGCCTTCCGCGTGCTGCGCCGACACTTCAGGGATTTCGCCGAGGTCGCCGATCGCCAGCGGTTCCCCGGCGCGGAGGAATTCCGCCGCGCCTTCGCCGAAGCTGCCGATCGGCGCGCTCATTCCGGCCAGGTTCGCGGTCGAGGCATTGCGCGTCCAGTCGCGTCGCACGGTGACCTGCTGCTCGTCCGCGTCGAGCTCGGCATAGCCGACCCGCGCCGCGCGCACATATTGGCCCAGCATCTCGATCGCGGCCGACTTGATCGCGCTCGATTGGCGCAGCCCCCGCAGCCGGTCGGCCAGCTCGATCTGGAATGACAGCCGCCGCTCCGCAAGCACCGCCCGCGTGACCTCGTTGGCCTGGTTGAGGATGCCGGCGATCCGCCCGTGTTCGTCGAGCAGCGGCAGGATGCTGCAATTCCAGAACGTCTCCTGACTGACGCCGTCGCGGCCGAGAACGAGCGGCTGCTCGCGTACGAACGCGCCGGTGCCGGTCGCCAGCACCTGTTCGACCGTGTCCGCGACGATCGGCCACAGCGAGTTTGCCGTCTCGGCGGCGGGCAGGCCGAGACCGGACGTGCCGTCCGGCATCAGCGCCTGCCAGGCGTCATTGTAGATCAGCCGGAGGTCGGGTCCCCAGTAGATGGCGGCCGCGAGGCTGCAATGCTCGCACACGCCGAGCGCGAAGCGCAGGCTCAGCGGCCAGCTTGCGATCGGCCCGAGCGGCGTGGAACCCCAGTCATGCGCCCGCACCACCGTGCTGACCGGCTTCGGCTCCTCGACAGGCGAACGCTCGAGGGGAGTAGAAGCCATAAGCGACGCAGACTCCGACGGAAGCTGGCTCCATAACGCCGCCCGAAGGGTTCAGAAAGGGGAGAAAAGCCGCTGGCGCGCCTAAGCGGCGGCGAGCGCGGCCTGCTTCTCGGCCGCCATCCGGTCGAGCTCGGCCCGGCTCTTCTTCTCCGCGGCGGATTTGAGCTGGCCGCAGGCCGCCATGATGTCGCGGCCGCGCGGCCGGCGTACGGGGGCGCTGATCCCCGCCTCGAAGATGATGTCGGAGAAACGCTGCACTCGCTCCGGGCTCGAACATTCGTAAGCCGCGCCCGGCCAAGGGTTGAACGGGATGAGGTTGACCTTGGCGGGCAGCTTGTAGTGGCGGATCAGCCGCACCAGCTCGCGGGCATCCTCGTCGCTGTCATTCTTGTCCTTGAGCATCACATATTCGAACGTGATGCGGCGGGCATTGTTGACCCCGGGATAATCCGCGCAGGCCTGCAGCAGCTCCTCGATGCCGTATTTGCGGTTCAGCGGCACGATCTCGTCGCGTACCTCCTTGGTCACCGCGTGCAGCGAGACGGCGAGGTTGACGCCGATTTCCTCGCCAGCGCGCTCCATCATCGGCACCACGCCGGAGGTGGAGAGGGTGATGCGGCGGCGCGAAAGGCCAAGGCCGTCGCCGTCCATCACGATCTTCAGCGCATCCCGGACGTTGTCGAAATTGTAGAGCGGCTCGCCCATCCCCATCATCACGATGTTCGAAAGCATGCGTCCTTCCGGCTGGGAGGGCCATTCGCCGAGCGTGTCACGCGCCAGCATCACCTGGCCGACGATCTCGCCCGCGGTGAGGTTCCTGACCAGCCGCATGGTGCCGGTATGGCAGAAGCGGCAATTGAGCGTACAGCCGACCTGGCTCGACACGCACAGCGTGCCACGGTCGGCATCGGGGATGAACACCATCTCGAAATCGTTGCCGTCGGGCGTGCGCAGCAGCCATTTGCGGGTGCCGTCGGTGGAGACGAGATGCTCGACCACTTCGGGCCGCCCGATCCGGAAGCGTTCGGCGAACCAGCCGCGCTGCGGCTTGGCGATGTCGCTCATCGCCTCGAAACATGTCGCGCCGCGATTGTAGATCTGGTGCCATATCTGCTTGGCGCGAAGCTTCGCCTGGCGGGGCTCCAGCCCGGCCTCCTCGAGCGCGAGCCGGATCGCCTCGCGCGAAAGCCCGACCAGATCGGGGCGCGGGTCGCCGTCCGCGAGCGGTGCGCGCGGGACAGGCACGGGATCGAAATGCCCGGGTATCTGCATGGCGGCTGTCATGATCCGCGCCATGTAGGGAAGATCACGGCTTTTTTCCAGCCGCGCCGGCGCAGGCGATCGCGGCGGCGTCGATCGCGGTAGCGGCGCCGCGAAGGCGGTAATGCTCGCGGATCAGCGCCCCCCGCTCCGATCGCGTCTCGATCGTCATGTCGACCCCGCTGCGCATCGCCGCCACGATCTCCGCATCGGCTTGCCGATCCGGCGCCCAGGCATCGATGCCGCCGCCGATCAGCTGGAAGGTGCGGTCGTCGATCCGCAGCAGCACCGCCGATCCCGCGCGCTTCTCCCGGCTCAGGCGGAAATGCACCTGGCCCCTGACGCCGCGGCGCGGCCAATAGCCGACCGCGACCGACGGCCGCCAGGCGCCGGCCTTCGGCGCCCGCTCCGGCTCGGCGATGGCGAAGCAATGCTGCGCGCCTTGTTCGCGAAAGGCGCCCCACTGGAAGAATATTCCGAGTGGCTGGCGCTGAGCCTGCACCGGCGCGGTAAGACTCAGGAATAGAAGCAGGAATAACAGAAAGCGCATACCAGCAACTGATCCACGTTATGTTGCAGGAGTGCAACAGGATTTTCCGTTTATCTGAGGTTCATGAAACTTAATGCTAGGCGACTCGCTGGGCCCGCCGAACCTTAGGGTCCACTAACAACCGGAGTTCTACAATGCGCAAATATGTCTTGGCCGCCCTTCTTGCCGGCACCCTCGCCACCCCTGCCATGGCGCAGGAGGCCTCGCCCTTCACCGGCTTCCGCGTCGAAGGCATCGTCGGTTACGATTCGCTTCGGTCCGGTCAGCAGGATAACGGCGTCGACACCAACGACAATGAAGGCGACGAGTCGGTAGACGGCATCGCGTTCGGCGTCGGCGCCGGCTACGATTTCGACGCTGGTGGCGTCGTCCTCGGCGTCGAGGCTGAGTTCACCGAATCGACCGGCGATCAGGATACCGACGAGACGATCGACGGCATCAATTACCGCGCCGGCGTTGCCACCGGCCGCGACCTCTATATCGGCGGCCGCATCGGCGTCCGCGCCGCGCCCAGCACCCTCGTCTACGGCAAGGCCGGTTATACCAACACCAGCATCGAGGCCGATTTCGAGGACGACACCGACCGCATCGAGTTCGACACCAATGTTGACGGCTGGCGACTGGGCGCCGGCGTCGAGCAGCTGTTCGGCCCCAACATGTACGGCAAGCTCGAATATCGCTACTCGAACTACAACAATCTCGAAGTGGGCAAAGACCTCGACATCGAGCGCGACATCGACCTCGACCGTCACCAGATCGTGGCCGGCGTCGGCTTCCGCTTCTGAGTCTTCCGCTCGAAGCGGTGCTTCGAGCCGGCAAGAAGGACCGGGGCCTCGTGCTCCGGCCCTTTTTTCGTGCCGCCGAACAACCCCCTAGCCGTCCGGGGGAAGCGGCTCTAATACTCCTTCAAAGTACCACTTTTGGGGGACCTGATGAAGGCGACGATCGAACGGGCTACGCTCCTCAGGAGCCTCGGGCACGTCCAGTCCGTGGTGGAGCGCAGGAACACGATCCCGATCCTCTCCAACGTCCTCATCGAGGCGAGCGAGGGCGAGGGCCCCGGGGGGGCCGGAGCCGGCATCCGCCTGATGGCCACCGATCTCGACCTTCAGGTCAACGAGACCGTCGAGGCCAACGTCACCCAGCCCGGCGCCACCACCGTCTCCGCCCACACTTTGTTCGACATCGCCCGCAAGCTCCCCGAGGGCAGCCAGGTCGAATTGAACGCGTCCGAGGGCAAGATGCAGGTCAATGCGGGCCGCGCCCGCTTCAACCTCGCCACCTTGCCCCGGGACGACTTCCCCGTGATCGCCGAGGGTGACCTGCCGACCCGGTTCGAGCTTCCGGCGGCGACGCTCCGGCAGATCATCGACAAGACCCGCTTCGCCATCTCCACCGAAGAGACGCGTTACTATCTGAACGGCATCTTCCTGCACGTATCGGACGAGGCGCTGCCGGTGCTGAAGGCGGCGGCGACCGACGGCCACCGCCTCGCGCGGGTGACGGTGCCCCGCCCCGACGGGGCCCAGGGCATGCCGGACGTGATCATCCCGCGCAAATGCGTGGCCGAGCTGCGCAAGCTGCTCGACGAGGTCGACGGCACGGTCCAGGTCTCGCTGTCCGAATCCAAGGTCCGCTTCGGCCTCGGCAATGCGATCCTGACCTCAAAGCTGATCGACGGCACCTTCCCCGATTACAGCCGCGTCATCCCGACCGCGAACGACAAGCTGCTCCGCATCGATCCGCGCAGCTTCGAGGAAGGGGTCGACCGCGTCGCCACCATCGCCTCCGAGAAGACCCGGGCGGTCAAGATGGCGCTGGACCGCGACCGCATCACCCTCTCCGTCACCAGCCCGGAAAACGGCACCGCGGCCGAGGAAGTACCGGGCGATTACGGCTCCGAGGCTTTCGAGATCGGGTTCAACGCGCGCTACCTGCTCGACATATTGGGCCAGATCGACGGCGACATCGTCGAGGTCCACCTCGCCGACGCAGCCGCCCCGACTCTGCTGCGCGAGAACGACAAGGCATCCGCGCTCTACGTGCTGATGCCGATGCGGGTCTGAGCATGCGCATGTTTGCCGCGGCCCTGCTGATCGCCGGGCTCGTGCCGAGCGCCGCGGCCGCGGCCGCGCAGCCGGTCCAGGTCGCGAAGGCCGATCCCGTCCGGCTCGACAAGGCCCGCGCGCTGCTCGCGCTCAGCCACCCCTCCGAGCTTGTGCTTGATGCCAATATGAGAGGCTGGGAGGCGGGTATCGCCAAGGCGACCGCGATGGCTCCCGGGGTCGACCAGCTCGAGGCGAAATATCCCGGCATCGTCAAAGCGGCGATCGAGGCCGCGCGGCCTGCGGCCCGTGAATTCTGCGCCGCCTTCGCCCAGCGCAGCATAGCTCTGATGGCGGGCGTGGTGGCCGACCGGCTCACCGCCGCCGAACTGGACGAGGCGCTGAGTTTCTTTCGCACCCCGGCAGGCGGAAAGATGGTCCGGGCCATGTTGGGCAACATCGATACGAAGACGATGGTCAACGATATGCATGCGCGGGCCCAGGCGGCGAATGGCGAACCGATCGTCACCGTGGAAAACGTGAACAGGGCGACGCAAGCGGCGATACGCACCACCTTCGCGCAAACCCCTGCCGAAGAGCAGGTCGCGATCATGCGCTTCGGCGTCAGTCCGGCGGGCAAAAAGATGTTTGCCGCAATCGCCGAGGCGGACCAGCAGATACTGGTTCTGGTCAACAAGCCGGATCCCGCCTGGATGGCGCAGCAGAACGAGACCATTACGCGTGCCATGGTCGAGTTCGTCGATCGCAAGAAGCGCATCTAGGACAGCGGCAGATGGTGGGTATGACAGTCCCCGCCGCACCTGCGCCGGCGGCCGCCGGGAGGGCCGCCCCATGATCTGCCGCCTGTGGCGCGGCTGGACGACCCTCGGCAACGCGGATGCCTATGAAAAGCTGGTGCGGGGAGAGGTGATCCCCGCCATCGAGGCGCGACGTATCCCCGGCTTTCGCCACAACGACCTGATGCGGCGCGAGCTTGAAGCCGAGATCGAGTTCGCAACTTTGATGTGGTTCGACAGCATCGAAGCCATCAAGGCGTTCGTCGGCGAAGATCATGAAGCCAGTCACGTTCCGGCGGCCGCCCGCGCATTGCTGTCCCGCTTCGACGAACGCGCCGCCCATTTCGAGCTGCTCGACCGCCGCCCACAGCACGGATGACGCAAGGCTCTGCGCCAAGCTCAATTCCTGTCATGCCCGCGGCGGTCCGCTGAAATCGAGTAGCCCGTTATCGTTCGGGTCCGCGCTCGGTCGGGGCTGCTTCTTCGGCCGCAGGCTCCGCCGCCGCCGCCTGCGACGCCATCTCCGCCTTCATCGTCGCGACGATCTCCGCCACGGTCCGCGGCCGCGCCGGGAGCTGCGTCGCCGCGGCCGGGACCTCCGCCTCCTCCAGCGCCACCAGCTTGAGCTTGCCCGCCATGTCGAGCGGCGTGCCGAGCGCGAACACTTGGCGCATGTCGCCCGCCATCTCCGCCGCCGCCGGGCCGATCAGGCCGGCCAGCATCAAAGTCGAGCCGACCATCAGCCCCTCCACCGCCCGGCCGACCGGCTTCAGCGCGGGATCGCGGCTGACGACGATCTCCGAAGCCTCATCGGGCTTGCTATCGTCCATCCCGTAGACGGCGAAGACCAGTCCGTCCCGCCCGCCCGACTTGCGGCTGCCCCTCGGCTCGATCCGCAGCTTCGATGCCGGCGCGCCCTTCTCCGCCGCCGCCAGCATCTCCTTGAAGATCGGCGGCATCACCTGGCCGAGCGCGGCTGCGACGTCGGCGACCCGCGCGACCTCGGGCGCACCCTTCGGCCCGCCGACCGTGTAGAATTCGCCGCCGCGAAGCACGCCGTAAGGCTCCGAACCCTCGCTGGTGATGCGGGCATCGCCATTGTCCGCCACCTCGATGACGATCTTCTTGCGTTCGCCGTCGACATAGGTGGCGCGCGTGCCGGCATGAGCGGCGTGCGGCGCGAGCGACAAAGCGAGTGCGAGCAGGAAGCGCATGGCGATGCCTCCATGGGTCTGGTCGGCCGCAGCCTACGCCTGCGGCCGCCCCGGGTCCACCGCGCTTGGCGCGGCGGCGGCGAGGCGGCTACAAGCCGGCCGGTGCACATCGCCCGCCTGTCCCTTGCCGATTTCCGCTCCTATGCCGATGCCGTGCTGGCGCCGGGGCCCGGTCTCGTCATCCTCACCGGCGAGAATGGCGCCGGCAAGACCAACATCCTCGAAGCCGTCTCGCTCCTCTCCCCCGGCCGCGGCCTGCGCGGCGCCACCCTCTCCGAAATCGCCCGCACCGGGGGGCAAAGCGGGTTCGCCGTGGCGGCGCGCCTGGGCGCCTCCGCGGGGGGCAAGGACGGCGTCGACATCGGCACCGGCACCTCAGCCGCCGCGCCCGAGCGCCGCCAGGTCCGCATCAACGGCGCGCCGGCTTCGGCGACCTCGCTCGCCGAATGGCTGTCGGTGCTGTGGCTGACCCCGGCGATGGACCGGCTGTTCATCGAGGGCGCCGGCGGGCGCCGCCGCTTCCTCGATCGGCTGGTGCTGGCGCTCGCCCCCGGCCATGCCGTCCACGCCGCCCGCTACGAAGCGGCGATGCGCGCGCGCAACAAGCTCCTCACCGAAGCCATGCCGGACCCGGCCTGGCTCGGCGCCCTCGAAGCGCGCATGGCCGAGCATGGAGCTGCCCTGGCGGAAGCGCGGACCGCTACCGTCGCCGCCTTGTCGGAGCGGCTGGCCGCCGCCCCGGAAGGGCCGTTCGCGCGGGCGGAGATCGCACTCGATGGGTGGCGGGACCATGGCGGCCTGGTCGGCGAGCTTGCCCGCGGCCGCTCCCGCGATGCGGCGGCCGGCCGTACCCTGAGCGGCCCCCACCGCACCGACCTCGCCGTCGCCCATGCCGGCAAGCGCCAGCCGGCGGCAAGCTGCTCGACCGGGGAGCAGAAGGCGTTGCTGCTCGGGCTGGTCCTGGCCCATGCCGATCTCGTCGCCGAGCGGGCCGGGAGACGCCCGATCCTGCTCCTCGACGAGGTCGCGGCCCATCTCGACCCGAGCCGGCGCGCGGCTTTGTTCGAGCGATTGGCGGCCGGCGGCGGCCAGGTCTGGATGACCGGCACCGAGCCCTCTTTGTTCGCCGGCACCGGCGGCGGAGCGACCTGGCTCAACGTCGCGGGGGGCGCCGTCCGGCTCGCCTGAAGCGGCCATGCTGCACCCGCGAACCAGCCGGCGCGACTCGGCCTTTTCCCTTGGGTTTCGCCCCCCCCGTCGCTATATAATCGGCATGGCATCATCCCCCACCGAAAACGCCTACGGCGCCGAATCCATCAAGGTGCTGAAAGGCCTCGACGCGGTCCGCAAGCGGCCCGGAATGTATATCGGCGACACCGACGACGGTTCGGGCCTGCACCACATGGTGTTCGAGGTTTCCGACAATGCGATCGACGAGGCGTTGGCCGGCCATTGCGACCTCATCCAGATCACCCTGAACCCGGACGGCTCGGTTTCGGTCGAGGATAATGGCCGCGGCATCCCCACCGGCATCCATTCCGGCGAGGGCGTTTCGGCGGCCGAGGTCATCATGACCCAGCTCCACGCCGGCGGTAAGTTCGAGAACACCTCGGACGACAATGCGTACAAGGTCTCCGGCGGCCTGCACGGCGTCGGCGTCTCGGTCGTCAACGCACTCAGCGAATGGCTCGACCTCACCATCTGGCGGGACGGCGAGGAGCATTACATGCGCTTCCGCCACGGCGATGCCGAAGCGCCGCTGAAGGTGGTGGGGCCGTCCGACAAGAAGGGCACCCGCGTCACCTTCCTGCCCTCGCCCGAGACGTTCAAGATCACCGACTTCGACTTCGACCGGCTCGAGCATCGCTTCCGCGAGCTGGCCTTCCTCAATTCCGGCGTCCGCCTGCTGCTGACCGACGCCCGGCACGAGGAGGAAAAGCAGGTCGAGCTCTTCTACGAGGGCGGCATCGCCGCCTTCGTGCGCTATCTCGACCGCACCAAGGCGGCCTTGTTCCCGGACCCGATCGCGATCCACGGCCAGCGCGACGATATCGGCATCGATATCGCGCTCGAATGGAACGATTCCTATTACGAGCAGGTGCTCGCCTTCACCAACAACATCCCGCAGCGCGACGGCGGCACCCACATGGCCGCCTTCCGCGCCGCCTTGACCCGGACGCTCAACAATTATGCCGAAAAGTCCGGCATGCTGAAGAAGGAGAAGGTGAGCCTCACCGGCGACGACATGCGCGAAGGCCTGACCGCGATCGTTTCGGTGAAGCTGCCCGACCCGAAGTTCGGCTCGCAAACCAAGGACAAGCTGGTCTCGTCCGAAGTCCGCCAGCCGATGGAAAGCCTGATGGCCGACAAGCTGGCCGAGTGGCTGGAGGAGAATCCGGGCCACGCGCGCTCGATCGTCGGCAAGATCATCGACGCGGCCGCGGCGCGCGAGGCCGCCAAGCGCGCGCGCGAGCTCACCCGCCGCAAGGGCGTG
This sequence comes from Allosphingosinicella sp., assembly GCA_036388655.1. Taxonomy (GTDB): domain Bacteria; phylum Pseudomonadota; class Alphaproteobacteria; order Sphingomonadales; family Sphingomonadaceae; genus Allosphingosinicella. The sequence continues at coordinate 5,627 of DASVRK010000001.1, read as the reverse complement.
ATGGACATCGCCTCCCTCCCCGGCAAGCTCGCCGACTGCCAGGAGCGCGACCCGGCCAAGTGCGAATTGTTCCTGGTCGAGGGCGATTCGGCCGGCGGCTCCGCCAAGCAGGGCCGCAACCGCGAGGTCCAGGCGATCCTGCCCTTGAAAGGCAAGATCCTGAACGTCGAGCGCGCCCGCTTCGACCGGATGCTCTCCTCCAAGGAGGTCGGCACCCTCATCCAGGCGATGGGGACGGGCATCGGCCGCGACGATTTCAACATCGAGAAATTGCGCTACCACAAGGTCGTGATCATGACCGACGCCGACGTCGACGGCGCCCATATCCGCACCTTGCTGCTGACCTTCTTCTACCGGCAGATGCCGGAGATCATCGAGCGCGGCCACCTCTACATCGCCCAGCCGCCGCTTTACAAAGTCGCCAAGGGCCGCTCCGAAGTCTATTTGAAGGACGACACCAAGCTCGACGAATATCTGGTCGATGCCGGCATCGGCCTGATGCGGCTCGAGACCGGCGAAGGCACGCGCTTCGGCGACGACCTGCGCGGCCTCGCCGACCACGCCCGGCGGATGCGCAGCTTGATGCGCTATGTCCCGCGCCGCTACGACCCCGCGATCATCGAAGCGCTGGCGCTTACCGCCGCACTCGATCCCGAACTGAAGGCAAGCGAGCGCGCCGCCGCCGCCGCCCGCGCCGCCGCCTGGCTCCAGGCCGGCGATGCCGACGCGACCTGGTCGGGCGAGGCGAGCGACGAGGGCAATTACGTGCTGAAGCGGCTGTGGCGGGGCGTCACCGACTATCATGTCGTCGACCACAAGTTCCTGGTCTCGGCGGAGGCGCGCAAGCTCCACGGACTCGCGCTGGAACAGGCCGACACCTATGCCGCCCAGTCGCGCCTCGTGTCCTTGAAGTCCGCCGCCCCGGCCGCCGAAGGCGACGGCGAGACGGAGGACGAGGATGAGCCCCACACCCGCGTCGAGGGCGTCCCCCGCTCCGACCGCGCTCCCCCGCCCGACGCCAAAGGCGTGCTCGTCCGCCGGCCGACCGAGCTCCTGGAGGGGATCCTCGCCGCCGGGCGCAAGGGCCTGTCGATCCAGCGCTACAAGGGCCTGGGCGAAATGAACGCCGATCAGCTTTGGGAAACGACGCTGGATCCGGACAATCGCAGTCTGCTCCAGGTCGAGGTCGCGCAGGCCGACGTCGCCGACGAGATCTTCACCCGCCTGATGGGCGACGTGGTCGAGCCAAGGCGCGACTTCATCCAGGAAAATGCGCTGAACGTCGCCAATCTGGACGTGTAGCGGCCGGCCGCCGCGCTGCGCTCATGATCCCCCGGTTGCTGATCGACACCGCGCAAATCCCCGGCGGCGGCGAGCTTCGGCTGTACCGGCGGGCTGAGGAATTTTCGATCATGCTCGGCGGCAACGAGCTGATGAACAGCCGCCTCAGCGGCTCCGAGGAAGCGCTCGCCACCCTCGTCTGCGAGCGGATCGGCGGACGCCGGGATCCCAAGCTGCTGATCGGCGGGCTCGGTATGGGCTTCACCTTGCGGGCGGCGCTGGCCGCGCTCGGGCCCGACGCCCGGATCGAGATCGCCGAGCTGGTCCCCGCCGTCATCGCCTGGGCGCGAGGGCCGCTCGCGCCGCTGTTCGGCACAAGCCTTTCCGATCCGCGCGTCGAGCTGATCGAAGCCGATGTCGCCGGCCTGATCGACGCCGGCCGCGGCTATGACGCGATCCTGCTCGATGTCGACAACGGCCCGGACGGCATCGTCCGTGACGACAATGAGCGGCTCTACCAGCCGGCCGGGCTGGCCCGCGCCAAAGCGGCGCTACGCCCCGGCGGCATACTGGCGATTTGGTCGGCCGCACCCCATCGCAACTTCGCCCAGCGGCTCCGCGCCGCCGGCTTCGCGGTTGAGGAGGTGCCGGTGCGCGCCGCCGGGGGCCGCGGCGCCCGGCACGTCATCTGGCTCGCCCGGAGGGGCTAGCGCTTAGCGCCCCGCGCCGCCCGCCCGCTCCGACGTCAGCCGCTCGGCCGCCTCGGTCAGGCCGACGAACTCCCGCCGCCACGGGTCGCGCGTGTCGGCGCGGGCGGCCAGCCGCCGGGCATCGGCGAAGCTGAAATTGGCCAGCAGCGGGTCGCCGCGCAGCCGCTGCGAATAGGCCGCCACCGCCGCGGCGAAGGCCGTATCCCCCGCCGGCGCCCGCGCGCTACGCACCAGCCCGGCCGGCACCGGCCGCTCGATCAGCCGCGACTGGTTCTCGCCCGGAAGCTTGTAGCGCAGGCGCAGCCAGGCGAGCTCGTCATTACCCATGCCGGAGGCCTCGCGGCGGTTAGCCGGGTAGCGGCGGCCGGGCAGCCAGCCCCGGCTCCCGGCCGGCACGATCTCGTAGAGCGCGGTCACCTGGTGCCCCGCCCCGATATCGCCCGCGTCGACCGCGTCATTGTCGAAATCCTGCTCGGCCAGCGCCCGATTCTCGTAGCCGATCAGCCGATATTCGCTGACATAGGCCGGGTTGAACTCGACCTGGATCTTCACGTCGCCGGCGATCGTGAACAAGGTCGAGGCGAGCTCCTGGTCGAGCACTTTCTGCGCCTCGCGCGGCCCGTCTATATAGGCGTAATTGCCGTTCCCGTGGTCGGCGATCTGCTCCATCATCGCTTCGTTGTAAGTGCCGGTGCCGTAGCCGAGCGTGGTCAGCGTGGTCCCCGCCGCGCGTTCGCGCTCGACCATGTCGATCAGCGCCTGGTCGTTGGTCACGCCGACGTTGAAGTCGCCGTCGGTGGCGAGCACGACCCGGTTGATGCCGCCCTCGATCATGCCGGCCCGTGCGGTCTCATAGGCCAGCTGGATGCCTTGGGCGCCGGCGGTGGAGCCGCCTGCCCGGAGCCGCGCCAGCACGTCCAGCACCCGTCTTTTGTCGGAAGTCGGCTCGAGCACGCGGCCGGCGGCGCCGGCATAGACGACGATCGAGACGCGGTCGCGCGGCGACAGCCGCTCGGCCAGCAAGGCCAGCGAGCATTTGACCAGCGGCAGCTTGTTGGGCTCCTCCATCGATCCGGACACATCGACCAGGAAGACGAGGTTCGCGGCCGGTCGCTCCGAGCGAGCGACGTCATAGCCCCTGAGGCCGACCCGGAGCAGACGCGTCGTCGGGTGCCACGGCGTCGTGGTCATGTCGGTCGTGATCGTGAACGGGCGGCTGCGGTCGCGCGGCGCGCTGTAATCGTAGCGGAAATAGTTCAGCATCTCTTCGGTGCGGATCGCCGCCTGGGGCGGCATTTCGCCCGCATTCAGCATCCGCCGGACATTGGCATAGCTGCCGGTGTCGACGTCCACGGCGAAGGTGGACACCGGCGCCTCGGCCACCGCCTGCACCGCCGCGACTTCTTTCCCGGCATAGCGCTCGCGGTTGGCGGGATCCCGAACATATGAGCCCGGCGCCTGTGCAGAGGCCTGCGGCCCGGAATTCATCAGATTCTGGGTCCGGACGGTCCCCCTCAACTGGACCTCCTGCGAATTGACCACCGTCACCGGCGAAACCGCGGTCAGGTTCGGCTCAGCGATACGCCTTCCCGTGACGACCACCTCCGAATCCGTGGCGGCCTCGGCCGGCGCACCCGGCTGCTGGGGCGACGGCGGAGGTGGAGGCGGGGGCGGCGCCAAGGCTCGTGCCGGGCCATAGCGGCCTCGCGAGTCGCTATCGCCGAAGGACGCGTCCAGGAACGGCCGGCAAATGGCCTCGGCGTCGAGCGCAGCAGGACGGCGCGCGCCCGGCTGCGCGGCCATCGGCGCCGGAGCGATTCCGGTGAGGACCAGGGCGGCGAGCGGCAACAGGGTCAGGAAACGCATCGGGCCATCCCTCCAAAGGTTCATGTGATGTTATCACACAGAACCTCCGTGGCAAGCGGCCTCTGTTGACCCTCCGGCGGCCGCTGCTCCCTCCCGTCACAGGCAGCGAAGAAGGATCGGCTCGGCACCCCGCCTGAGCGTAAAGGGACCGATCTCCATCGCCCTGCTCGGCACCCGCACGCTGAGGGTCATGATGTCGCCGCGGACGGTCCCCGTGTAGATTGCGGGCAAAAGCGGCGGCTCGCGGCCCTGCCGCTCCGGGCCTCCGAGATTGGGGCGATGGGCGCCGTTCGCCTGAAAGCGGCCGGAGGCACCGGGAAGCACTGGGCCATCGATGGTCCCTGCGGCGCAATCATAGCGCACCCTTCCCCCCTCCGCATCGAGCTCCAGCCCAACATGCTCCCCGCCCCAGGCGCCGGTCAGAGGACCGGCTGTCGCGATCGCACTCGCCTGAGATCCCATCGCCGAGAAGGCGGCGAGCACGAGAAGCGCACGCACCTTCACTCCCCTCTCGCCCGGCCGCTGCCGCGCCGATGAAGCTGCAGCACCTCGGCCACCGGCAGCGCCTCCACCCGCGCGCCATTCGCTTCCATGGTCTCCGCTTTGAACATCGAGTTCAGCACCGCCTCCTCGGTCGCTTCGACCGCGGCCTGGAAGAGCGGCGTCACCCGATCGTTGGGAAGCTCCTCCATCCCCGCGACGGCGCTCCGCCGGGCGGGCGTGCGGCGGACGGCGGCCGCGGTCGAAAAGGCGACGGCATAGTCGCCCGAGCCGTTGGTGATCGGGGAGCCGGTCCTGGCGATGCCGAGAAAGGCGCGGCGGGCGAGCCGCTTCAGATTGCGGTCGGAGAGCGGCGCGTCGGTGGCGACGACGACGATCACCGATCCGTCCCCGGCCGCGCCCTCGAGCTCGTCCTTCAGCATATATCGCCCGAGCGCCTCGCCGACCCGTACCCCGTCGACGGTCAGCACACCGCCATAATTGCTCTGGACGAGCACGCCCACCGTCCAGCCGCCGAGCCTGGCCGGCAGCCGCCGCGAGCTGGTGCCGATGCCGCCCTTCCAGCCGAACGCCACGGTGCCGGTGCCCGCCCCGACCGCGCCTTCCGCGACACGCCCCTCGCGCGCCGCCGCGATCGCCGCGAGCCCGTCGGCCTTGGTCACCCGCCGCGCGCGTATGTCGTTCAACTGGCCGTCATTGGTCTCGCCGACGACTGCGTTCACCGACCGCACCTGCTCGTTGCCCGGCTGCGCCAAGGTCCACTCCACCACCGCCGCCGCCGCTTCGGGAACCGACAAGGTGTTGGTCAACAGGATCGGCGTCTCGATCTCGCCCAGCTCCTCGATCTGGGTCGACCCCATGAACTTGCCGAAGCCGTTGGCGACGGCGAAGCCGGCCGGCACCTTGTCCTGGAATAGGTTGCCGCGGTGCGGCAGCACCGCCGTCACCCCGGTCCGGATCGCCGCGCCCTCTTTGAGCGTGACATGGCCAACGACGACGCCGGCCACGTCGGTGATCGCGTTGAGCGGTCCCGGCGCGAGGATGCCGACGGCGATCCCGGCTTGACGGGCGCGCGGGCGTTCGGCGGATAGGCTGGGGGAGGCGGTCATCAGCGCCAGCATAGCGAGCGCGGGCAACCTTGCCAGACGGGGTCGAACGCGGGTCATGGCCACAGGCTGCGACAACCGAGCCGCGCCCGCAAGAGCCGGTGGAGGGGCGGCGGCAAATCCGCCCTTTCTGTTGCCTCGCCCCCCTCCCTGCACGCAGGGA